>NZ_CAXBEQ010000003.1:0-562999 GCF_963974845.1 uncultured Marivirga sp.
GCAACCTCCACAGCCGTAATGTGGTGCACTATTCAGTTATGCTACGAGGCCATTTAATTACTTGATAGTTGAATTGCCTTATCAAACAATATTTTTTCATCAACTACGTTTGCTAATGAGCTTGCAAAGGTAATTAATAAAATCTTATAAGAAAAAGGATTTATTTATTTATCCTCTGTATAAAACGCTATCTTTGTTGTTCGAAAGTAAAAATCAAAAAAATACTGATGAAAAAACTATTTATTTCAGCTCTAATAATCCTAACTTTTAAAGTTTCTGTTCAAGCTCAAAATTTGCAAGAGAAAAACAGCTTTGGACCTCGACCTAATTTAAAAGGAGATTTAACCTTGTCGTTTGGATTAAATATGCTTTACAACAATGATGTGGATGATTTAAATCTCAGAACTGTTGGAAATAATTCTTTCAAAATTGGATATATGTATCCTGTTCAAATAGCTAATTCTAACTTTAGTTTTAATGCTGGCTTCAACTTTTCTTTTGATAAGTTCGCCTTCGATGGCGATTCCACTACGTTGGCAGTTGTTTCTGGAACAGATGAATTAAGAAATGTGAGATTGCAGACCATAGGAGAAGACCTTGTAGGAGAAAATGGCTTTGTTGAGAAATCTAAATTTGAAGCAAACTATGTTAATATTCCACTTGAGTTTAGATATTATTTCAATAAAAATAAAGTAGATAATGGCGGACTGTTTTTGGCTGCTGGAGGTAGTATTGGCTACTTAATTAATGGGAAGACTAAAATTAAGTATGTAGAGAATGAGCAAACGAAGAAAATTAAGCAAAAAGAAAATTTCGAATTGAATCAATTTAGATATGGAGCTCATTTCCGAATTGGTATTGCGGGATTTGGTGCTCATTTTGAATATGACTTTTCTGAACTATTTAACCCTGGTAGAGGGCCATTAAATAATGCAGAAGTACCAGTAGCAACTCAAACTGCCCCATTTAGGTTTGGTTTAAGCTTTAATTTATTCTAATATTGAAATAATTGATTTCTTGAAGAGCATCTAATTAATTTTAGATGCTTTTTTTATTATGTAATTCTAAAATTTCATGAGGGCAGGTATCTACTTTTTCACTATAGTTTTTATCGTTTTTTCAAATTGTTCAGGACCTAAGAAGAACGAATACAAAGAAAAAATTGAAGGCTTTGCTACCTCACTAAAAACTAAATACGGAACTAATTTTCAAGAAGAAGTTCAATATTATGAATTGAATAATTTTAGAGATTCTCTGGTGGGAGCTCAGATTGGAAACTACAAATTTCAGGATTATTATGGAAGTAATGTAAATTTATTAGAAGATTCAAAACCTGTTCTATTAGAGTCTTTTGCCTCATGGTGTGCACCATGTATAAGTTCTATTCCAGCTTTGAATAAACTCTCCGAAGACTATCCTCAAGTTCGATTTGTAGTGGTGGCTCATGATACACCAGATAAATTAAAGGAATACGCCAAAAAATTTAACTCCAACATTCATGTAATACCGTCAGAACGAGAAGTCAATGCTAGTGGATTTATTAAACTAGAGGTAGGTGAATTTCAGAGTGTGTTTCCTTTTCCTGCTACTATCAGTATTAGTTCGAATGGCAAAATTCAAAACGTTTTATTGGGTGCACCCAGAGCAGGAACTTATGGAGGGAAGACCATAACTCTTGAAGAAGTTCACGAAGCTAATATGATGAGATTAAGCCGAGTGCTAGATAAATTGATTTCTGAATAATTTAGGATTATTTCCATTCCACTTCCAGATTAAACTGATCTTGCGCTACGATTGAAGTGTACTTAGCTTTTTCTGGTTTTTTAATTCTCACTAAAGTTTGGCCGTCCTTAATTTTGATAGATTGCTGCTCTATCACATTTACATGATCCTTTTTATGATATAATACAAGTGATTCAGTGTTTGCTGGAATTTCGATTTCAATATAATCCTGAGTAGCGGTGGTCGATTTAGCTATTGATTTTTGCTTTTCTTGATATAACAGGGATAAAATCTTCTTACTATCTGGAACTCCATAGCCAATAAAATTATTTGGGTTTTCTGCTAAGTGGCTACTTTTTTGAATAATATTTATTACTTCCAAATTTGTTAGAGTAGTGTCATACTCCCAAATACAGGCGGCTAAACCAGTAATCACAGGTGCTGAGAATGAAGTACCATTAGCAGCAAAGCAAGCCACATCCGGTTTCACATAATTCAATTTTTCGGGCCCAATAGAGGAATAGTAGATTTTGGACCAATCATCATAGCGGACTGCTCCAACAGTTAATACATCTTTTGCATCAGAAGGAAGGGATAGAATTTCCCATTTATTGTGACCGTCATTTCCTGCAGCACTTACAATCAACATTCCTTTCTCTGCAGCTACTTGTGCGGTTTTGGTAATCATACTGCTTCTTCCATTGACTTCTTTCTTGCTATGGTTTTCTTTTCTTTTGTCGTAACTATCAGTATACCCCAAAGAAGAATTTACTAGTCGAATGCCCATGTCGTAAAACAACTCAAGTGCCGCCACCCAGTAATCTTCTTCCAATCTTCTTTCCCTGATCCCATGATCTGTTCTTGCCAAATACAGCTCGGCATTTTCCGCCATACCATATTTAATTGACGTCCCATGATCAGAGCCCACGATCATTCTTAAGACTTGTGTACCGTGGTCATCTTGCGAAATCCTTTTTCCATAGAATGGATCTTTATTTCCTTTTAATAAATAGTCTTGAAAAAACTTGATTTGGTCTTTTTCAACCAAATGTTTTAAAGAAGGTTCTACATTTGCATCCATAAAACCACCATCTATGACCCCAATTTTAATGTTATTTCCACTAAGGCCCATACTATCTGTTAAATACTGGGCCTTCATTTGTTCTAATGCATAAGAATATTCAATTGGTGTTGGACTATGCAGTGAAAGCTGCTGCAATTGATTTTGCAACCAAATACTTCTAACCTGCTGATGGGATTCCAATTTTTCAATTAAATCCTCTTCAATAGAAATACTGACTACAGGGTGCCATTTGGATTGATAGTGGAATTTGATTTTATCCCCATGCATCTTTTTAAGGCTCTCTTGTAACTGGGAAATTTGTGTGTTTTGACTATCAATTTCTCCAAAATCAAATTCCATCCAATACTTCTGCTGGGATAAAACCGCGACTGAAAACAAATAAAACGGAAATAAGAAGAAGATAGTCTTGAAAAAAGCCTGTTTTAACATGTTGGAAGAAATAATAAAATGTAAATTTGAAATTTACGAAGCTTTAACGATTAATTTGAAATAAAAATTAGATTTATGAGATACCAAACTTTAGATTCATCTCTTTATGTAAAGAACCGCAAGAATTTCATGAAGCAAATGCCAGCTCGTTCTCTAGCAGTTTTCAATTCTAATGACGTAATGCCACTGAATGCAGACGGTACTATGACCTTCTGGCAAAACAGCGATTTGTTTTACCTTACTGGAATCGACCAGGAAGAAAGTATTTTGGTTTTATTTCCTGATTTTGATAATGACAGCTGGAGAGAAATATTATTTGTAACTGAAACCAATGAGCATATTGCCGTTTGGGAAGGACATAAATATACAAAAGAGGAGGCAACGGCAGCTTCAGGAATTCCAACTGTTATGTGGTTGTCACAATTTGAAACAGTATTCAATACTTTGATGGCCGAAGCCGAGCAAGTATTTATCAACACTAATGAGCATATTAGAAATGCCACACCGGTAGAAACCCGAGATATGCGATTTATTAAATGGTTGCAAGATCGATATCCTGCTCATCAGTATAGGAAAGCAGCTCCAATTCTGTATGATCTGAGAGCAATAAAAGATCCTTTGGAAATTAGTCAAATGGAACGTGCTTGTAAAATAACTGAAGATGCTTTTCGTAGAACATTGAAATTTGTAAAGCCAGGTTTGAAAGAATATGAAGTGGAGGCTGAAGTTTTACATGAATTTGTTAGACAGGGCTCCAAAGGCTTTGCTTATACGCCTATTGTAGCTTCTGGAGCAAATGCATGTGTACTGCATTATATTGAGAACAAAGATGTTTGCAAAGATGGGGAATTGCTACTAATGGATGTAGGAGCTGAGTATGGGAATTATAATGCTGACATGACTCGTGCAATTCCTGTGAATGGCAAATATACCCAGAGACAAAAGGATGTCTATAATGCAGTCTTAAGGGTGATGAAAGAATGTTACAAAATCTTGACTCCAGGAAACCGAATCCCAGAATACCATAAGGAAGTTGGGAAGTTGATGGAAAGTGAGTTGTTAGGCTTGGGCTTATTGGATAAAACAGATATCAAAAATCAAGATCCAGCTAATCCTGCTTATAAAAAATATTTCATGCACGGTACTTCTCACCACATCGGATTGGATGTTCATGATGTAGGCAATATTTATCGAAAATTTGAGCCGAATATGGTTTTCACCATTGAGCCCGGGATATATATTCAAAATGAAGGGATAGGTGTACGTTTAGAAAATGACGTAGTCATCACTAAAGATGGTCATCATGATATGATGGGAAATATTCCTATTGAAATTGATGAGATTGAAGAAATTATGAATAGCTAAAAAATGGGAAAGCGATGGTTATGGAATCATCGCTTTTTTATTGTTCGAAAATAGCTACAGCCCTAACAGGAGAACCCGTTCCACCTCGAATTTTTAAAGGGAAGGCGATAAAACGAAATCTTCCTCTCCCAATTAATTTATGCAGATTGATCATGTTTTCATAATGAGTAAAGCCTAGCTCGCCACAAATATGATGTACTTCTTTGTTGGATACTTTTCGAACCCCGGGTGACGTAGTTTCCACTCCAAAAGCTGAAATTTTTTGCTTTCCTAGCCAACGGGCTGTTTCAGTAGAAATACCAGGACCATTTCCCCAATCTTTTTTATTGAAATGTTTTCTGTAATGATCAGTATAAAGGAGAATCGTATCATGTTTTTTTATTTCAATATTAGCTTTTTTACAAGCCAATTCAACTTCATGAGGTTCTATGAGTTCAGCTAAGTTTTTGTGTGAGAAGTCTAAGCAAATCCCTTCTGTGTAAAACATTGATAGGGGCATTTTATCAATAGATTGTCCTTCATATTGCTGAGCCATGTGATTGATGGCATCAACATGAGTGCCAGTATGCTCCCCAAGTTCTAGTTTATGAACAGCAGGAGTTCTTTTCTTTGGGTTTTTAATGCCAGCCCATTCTTCATGTGAATTATGGATTTCCATTTTAACCTGAGGAAGGTCTTTAAAAACCGGCATCCCCTCATAAATGTCTTGGCTTAAGTCGATGATTTCGGCCATTAAATACTAGTATTAAGATATTCTTAAGAAAGATTTTATAATTTTTTTTTCTGGGTCTTGTCTAACGTCAAAAAAAAAAGGAAAGAATAATAATTTTGGATTCTTTTATCCGGTAAAATATTCTGGTCTGTGAAGTTAATTGTAAACCCCTGATATCATTTATTTTTGTCCATTTGATGGGAAGCTTTTGACTAATTTAAGGGTTTCATCTACTTTATGAACAAATTCTTTTACAGTATTTTTAACCCATTCTAATTTTAAATATTCTACTACAGAGTCAAAATCCTTTTTAGCTCATGGGGTAACGTAAACTTCCATTAATATTTTTTCTTCACTTTTTCCCAATTAATTAATTTTTTGCTGTCTTGGGATTCCTCATATGATAAGTAAATTTCTTTTTTTTGATTTTCTGTCAATGTTTTCCAAAATTGAACTTCTTTAGAGTTCTCACTTTGTTTCAGAAAATCGTAAATAGGTTGTAATAATTGCTCGTTATCGATACTTTCAACAATTTTATGAAGATTTGATTTTAATTCGATTGTCCCCATAACTTTTATTCATTTTATAGCTTGAATTTACGAAATTTTGCTCAATTTATTCTATTACTTTTATTGTTTAAAATCACTGAATTTATTGTAGTTTCATTCAAAAGATATCTTTTAATTATGAAAATAATTCTATTCCTCCTTTTCCTCACGTTTAACCTACTAGCCATTGATCCTGATAGAGAATATACTTTAACGCCTGATTCCATTAATTGGGATTATGAAGAATTAAAAGTCACTACTGAAGACGGTTATGATTTGAATACTTGGATTTATGCACCTAATCCTGATAATGAGAAAGGTGAGGTCCTGATTTTAGCATATCCAGATGCTGGAAATATGTCCTATTTCGTGTATCACGCTTCTATTTTATCTAATCTAGGATATACAGTAATTACTTTTGATTATAGGGGCTTTGGGAAAAGCTCTGATTTTGAAATTGAGCTAAATTATTTATTTCATATTGAATTCTCTAAAGATTTAGAGGCGGTAGTAAATTTTGCAAAAAAGCGATTTACAAATAGAGGTCTTGGTATTTGGGCATTGTCAATGGGTACGATGGTCACAACTTATGCTTATGATGGCATTAAAGATGATATAGATTTTCTGGTATATGATGCTTTTGTTTTTTGTCCTCGTGAGCATATACAGCGATTAAAATCTCAAAAAGATAAACAAGCTTTTTCACCTATTAAAACAGAGGAGTATGTTTTGAAATGGAAATCCATTGATATTCCAATCATGCTTTTTGCAGGCAGACAGGATGAACTTACCACAGCAAAAGATGCTCTTTCCAAAAAGGGCGAATTTAGTTTTGTACCTGCAATTTCGTTTTATGATGGTGGGCATTTAATGGGTTTTCAGCATGAAATTAAGAGGAGTGGTTTTGGAGGGTGGTACAGCTCTCAAATCGATTTTTTTATAAGGCAGATAGGCTGAAATAAAAAACACCGAATTTCCCTCAACCTTTCCGCAACAATTCCGATTAGAAATTATGATTTGGTTAAAAGATGTCATTAAAGATTTAAAGGAAATCCAAGAAACTACTAGACAAGAGTTTGAAAATTTGAGTGCGGAGGAATTAATATGGAAACCTGCTGCGGATAAATGGTCTATTGCAGAGTGTCTAAAGCATATTATTATCGCCAATTCAACCTATATTAAAGACATCGAAAAGCGGCTTCAAAAGGCAGAGGTCAAGACCATAGAATATCCTGTTCGTTTCTCGGTCACAGGTAAGTTGTTTTTGTATGCTGTTGACCCGAAGTATAAATGGAAGGTGCCTGCTCCCAGAATATTTAAGCCAACCAAGGAAAATAAAGTAAGAAATGGCAAAGAAACTCTGCAAGATTTTTTAGACTTGCAGGAAGAAATAATAGGCTTAGCTTTGAAGGCATGTGCATACGATCATCAACACGTTCCAACCTACAGTCCTTTGAGTAAATTATTGCGTTTCAATGTAGGTGAGCAACTTTACATTATGATGCGTCATACAAAAAGGCATATAAATCAAGGAAAGCGAGTTAAATCACAGTTTCATAAATCCGTAGCATAATGGAAGATAATATCAGAAATTCAGACCGAGCACCATTACCTGTAGGCTTATATCCTCATGCACGCAAAGTAGGTAATTTGCTATTTTTGTCAGGAGTTGGGCCCAGGAAAAAGGATAGTAAGTCGATTCCGGGTGTGGAGCTAAGCAGCGATGGAGATATTGTTTCCTACGATATTAAAGTGCAATGTAAATCTGTTTTTGACAATGTAAGAATGATATTGGAAGATTGTGGCAGTAGTTGGGATAAGTTGGTGGATGTACAGGTATTTTTGACCAATATGAAAGATGACTTTTCCACTTTCAATAGGGTTTATGCTGATTACTTTAAAGATATCCAACCTTGTCGAACTACAGTGGAGGTAAACGCTTTACCAACGCCAATTGCGATTGAACTGAAGTGTGTGGCCGAGTTGTAATCATGTCTCCTTGGGGAGCTCAATTTTTTCATAGAAATTATGTATCCATAGGATCAGTACACCAAATGTAATAGCTGAAACCACTAAAATATCGTTTAATATGCCATCGGTGCTGAAGGATATTTTGATCAAAATAGTAGAAATTACAAAGCCAGAATTTCTAATTACAGATCTAAAAGTAGATGTATGCGTATAGGAGATCAACAGCAACAGCACATCGCTTAATATTAGAATAGTAAAAAACTCATCGAAGAATATATTATTGGTGTTTTTAATTGAATCTATCCGATGTGAAGCAGAGAAAAATACTTCATAGAAATAATCTCCAAAACTGTATACAGCTAACCCAAATAGGACCGGAATTAACAGAACTGAAAATCTTTTTTTGATTTCAATGAATCTTTGAATTTGTCCTCTTTGTGAAAGGTGGTCTTTTTGAGCAGAGGCTCTTTGACTATTCAAATAGTAAAAAATAAATATTAAGGCAAAGATTATTAGAGAAGCTCCAATGTCGTATGTGAATTGTAAGTCATCTTTACTACTAAACCAGCTACTTTGCAAATCTAATTGTGCCAGATCTTTAAATAATCTTCTAATAAGAACGAGCAAAATAATTTCGTACTGCTTTCCAATATATATAGTGATTGATTTCGGTAGAAAATAGACGAGCAAATACACCTCATAAACCAGAATAAACGAGAAAGGTGTGTAGATGGAAGCGATGGGATTATCCAACAGACTACTTGAATAGGAAGATTCAAATATTTCTAGTTTATTTAATATGATTAAGGTGAGATGAATAAAAAATCCAGCGATAGCAATTACTATAATGACCGTTTCGCTTCTCTCTTTCATTTTTTCTGAAAGTAGTCGCTCATATAGGTTCTCCCAGAACTTAGAAATATTGCTACCCATTTTTTAATGTATTTTGAATTAACTACAAAACTGGCTAATCGTTTAAAATTCATCATTTGATCTGAAATTATTTTGTCCCCTTATGCCTTTAGGAATCTGTTGATTTTTTAAACTAGGTCGTTATAATTAAACTTTTGGACCTGTGCGCAGTTAAAATATGTGTACCGAGAGAGAAAATTTCAATGAAGTATATTTTAATTTTAGTAGTAACCTTAATATTTGTAAATCCAGTTTTTTGTCAAAATGCGATAGTGGAAGGAGTGGTTTCCGATCCAGATTCAGGTAAAGTTATTCCTTTTGCTCAGGTAGCTTTTTATCAAGAAAATAGTAATACTCCTGTAACTGGAGCTACTACCTCAGAAGATGGTAGCTTTAATATCCCAATAGAGACTGGGAGTTATAGGATAGTAATCTCCTTTGTAGGCTATGAAGACTATGCAGATCAAGTCCAAATCTCAGAAAGTGGTTTGGATTTAGGGGAGATAGGTCTTTCAGTAAAAGAAGAGATCATGGAGGAGGTTGTAGTAAGTGGAAATGAAAGAAAAACTCCTGTTCTAGCCACTATGGAGGGTATGACGATAAAGCCCGATCAAACCATTGCCAACGTAGGAGGAACTCTATTGGATATCTTGAGAAATACGCCATCAGTTAATGTTTCAGATGATGGAAGTGTATCCTTAAGAGGTAGTGGTAGTACAAATGTCCTAATTGATGGACGGAATTCTGCATTAGCGACAGATTTAGAACAGATTCCTGCCAGCGCAATTGAAGAAGTAGAAATAATAAATAATCCAAATGCAAAATATGATGCGTCTTCAGATGGCGGTGTTATTAACATTAAATTGAAAAGAGGCGAAGATTTAGGGACCACTGCAAGAGCAGAACTTACCATGGGAACCAGAATGCGTACAAATGCAAATGTTAATTTGGCACGAAGGACCACCAAATTTGCGATATACGGTGGCTATAGCTTTAGGCAATGGCCAAGAGTGGGCAGCAGAGAAACGGAAAGAAGAAGTACTTTTAATGGTTCCAATGAGCTTTACAGACAAGAACAGAATAGTAGAAATGAGGATAGGGAACATACCATCAATTATGGAGGCGATTACTTTTGGGGACAAAATAAATTAAGCTTTGAAGGTGTGTTCAATACAGAGGAAGAAAGTGATTTCCAATCTAGTAGTGCTTTTGTGCAAAATTTAGGTACCGATGAATTTCTAACTCGCTACGTTAGAAATAATACGGAGACGGAAGAGAATTATACTTACGATAATGCCATTATATATGAAAGAGATTTTGACAACAAGAAAAAATTTTTCAGAGCATTAGCGAGCGTTTCCATTAGAGATCAAGTGGAAGATCAAAATATTGCCATCTACAACAATACACTAAGTGAAGAGGGTGATCCTAACAGAACCGAAGGGAGTACAACAGATGAATTTAGAAATACCTCGGTAATCCAAGTAGATTACGCTACGCCAATTCTTAGTGGTTTGTTAGAAAGTGGGTATAAGTCTATTTTTAGAAGGTTTGATAATGATTATGTCTATGGACTGGTAGGAAGTGAAGGTCAAATTGATCCTTATGATAGTATAAGTAATCGATTTATTTATCAGGACCAAATTCATGCACTTTATGCTATTTATTCAGATAGCCTTCCAAATTTTAATTATGCAGTTGGGCTTAGAGCTGAACAAACTCTTTTAGAAAATGAATTATCCAATGTAAATACATCTTTAGTTGCAGAGGAAGATCTTTCTAACAGTCAGCAATATTTGGATTTCTTCCCAAGTGTTCAATTAGCTTATTTTCTGAATAATAAGAATACCTTAAAAGCTACTTATTCAAGAAGGATTGACAGACCAAGCGGGTGGAGATTGAATCCATTTCCTGATTTTGCGGATTCATTAAATGTCAGGGTAGGGGAGCCCAATCTTCAGCCAGAATATATCAATTCATTTGAACTCGGCCATATGTATCAAAATGGAGGTTTTACTTTAACGACCAACGCTTTTTACCGAAGGATTAATGGTCAGGTTGATTGGATTGTGAGAGTAGAGGATGGAATTTCCTACCGCGGTCCACAGAATTTGAATACTGGTGATTTTTATGGATTAGAATTTATTAATACAACCGATATTACCAATTGGTGGAATTTAAATGCCAGTTATTCTATTTTTCAATCTGTGATAGATGGTACCAACATTGGAGCAGAAGAACCCAATAGGGGACTTTCATGGTATGCTAAAGTTACCACCGATTTCAGTTTGCCTTTCGGAATTAACCTACAATTTACTGGTAATTATATGGCTCCTGAAATAGAGGCCCAAGGTAGGGATTTGGCTCGATATTATATAGATGGGAGTTTGCAAAGATATTTCTTTGACAAGAGATTGACTTTAAGTGCCAGTTTCAGGGATTTATTTGACACTCGTAATTTTAGAGGGGAAAATTTTGGGCCCGGGTTTCAACAAACCTTTACTAGGAAAAGAGAAACGCAAATTATGCTATTTACCGCTTCTTACAATTTTAAAGCAGAATAAATGAAAAGAAAAGAGCTCATTTTGAGCTCTTTTCTAATTTCCAACATCATTTCTTTAATAATTTTGACTTGCTAGAGACCATGCCTTTCTCAGTTTGTGACCATATTATGATTTGATAATAGCCATTGGCTAGATCTGAAATGTCCATCTGAATACTTTTCCCGCCTTCCAAACTCTTTTTCTTCACTGTTTGTCCATTCATATTTATGATTTGTATTGAAGTATTTCCCACCTCTTGCTCGAAATTTATATTTATTTGATGCGTAGCCGGATTAGGGTATAGTTTGATGTTAAAAAGTCTAGACTCAAATTCAATTTTTACTACTGGTGAATATTCAGATTTTCCGTCATAATCAAATTGCTGTAATCTGTAATAGGAAACATTTCCGTGAGAACTATAATCAATGAAATCATACTCAATTACGTTAGAGCTATTTCCATTGCCTTCTACTGTACCAATGGTTTCAAAATCTTTTCCATTTGAGGATTTTTGAATTTCAAAGTGGGAATTATTTTTCTCTGATGCAGTGGACCATTTGACTAACACGCCAGTTTGTTTTTGTTCTATATCAAGACCAAGGAACTCCACAGGCAAAGCTCCTTCTGAGGATGCACCCACAGCAAAATCACTGAAACCATTTAAATTCGAACGGCTAACTGTGATTGGGTCGGTGAAACTTCCACTTTCATCTGCAGGTGAATAATCACCTAATACTTCCCAACTTGATGCAGAATTCTCTCTTTTTAGTAAAATATGATTTCCGGTTTCATTTCCGTTCACATGCCCTTGGGATGTAACTGAAATATTGTAATTATATGTGCCAGCTGAATTTGTTGGTGTAATTGTCCAGAAGCCGTAATCTAATACTTGTTCAATTGCATTACCATTTACTGACAAATTTAAGCCAGAAATATTTGCAAAATCTGGATCGCTACTGTTTTCAGTGAAGCTTACATCAATACAAGTGCTTTCTGACATGCTGTTGAAATTTATTTTTACTTCTTGTTTATATGCTGCTGAACCAACAGGTAGTTGATAGTCGATTCCAGTTGCAACACATCTTCTTAAAGTCCCCACTATGTAAGAATTATCGCTTACAAGAATTCCATTTCTAGCAGTGTTTTCGACCTGGATGAAGCCATTTGAAATGATAAGTTTACCATCATTTAGGTTTAATTGATTATTAATAATCACCGAGTTTTCAATTTCAAAAGTACCTCCAGTTGCATTAATTGATAAATTGCTTAGTACATTTTCTGTATTATCGAATACGATTTTTCCCGCATTTCCAATAGCATTGACAGATAGTTCAGCTCCCACACTGGATGATATTTCACCATTAATGGAATGGCTATAACCCAACAAATCTAAATTGTTGCTTCCCAGAGTTAAAGTTCCTGCATATAGTTTCAAGGAATCAATAATTTGCAATGAGTTTGTTAGAACTAATCCACTTCCATTTTCTAGCTGCAAATCCTCAAGAATAGTAATGTGAGAAGGAATAGAAATTCCTGCTGAAGTCCCGCTCACTACCAGTGAAGATGTTCCGTCCATAATTAGGTTTTGCGGATTTCCTGCTATAGCGTTTCTGATCGTCAAACTATTATCTCCCACCACCATTTGTCCGCTTTGAATATTGATAGGTCTATTTGTAGATAAATCATCCTCTAAATTGACGCCACTGCCGTTATTAATGATCAGGCCATTGACTTTTCCCATCAGCCATTGAGTAGCGCTCCCCACCATACTTACAGAACCATTACCTGTATATTCAGGACCACGATTGATGAAATTCCCATGAATATTAAGATTTCTACCTGCATTTACTGTGATCTGTGCATTACTATTTATAATTAAATTATTCACAGTTGCTGTTCCATTTATGACAGGAAAATTGCCTCCTAATGGATTGTTTGGAATAACAGCTGAAATCAAATCCGTTGGTATTCCCGCGGACCAATTGCTAGCAGCGTCCCAAACGCTGGTGTTTCCTAGCCAAATATTACCAACAAATAATTCAAAAGTTTGAGTAGTGCTGCAAGTACCATCTTCTACTGTTACACTAATGGTTACTAAACCAAATTGACCGTTCTCTGGCGTTATTTGAATAAACCTATTGGCATTTGAACCTCCCAAAGTAATATTTTCGTCTTTGACTAGTGACTGATCTGAACTAGATGCAGATACTGTCAATGTACTTTCAGCAACATTGGCGTCATCTACGGTAAAATTAATGTTGGGAGAAGCCGTACTGATGTCTAAAATAACATCTTCAAATTCGTTCATGGTTGGCGCTTCATTATCCAACACACTTACTTCTACACTTCCTGAATTATTAGTGAAGTCCGAATCATTTTGATTATATGATCTTACACTTGCATAAGCAGTAATGGAATTTAAGTTTTCGCCAGCGTTAACAGTACCAGTCATCTGTAAAGTGACAGTCTCTCCATTTTCAATTAAAGGAATTCTCCAGAAGCCACTTTCTTGATTGTATGTCCCTTTCTGTGCATCAGACTCAGAAGGAGTAAAACCGGAAGGAAGAGCCGAAGTTACCACGACATTAGTAGCATTATTAGGACCATTATTGTAAACACTAACTTCGTAGGTAACCACACTATTCACACACGGTGTGTTTGAGTCAGAAGTAAAAGCGATAGATAAATCTGATACTTGGGAAGGAGTTTCACCAAAAATCATCATTCGGTTCATGCCTGCACCATTAATATAGAGTCTTTCATTTAAATCAAAATTAATACCATAAGGCGTATCCATGTTTCTGGCATTGGGTGAACCTGTTACCCCACTTCCATTATTGAAACGGATTGCTTCATTAAAATCTCTTTGACCTAAAACCACATCAGCACTAGCGCCATTGGTAGTTGGTATTTCGTTGAAGATTAGTGCTCGATGGTTATTAAAATCAGCTATAGCCATAACACCTGATGGCGAAACCGTAACCCCTGGGAAACTAAATTTTGTCGCACTTACACCGCTAGTTCGCGTATTGAAAGCATCTTGACCCACCACTATGTCTGCATTAGCTCCATCTGTGGTAGGAATAGAGTTGAAAACGAGAATTCTATAATTATAATCCTCTGCAATCAGTAGTTTACCATCAGGAGATATAGAGGTATTCCAAGGATCACCAATTCTATTACGAGCAGTACCTCTTCCTGTATTATTCCATCCAGTCTGACCAATTAAAACATCTGCTTCTTCATTATTGGAAGTGGGTATTTTATTATAAATTAATATTCTATTGTTTCCTCTATCAGTAACAATCATTTTACCACTAGGTGTGATTTGAATATCAGTAGGATAATTCAATCCATTTCTACCTGCACCTGGATCCCTGGTGCCAAAACCACCTTGTCCAATAACAACATCTGCTTGAGCATTATTGGTGGTCGGTATTTCATTAAAAATTAATATTCTATTATTATATGAGTCAGCAATTAATAGTTTATTACCATCTGGACTAAAAGCCACTCCGTTCGGGTTCCATAATCTATTGTTTCTAGTAGCTGATACATTGTTAGTGAAATTGGATTGACCGACCACTATGTCAGCAGGTTCACCATTCGAGCTAGGAACAGAATTCCAAATTAAGACTCTATTGGTAGTTTGCGAACCTACAGCCAATACCCCTTTTACACTTACCGCAGAACTATTGGAGCCTGGAGCCACTATGTTAGAAGCTGTCGTTGAGCCGGAAGTAAAATCGGGTTGTCCAACTACAATTTTAGCAGCCTCAAAATTATTGAAAATCTGTCTGAATACTTCTACTTCAAAAGTTTTGATGATCGGGCATGTACCATCGGACAGTTCGATTGTAACGGTTGCTATACCAAACTGATTTAATGAAGGTTGTAGCACTAGTTCCCTATTTTCACCACTGCCAGTCAAGCTAATGTTCCCATTAGGTAGTAGTGTTTGATTCGATGAGTTAACAGAAATAATTAAATCATCAGCCGCAGTTTCTATATCTGAAACTGTAAAAGCTATAGGAGCAGATACTCCATTGTATGGAGCAGTTTGATTGCTAAAGTCGGATAATTGTGGACTACTATTATTTCCTACAGATAAATTGACTGAAGAAGTGTTATTGCTTAAATCTGGATCGCTGGCATCTGCGGAAATTATTTCTGCATTTGCTGCAATATTGCTTCCCTCCATACCTGCATTGACCGTTACAATTACTTCCAATACTGCAGTTTCATTGCCAGGCAGGTTATTTATTGTATATATACCAGTGGATTTATTATAGCTTCCAGCAGTTGCGTTTGCAGATACAAACGAAGTTCCCGCAGGAACATCAAAATTTACCTCGATATTAGAGTTAGCAGCGGAAGAAGTATTTGCCAATTCTACAGAATAGAGGTATTCCTGGTCAGCACACAATTCAGCCACATTAGGAAAAACATTAATGCCAAGGTCACTATCTTGAGGGACATAGGTAAATTTCAGACCATTAGACGGAATAATATCCTGTTCTAATCTTACTTTTGAATTTCTATTATTCGAATTAGATGTATTGTTTTCATTCCAATTGGAATTTGCCCCAGTTCTATTTTGCAAATCCGTTATTGCTGAATTTACTGAAACTTGGACTTCTGTGTTCGCGCTTGGATTGCCCCACCAAAAATTATAATTATTTGGATGAGTGAAGTTACCGTAATGGAATGCTATTGCATTATTATTTTCCCTTAATTCAATTTGAAAGTTGTAACTGCCGCCTAGTGCTGTGTAAGTTCCGAAGAAGCCTAAATTTCTAAAGTAGTATGATGCATAATTCTTCCACTGAATCACTGCTCTTCTATTTGGAGCACTTCCAAAAGTCCTAATCCTAATTTCTGAATTGTCCTGAGCATGTAGGTCCCCAGAGAACGGACTTATTGAATTTTCTAATCCTTCTTCAAGTGGATAAGTAACTCCATTCCCATTTGAAAAGCTAGCAAACCCATTGGTACTAACACCGATCTGATTAAAGGTTTGACCTCCAAAAGTGAAATCAAATCCGATATTGATATTGTTGTAAAAAACATCATTAGCATTGTTGCTATTTGTAATTACGGTACCACCAGTAATTTCCTGATAAGCTTCAATATTTGCTTCAAACTGATAATCGGAAACATTCTGTGCTATTGCCGTAGTTTTGCTTAGCACTGAAATTAAGAGTAGGGTAAATAGTGTAAAAAATCGCATTATTGTAATTTATTATTATTAGTAATGGCAAAATTACGTTGGGAAATTTTCTAGTTTTAGTGAATTTTATGGCAAACATACATCTGGTTGATAACAGGAGATTTAGGAAGAGAATCGATAGATATACCGTTGTTGTGGACGAATATTTTATTGGTGAAGACGAGGGTATTGAATTATCAGCTCAATGCTGCTTGTAAACTTTCTCTTCCTCAGTTTTTATAGTTGATATTCGGAAAGCTTACATCCCTTGATGTTTTAGTAGCAAAAAAAATCCCGCTTGCCAAAACAAACGGGATCTCAAATAAAATAGATATTGACTATTTTTTATATTTTATTCCAAACGTTTCCTAAGTATTTCTCAAAGGGAACATGTTCTATGTCATAGGCTTCCGCAACCGCATCATATACTACATCACCTTTGATGATGTTCAATCCTAATGCTAAATCTCTGTTATCCTGACAAGCTTTTACCCAGCCCTTTTCTGCCAATTGGATTGCATAAGGTAAAGTGGCGTTTGTTAAAGCTAAAGTAGAAGTGTACGGCACAGCACCTGGCATGTTAGCCACACAATAGTGAACTACATCATCAATGATATAAGTCGGGTCTTGGTGAGTAGTTGGCTTACAAGTTTCAATACATCCACCTTGATCTACGGCTACATCAACAAGTACTGTTCCAGGCCTCATTTCTTTTAACATATCTCTAGTAATTAAATGTGGTGCTTTTCCACCTGGGATCAACACAGCTCCTACTATTAGATCCACTCTATGTAGCATTTCACGAATATTGTATTCACTAGACATGAAAGTATTGACGTTTGCAGGCATTACATCATCTAAATATCGTAAACGCTGTAAGTTTACATCCATTATAGTTACATCAGCACCCATTCCGGCAGCCATTTTAGCAGCATTAGTACCTACAACTCCGCCACCTAAAATCATCACTTTTGCTGGTCGTACACCTGGTACTCCACCTAATAAAATACCTCTCCCTTTTAACGGTTTTTCTAAGTACTTTGCTCCTTCTTGTATAGACATTCTACCAGCAACTTCAGACATTGGTACCAAAAGGGGCAAACTTTTGTCTGCTTTTTCTACTGTCTCATAGGCCAAACAAATTGATTTGTTTTTGATCATTGCCTTTGTCAAATCTTCATAAGCGGCAAAGTGGAAATAAGTGAATACTAACTGATCTTCTTTGATCAATTCATATTCCTCTTCAATAGGCTCTTTTACCTTCATAATCATCTCAGCTTTCGCATAAGTGCTTTGAATGTCAGGTAAAATTTGAGCACCTGATGCTACATAATCTTCATCTAAGAAACCGCTACCTTCACCTGCAGTTGCCTGTACGAATACCTGATGACCTCTTTTGGTCAGCTCCTGTGTACCGGCCGGTGTCAAAGCGACACGGTTCTCGTTGTTTTTGATTTCTTTTGGTACCCCAATGATCATAACAAAATAATTTTAATGTTTCCTAATGGGGGCAAATATAAAGCAAACAATAGAAATTCCTGTATTTGCTAAGGGTTTTTTAAGTGCGTTTATTGAATAAATTTTAAATCAAATTAATATTTTATTTTGATTACCTATAGTTCGTTAATGTTTGGTGAAATATTATTTTGACAGAATGAAAAAAGCCAAAAATATAACCTGACATATGCTTTCCAAACACTTGTTAGGCTTAACTGGTATATTAGGATTTGAAAGCCTCATCATTTTGGTTATTTTTGTTGAACTTACTTTTAAAGTGAGCTGTATTTTTAATAAAAAGAGAGCTGATGACAACCACCAAAAGCAATAAGAAGAATAAAGTTAGTATTTCGAAGGAAGAGATTTTAAATGATTTTCGTTTAGGATGGGAGAGTAGACATGCTAGTCTTATGGGACGAAAAGAGGTTTTCATGGGCAAAGCCAAGTTCGGAATATTTGGTGACGGCAAAGAGTTAGCACAACTAGCTATGGCTAAATCTTTCCAAAATGGAGACTTTCGATCCGGTTATTATCGTGATCAAACTTTTATGTTTGCCGTCGGAGAGTTAGGAATACAAGAATATTTTGCACAACTATATGCGCATACTGATGTAAATGCAGACCCTGCTTCTGCTGGCCGTTTAATGAATGGCCACTTTGCTACAAGAATGCTGGATGAAGCTGGGAAGTATACAAAATTAACAGAAAGTAAGAATAGTTCTTCTGATGTTTCTCCTACTGCAGCGCAAATGCCAAGATTGGTGGGTTTAGGTTTTGCATCAAAATTATTTAGAGAAAACAAGGAGTTAAATAAGAAGGAATTTGAGCAATATTCTATAAATGGTAATGAGGTTGCTTTTGGGACGATAGGAAATGCCTCCACTTCAGAAGGGATGTTTTACGAATCCATCAACGCTGCAGGAGTTTTACAGATTCCTATGTTAATTTCTATATGGGATGATCACTACGGAATTAGCGTTCCGCAGGAATTCCATACGACCAAAGGCAGTATTTCTGAAGCTTTAGCAGGTTTTCAAAGGTCCAAAGATAAAAATGGATATGAGATATTAACGGTACGGGGTTGGGATTACGAAGCTTTGGTAGAAACCTACCAGAAAGCTGCTAAAATTTCTCGTGAAGAACATGTTCCCACAATGGTGCATGTTTTGGAAATGACGCAACCGCAAGGGCACTCCACCTCTGGATCACATGAACGATATAAGTCAAAAGAGAGATTAGAATGGGAAGCTGAATATGATTGTTTGATTCAATTCAGAAAATATATCCTGGTCCAAAAGATAGCATCTGAGAAAGAACTTGACGAGATAGAAAATGAAGCTAAAAAAACTGCAAAAGATGCTAAAGATGCTGCATGGAAAGCTTTTATTGGTGAAATAAAAGATCAGCAGAAAGAAGCACTGGACTTACTAAATAATTTGGCAGAAGAAGCTGGGAATAATGAAATTTCAGAAATAGCTGCTGAATTGAAATCTGCCATGAACCCACTAAGGTTGGATAATATCAAGGCGATGAAGAAGTCTTTGAGATTGGTTATATCCCATGAGGGTGAAGCAAAGCAAAAAGTAATCAATTGGTTAAATGCAGTTACTGAAGAAGGGCATGATCGTTATAGCTCTCATTTATATAGCCAGTCTGAAGAATCAGCTCTAAATGTAGAAGTAATTCAGACTGAATATTCAAACGATCCTAAGAAAGTAGACGGTAGGGAAGTACTGCAAGCTTGTTTTGATGCTGCGTTGGCTAGAGATCCAAGAGTATTTGCATTTGGTGAAGATGTGGGTAAAATAGGAGATGTAAATCAAGCTTTTGCGGGATTGCAGGATAAGTATGGCGAATTGAGGGTGATGGATACAGGAATTAGGGAATGTACAATCATCGGGCAGGGAATTGGTGCAGCGCTTAGAGGGCTTAGACCGATTGCTGAAATTCAGTACCTAGATTATTTATTGTATGCTATTCAGATTTTATCAGATGATTTGGCTTGCCTACAATATAGAACAAAAGGAGGTCAAAAATCTCCATTGATTATCCGAACTAGAGGTCATAGATTAGAAGGCGTTTGGCATTCGGGTTCTCCGATGGGTATGATATTAAATTCCATTCGTGGGATATATGTTTTAGTTCCAAGAAACATGACACAAGCAGCTGGTTTTTATAATACTATGCTTCAATCAGATGATCCTGCATTAATTATTGAATGTTTGAATGGATACAGATTAAAAGAGTCACTGCCAGAAAATGTGGGTGAATTTACCGTACCATTAGGACAACCAGAAGTGATTAGAGAAGGGGCAGATGTTACCATTGTAACTTATGGTTCAATGTGCAGGGTCGTAATGGATGCAGCTAGTCTGTTAGCTGATCAGGGTATTTCTTGTGAAATAATAGACGTACAGTCATTGCTTCCTTTTGATATTGACCACAGCATAGTACAGTCCATCAAGAAAACCAATAGAGTCGTTTTTGCAGACGAGGATGTTCCTGGAGGTGCAACAGGATATATGATGCAAAAAGTATTGGAGGAGCAAAAAGCATATAAATTCTTGGATGCTCAACCGATAACTATCACATCAAATGAACATAGACCAGCTTATGCATCTGATGGTGATTATTTCAGTAAACCACAAGTGGAAGATGTATTTGACAAAGTTTATGAAATGATGCATGAATTCAATCCAGGTCAATTTCCTGCATTGTATAACTAACAATTCGGTATATTCTTATTTTACCATAAACCTGTCAGGTTTTTGATTTAATATTAAATCTGAAAGAGCAATCAATTCTTTCCAGATTTCAGTAGATTAAACCTGACAGGTTTACTTATTCAGAGAACAGTTTTTCTTAAGTTTAGAAAAATTGACCTTTAAAATACTCCATCTGCAATCCTATAAATAGGATCCGATTTCCCCATAGAGTAGTAATGAAGGCATGGAGCACCAAATTCAATCAATTCTTTTGATTGTTGTATGCACCAATCTATGCCTACTTCTTTTGCCGCAGCATTATCTCTGCATTTGTCCAATTCATCAACCAAAGTATCTGGTAAATCTAAATAGAAAGTCCGTGGTAATGCACTCATTTGCTTCAAAGAAGTTATGGGCTTTAAACCCGGAATGATGGGGACATTTATCCCTTCTGCTCTACACAGCTTTACAAATTCAAAGTATTTTTGGTTATCAAAAAACATCTGAGTAACCACATATTCAGCGCCTTTTTCTACCTTCTGTTTCAGGATTTTTAAATCTGATTTCATGCTTGGCGCCTCAAAATGCTTTTCAGGATATCCTGCAACACCTATACAGAAGTCAGTCGGTGTTGCAGATTGCAATTCTTCATCAATATATTTCCCGTGATTCATGCCTACCACTTGTTCCATTAAATCAATAGCATAGGCATGACCATTTGGATCTGGTACAAATTTATTTTCTGATTTTATGGGGTCTCCCCGTAAAACCAAAACAGAATCAATCCCTAAAAAATCAAGATCTATTAATGCATTCTCCGTTTCTTCTTTGCTAAATCCACCGCAGATAATATGCGGAACAGTATCGATATCGAATCTGTTTTTAATAGCAGCACAGATCCCTACAGTCCCAGGACGTTTCCTGGTTGTCCGTTTTTCTAATAAACCATTTCCTTTGTCTCGGTACACATATTCTTCTCTGTGATAGGTGACGTCAATAAAAGGTGGCTTGAATTCCATTAGAGGTTCTATGTTCTCAAACAGTGCTTTAATGTTCTGTCCTTTTAAAGGAGGTAAAATCTCAAAAGAGAATACAGTCTTTTTTGCGTTTGCTATATGTTCAGTTACTTTCATATTCTAGATTTTAGATTCAAGAACCTAGAGTCTAGACGAAGTCTATGATCTAGTGTCTAGGTTCTAGGAACTTTTCAATAATTTAAATTAGGTCTCAGCCACCGTTCTATGTCTTCAAATGATTGGTTTTTACGTTTGGCAATATCTTCCACTTGGTCCTTTCCAATTTTCCCCAGACCGAAATACCGACTTTCGGGGTGTCCAAAGTAGAAACCACTAACGGAAGCCGTAGGCCACATAGCTAAATTTTCTGTTAAGCTGATTCCTGTGTTTTTTTCTACCTCAAGCAAATTGAATAAGGTGATTTTCTCCGTATGATCTGGGCATCCAGGATAACCAGGAGCCGGCCTAATGCCTTTGTATTGCTCTCGAATCAAGCCTTCATTATCTAGGGTTTCATCTTTAGCATAGCCCCAATACTCTGTCCTGACTTTTTTATGCAATAGTTCTGCAAAGGCTTCTGCCAATCTATCAGCCAAAGCTTTGGCCATAATGCTACTGTAATCATCATGGTCGGCTTCGTATTTGGCCGTCATTTTATCCAAGCCAATTCCAGTGGTCACTGCAAAACAGCCTACATAATCAGTGTAATTGGCTTCTGAAGGCGCAAGGAAATCAGAAAAGGCATAATTAGGATTTTTCTCACCCTTTTTATTTTGTTGTCTGAGGGTATGGAATTCAGTTAGCTTTTCAGTTTTTTTAGCATCAGCAAAAACTTCGATGCTATCATGATTCTTTGTATGCGCAGGATAGAGTCCGAAAATGGCATTTGCAGTTAGCTGTTTATTGTCTATGATATCTTGAAGCATTTGTTGAGCGTCATCAAATAGCTTTTGAGCTTCAACACCTTTCTCAGGATCATTCAGAATTTTTGGGTATCGCCCTTTCATTTCCCAGGTTTGGAAGAAAGGAGTCCAGTCAATGTATTCGGCTATTTCCTTTAAATCATAATCATGCAAAACCTCACTGCCGATTTTTTGAGGAGCATGAGGTTTATAGTTTTCCCAATCGGTTTGGTATTTATTGGCTCTAGCTTCTTCTATGCTAACATAATTCTTGGCTTCACTTCTTTTGCCATGACCAGCTTTTGCTTCTTCATATTCTTTTACTATCTCAGCATAAAAATCTTCTTTATCTTTCCCTAAAAGTTTGCCAGCTACTGTTACAGAGCGCGAAGCATCATTGACATGGATTACAGGGCCTGTATAATTAGGCTTTATTTTAACCGCAGTATGAATACGAGAGGTAGTGGCCCCACCAATCATAACTGGAGTTTTCAGTCCTCGTTTCTCCATCTCTTCCGCAACATAAATCATTTCATCCAATGAAGGTGTTATCAATCCGCTTAGTCCAATGATGTCGACTTGGTGTTTTTCCGCTTCTTCCAATATTTTTTGAAGAGGCACCATTACGCCCAAATCTATGATTTCATAATTATTACAGGCCAATACCACTGACACGATGTTTTTGCCAATGTCATGTACATCACCTTTTACCGTGGCCATTAAAATACGTCCGTTGCCACTTTTGGCTTTTGGGTCTTTTGCTGCTTCTATGTAAGGTAGCAGGTAGGCTACCGCCTTCTTCATTACCCTAGCGCTTTTCACGACTTGTGGGAGGAACATTTTTCCTGATCCGAAGAGATCACCCACTACATTCATTCCGTCCATTAAGGGCCCTTCGATAACATCGAGCGGACGCTCTGCCTGAAGTCTACATTCTTCTGTATCTTCTTCTATATATTCCGTGATACCTTTTATTAATGCATGTTCTAATCTTTTATTAACATGCAAATTCCTCCATTCCTGCATAGCTTTTTCAGCTTTTTCTCCGGGCTTAAGATTTTCAGCATAGGACATTAATCTTTCTGTAGCATCAGCTCTTCTATTGAAAAGCAAATCCTCAACGTAATCCAATAGTTCTTTATCTATTTCATCATAAACCTCCAGCATGCCAGGATTAACAATTCCCATATCTAGTCCAGCTTTTATCGCGTGATACAAAAATGCTGAATGCATGGCTTCTCTTACCACATTGTTACCTCTAAAAGAAAATGAAATATTACTGACTCCACCACTGGTTTTTGCATTAGGTAGGTTTTCTTTTATCCATTTCACAGCTTCGATGAAGTCTACTGCATAGTTATTATGCTCTTCCATCCCCGTTCCGATGGTCAGAATATTTGGATCGAAGATGATGTCTTCAGCTGGAAACTGAGCTTCATTTACTAATAAATCATAACAGCGCTTGCAAACCTCGACTTTTCTATCAAATGTATCCGCTTGACCAGTTTCATCGAAGGCCATTACAACTACAGCTGCACCGTAACTCTTAATTTTTTTGGCTTTGGCTATTAAATCTTCTTCGCCTTCTTTCAGACTAATAGAATTAACAATTCCTTTTCCTTGTAGGCATTTTAAACCAGCCTCAATCACTTCCCACTTAGAAGAATCGATCATAAATGGAAGTCGTGCTATATCAGGTTCTGAGGCAATAAGATTGACAAAGTTCGGCAAGACATTTACTGCATCCAGCATACCGTCATCCATATTGATGTCTATTATCTGAGCGCCTCCTTCCACTTGATCAATAGCGATATCCACTGCCTCTTCAAATTTTTCTTCACGAATTAATCGAGCAAATTTCTTCGATCCGGATACATTGGTCCTTTCTCCGATATTGACAAAATTTAGTTCAGGCGTGATGGACAATGGCTCTAGTCCACTAAGTCGCATCAATTTCTGTTGAGGTGCTATTTTATGCGGTTTAGATTGAGCAGCATAATCAGCAATGGCTTTAATATGTTCTGGCTGAGTACCACAACAACCTCCAATGATATTTACCAAACCTTCATCGAAATAGCTTTTAATAATACTGCTCATTTGGCTTGGACTTTCGTCATATTCTCCAAATTCATTAGGTAGGCCCGCGTTAGGGTGACAAGAAATGGCAACATCCGAAATTCTAGCCAATTGTTGCAAATAGACTTTTAGCTGGTCTGCACCTAATGCGCAGTTAAAACCTACACTTAGCAAAGGGAAATGACGAATACTGTTCCAGAATGCTCCTACAGTCTGACCGGAAAGCGTTCTCCCACTAGCATCGGTAATGGTGCCAGAAACCATAACTGGAATATCAATACCTTTTTCATCATTGAGTTCTTGAATTGCCATCAATGCAGCCTTACAATTCAGGGTATCAAAAACAGTTTCCACCAAAAATATATCGACTCCACCAACAGCCAAGGCTTCGGCTTGTTGTTTATAAGCAATCTTTAATTCATCAAAAGAAATAGCCCTGAAACCCGGACGATTTACATCCGGTGATAGGGACGCAGTTCTATTGGTTGGTCCAATCGAACCTGCTACAAATCTTGGTTTATCGGAATATTCCTCGGTTGCTTCTTTGGCAATTTTTGCTGACTGCTCATTGAGTTCCCAAACCAAATCCTGCATATCATAGTCTGCCATTGCAATGGTAGTGCCACTAAAGGTATTGGTTTCGATGATGTCAGCACCAGCATTTAAGTAAGCTCTATGAATATCCTTGATGATGTCAGGCTGTGTAAGGGACAACAGGTCATTATTACCTTTTAAATCAGAGGGGTAATCAGCAAAACGTTCTCCTCGGTAATCAGCTTCCGTGAGTTTATAGTTTTGAATCATGGTGCCCATTGCACCATCCAACACTAAAATTCTGTCTTTTAAAATATCTTTTGAAAATCGACTCATTCTGAATATTTATCATTTTTATATCCAGAAAGTGCCGTGAGAAAGGCTGTTTCTTATCTTTACCAGACTATCCGCCTGGATGGGAGTTAGCACCTTTTCCTTTTGCAAATGCATTGGAAGGGTTGCTAAGACTTCAAAGGGCCCAATCCCTCAGTCTTTCTGGATAAGTGAATCAAAGTAAAGCATAAAAAGCGAAATGGAAAAGTGATTGTTAAGAATTTTGTTTAATTGTCTATTGTTGATATTCAGATAAGGGTAAGCATGTTTTTGTAAACAAAGCCTACCAAAATAGCAAGACCAAAACTTAATAATGTGCCAATTAAAATGTATTCTGTAAGTTTTCGGTCCTTGGCTCTTGATAAATCACCGAAGCGAAATACTGATTTTGCGGCAATAAGAAAACCGATTGCTTGCCATTCTGCCATCAACACAAAACTGAAAACAAATAACCTTTCTAACATGCCGATGTATTTTCCTGCTTTTGATAATGAATCAGAATCAGAGTCTTCTGGCAAATCCCATTTTGACATTATGACTTTTATCAAAACCGCAACTCCGTAGGTGATCAGCAGAATATTTAGTAATAAAAACAGTACATTATTAGAAAGCTCAAAATTGAAATTGATCAGTTCAGGATAATAAAACGATCCTAAACCAATGATCACTGATAAATGAGCTATTTGGTCTAAGGCAAACAGGAATCTGCTGTTAATACTTTTTTCAAGATTGATTTTGATGATATCAATCAAATAATGACTGATAGGAATTATCAAGAAAGCCAACCAATATCGGGAATCCAGTTGCAATAGAATCAACAAAGCAGCTGCATGGATGATTATATGGAAATAAAGAAATTTTGATTTCGCTTTCTTTTGTTGCTTGTCTATTATCCAATGGTCTGGTTGAAACACAAAATCACCTAGTACGTGGGCCACTAAGGTTTTGAGGAGAAATGAAATCATAGAAGTTGGGTTTGTTGTTCATAGTATGTGATGAGTTGGTTTAATTCATCAAAGCCAGCTCTCTTCAAGGCTACACTGATATTTCCTTGTTTTTTATTTAGTTCTTCTGCTATTTCCTGTTGGTTTTTACTGGGGTTTTCAAATACCGTTTTGATGATATTCGCCTCTGTCGGAGTCCATTTGTTCCCCGTTAACAAGTAAAGTGCTATCATTAAATTTAAAGTATTGTCCCATTCTGAATCGAAACTTCTAATCATTAGATTTGCCTTTCTAAGGCTTTCAAAGCATTTTCCAGAATTTTGATAGGCCTCTCCATTAGATTCACTTATTTTTTGAGATTTATGCATTTCTCTACCAATTCCAATTGCCATCCGCACATCTTTACCTTTGATTTGTTTTATGGAAGCTTTGAGGTAAAATGCAGTATATAGTACTTTTTCGATACTTACTCTAAGTTGAAAACTATCACCTCTAAAAATCTCCCAATCTTTAGGTGATCCACCAAATTGATTTAAGCCTATCTTAAGCTGTTTTAGCCATTCTTGATTTTTACTGTGTGAAGAATTGATAATGTCTCCAGTTATTACTGCTATCATACTATCAAATATACAAAATTATATGACAATTATGGTATATTTAATATTATATGATATATGGCATATATTTTTAATTATATGATTTATATAATATTGAAGGGTAATAGGAAAAGTGGCACTACCTCAATTATTATTCTCTATTGTAACCTCATCAAGTTTTATAACCTCAACACTAGAATTTGAAGTTTGATCTAAGCCTATATAATAAAAGCAAATATCCCCCTCTTCGTCTTTTTCTCGATAAAATGCTCTTGATTTATTGATGCTTGAAATATGATGCTCCGTGGATAAAATAAATTGCAGCTCGTTGGATTTTAAGTTATAGGAGTAGACTTCATTTACCTCTTTCTTTCGATTTCGTACTAGATAAAAACCATCATTGGCATTATCTACAATAGCATACCAAATCTCCTTATTTTTGTCTTCAATTTCAGGGAATCTTTTAATTTCAGTTTGTTCATTTTTTAAATCATGAATGATGAGAGCGTTGGCTTCGGAATGATTAATAATTAGTTTATTGTCGCTAACATAATAGTCGGCTAAATGACTCATTCCTTGATAGTACCTTGCTTTCAATGGAAGTGGTTCATTCAAAATTAAAAGTTGTGAGTCTACTTTATGGATTAGTGCAAATTGATAAATACTGTGTTTCCTTGGAGCATTGGTATTAGGGGTTATCCCAACCACATAATCTGCAATAGGTATCTTCATTCCCGTTTCATACTCTTCAATAAAAAATACAGATGGAATTTCTTCCAGCATTGAAAACTTGTTGTTCTTAATCTGAACTCCCAACCCATGAGCTCCTAAGGCTACTGAAAAGGTGGAATCAGAAGTAACGACAACACCCATTACAGGCCCCCATTCTTTTTTCATTTTAAGTGTATCATCAATTAAACCGTTTCGATTGGATAATAATAGGGAGCTTGCTTTGTTGGGTCTAATGATTACTTTATCATCGATAGGAATTATATTTCCCATATCTGCATTTGCTCTGCAAAAGAAAAGATTTCCGTTGTTGACAGTCTGCGCATTACTTGGAAAATTATTGCAAATTATCAATGCTAATATGATTAAACTCAAGATAGTCTTCATGGTTCTCTGGGTTAAAGGGGTTGTCAGTATTGATTAATAGACCTTTTTCAGTTGGAATTATAACTGAAGGATTGATTTTGTTTTTTGGCAATTCTAATGTTGCTACGAGTTTTCCATTCAAATCGAAAAATAGTAAATCGAATTTTGAACGATAATAGACAGACTCTCTATCCTCATTTTCTCCAATTTCTATTGAGCGTTTGAATAGTCTAATTAATTTCTTTCGGTATGGATCATAGATTATTTTACTCAATTGCGAATTTCCAATTAAGGAGTAAAAATTTGAAGCATAGTCATTGATGTCAATGCTAACTGGCACTGCTAGTTTCGATTGTGAGATTTCAAGTTTAATTTTTTCAGTTTGACCTTCTTTAATGCTTGTTACCTCAGGACTCATCATGAATCCTACAAACATTTTATTATTATAATGATGGAGAATAGGACTTTCACTCCATGGAAACCATTTTCCATTTCTAAAATTCTCTTTGAATATTTTAGGGAAGTCAACAGACGAGATTGGTGTTATTGCTCCAGTCCTTAAATGCAAGTAGCTTAAAAACTCATTTTCAATAAAATCTTGTTCATCAGGGTAAAATGATTGCGTGGAAAAGCTGTGGAAGTACAATCTGTCATCGATAAGAAATGGAGCTGAATTGGCCGACCATCCAGCGCCTATTTCCATATCTTCAATTTCCCACTTCTGTTTTATTACTTTGCTAGTATCGGTCAAGTAGAAAGTAAGCGGGAAAGCTTCATTATGGAAAAATATGGAATCGAAATTATGTACATGAAAATTGACCAAACCATCAAAAGCATTAGGACCTTCCATCGGGAAATTAATAATCTTTTCGACTCTTTCACTTGTTAAATTGATAATTTCTAAAGCTTGAGGTTTCTGCTGCGATTGGTAGTCTATAAAGCGAAAAAGATAGTCTGTTCCTTCAATATTTTTACATTGAGTGGTTGAAATCATCTCGCGCATTGCAAAGTTTAGCTGTATTTTTTTCTTCTCAATTGTAGTAAAATCAATTTCTTGACCATCTTTCTCATCACATGAAGTGAATAATGAAATAATAATGATTAGGTATGTAATTCTGTACATTAACAATAAGATTGGTTTACAGCTGTTAAAGATTTAGCTAAATTTGAACTATAGCCGTAAACTATAACTTAAAAGGATGCAAGATATTATTAAAAGACTAGAAAAAATAAGAGCAAGAGACTCCAATTTTAAGTTTATAGTTTTACTGCTTTTCTTCTTGATTTCGACAAATTTATTCGCTCAGTACTATTCCAAGCAATCAAGCATTCATATTTCTGCTTTTCCTGGTTTTAGTAATCATTCTGCGGATGAAATTTCCCAACACTATAAGTTATCCTTGAACTTAAGTTCAGGTATTACAGGAAGTGTGAGTGGTATAGAGATTGGGCTTATTTCCAATTATAATTATGAAAAGTTTCTGGGTCTACAGTTTGCTGGATTTGCCAATATATCGGGAGTTAATAATAAGTTGAACCCTAAAGAAAAGTTGCAAGAAACGTTCAGAGGCTTTCAAATTGCTACAATTACTAATAAAACTTTTGGGGATGGGACTGGGGTTCAAATTTCAATTTTCAATATTGTAGAGTCTGGCTTTACGGGATTCCAACTTGGCTTTTTAACTAATAAATCACGAAATCTTGTTGGCGCTCAAATAGCCGGTTTGATCAATTCAACTAAGCTAGGTATGGTAGGTTTTCAGATTGCACCCTTGTTCAATTATTCGGATGGACAAACTAATGGCTTACAATTGGGACTATTTAATTATGCCAGAACTGCAGGTTTTGGTCATGAATTCAGCAGTTTGTTCAGTGACAGCTGGCAGATTGGTTTAATCAATTTCAGTAAGGTGAATAATGGGAATCAAATTGGGCTGATTAATATTAGTGGGAAAAATAATGGAGTCCCTTTGGGATTGTTGAATATTGATGCAAGTGATGGTTACTTAAGTTTTCGTTCAACAGATCTGTTTTTATCAAATATTTCTTTAGGAACAGGAAGTAGATTTTTCAGCAATATTGTACAGTTTGGATATAATTTATCTATTTCTGGCATGCCCGTTTGGGGATTTTCGTACGGTTTAGAGAAGGAGTGGAGTGACCCCTATAGAACCAAATTTGTTTCTATAAACACATCCGTGTGGCAACAAAAAGCACGAGACGTTAAGCTTTTAAAAGGTCCAAGAATTTGGCGTTCGGAATTGATTTATGGATTTAAAATAACCAAAAAACGGTATTTGGAATTAGGAGCAGCTATCAATTATCAGTTAACATCAATTAAAAACCAAGAACCTTCTTTATTGACACTCGGAAATTTTTTTCCTGGAATTATTTTAGGGCTACAATAAAAAATGGCAGTTGAAAAACTGCCATTTCCTTACCTAAAAATTAAATATCTGCTATTCCTCTGTTTTAGCTTTCTCTTTATTTTTCACTTCCACTAAATCTCCGTCTTTGAGGGTTTTAGAAATTGCTAAGAAAGGACCTTTAACTACTGCTTGACCAGCATTAAGCCCGTCAACTTGGATAAATTCAAAGTCGCTAATGCCCGTTTTTACTTCTGTCATTTTTACGGTATTATCGTCCTGTACCACAAAAACAACTTCTTTCTCTTTCTTAGGAGTTCGAACATCTACTTCTTTGGCAGCGGAATCTTGTTTGTTTTCCGGAGTTCTTAAAGTAACTGAAGAAAGCGGCACAGTTAAGATATCCTTCTTAGTTTCCGTCATAATTTCAACACTAGCCGTCATTCCTGGTCTGAATGGAGAATCTCCATCTTCGGTGATTAAATCCTCGTATGAAGAATTAAGTATTTTCACTTTCACTTCAAATTCGGTTACTGCATCCTGTGAAGCTTTTTCATTGGCCGTATTGGCTATGGCAGTTACAACCCCTTTGAATTCTTTCTCCATGTAAGTATATGAATCTACTTCAATATTGGCGGTATCACCGATATTAATTCTGATAATATCATTCTCATTTACATCTACACGCACCTCCATATTATTCAAATTGGCAATTCTCATCATTTCTGTACCTGCCATTTGTTGAGTTCCTACTACTCTTTCACCAAGTTCAACACTCAACTTAGAAACAGTTCCATCAACTGGAGAATATATTGTAGTTCTTCTTAAGTTTTCACTTGATTCATCCACAGTAGCCTGACTACTTTTGACCGTATATCGTGCAGCTAAAACGCTTTTCTCTGCAGCTAATTTATCATTTTGAGATACCTGATAATTAGCCAATGCCGATTCGTAATCAGCTGTAGAAATCACTTTTTCTTCGTAGAGTTTTTTCTGACGTTCGAAGATTTGCCTAGATTGAGTCAATTGTGCTTTTGCTCTTTCCAGAGAAGCCTCTGCTTGCGCTAGTCCAGCTTTTTGTTGGTTCAAATTAGCCTTTGCCCTTTCCAATGCACTTACAAAATTATCGGGTCTAATTTTCACCAATAAATCATCCTTTTTTACTGGATCGCCTTCCTCTACTGCCAATTCTGTAATCTCACCTGCAACATCAGGGCTTAATTTCACCTCTACGACAGGTTGTACAGTTCCACTAGCATTTACTTTTTCAATTATTGTTCTCTTTTGTACGTCATCTACTTCAACTGAAGTAGAAGGAGGCTGCCCAATAACGCCCGATTTTTTACCTATTATTGCTGCAATGATTAAAACAACAACTATTCCAATAAGAATATATAATCCTTTTTTATTTGATTTTTTCTTAGCCATGGTTAAAAGTTTAAAGGTTTCCCTTGATAAAAGTCCAGTACTTTAAGTTTAAATATATAATCGTATTTTGCTCGAATGAGATCTGATTTTACTCTTTCGAAATCGTTTTTTATTTGGGTGAATTCTACCGCATCAGTTGCGCCAAGTTCTAATCTTTGCTCTGCATTTCTAAAACTTAGTTCTGAAGCTTCAAAACTATTCTTTAATGCTTCATACGATTTTGCAGCAGCTTTTACATCTAAATAAGCCTGCTCAATGGTTTGTTGCAACTGATTTTTAGCAGAAGTAAGCTGGTATTCACTTCTTTTGTGATTAATAATGGCTTGTTGTACGCTATTTTTTACTTGAAATCTACTAAAAATAGGAATGTTTAAACTCAAACCCACAAATCTTCTTTGATTAAAATCCAATTGATTTAAGTAGGTATTATCAGTAAATTCAGATGGAACACTTTGTTCTGACACCACCACTTGCCCCGTGTTTTGAACAACACCAACTGGTGTCGTAATGGTGATGTTTTCAGAGCCTAACACAGGAAATTGTTCAGGAGCAGCATCAGAGTAATTAGTAGATATTCCAGCATTGAGACTCAAAGAAGGGTAGTACCCGCTTTTTGCAATTCCGATTCCTCTCACTGCGCTTTCTTTTCTATATTTTGCCGCTTTTATAACGGGTTGATTTTGTAGTGCATACTGATATACATTCGATGAAGTTTCCATTAATTCACCTTCATTTGGTTCTGGTAAATCTGGTATCTCAATATCAAATGGCTGTTCAGCAGGAATTTGTAAAGCTTGTTTTAATTGTAAATATGAAATATTTAAATTGTTTTCAGCTCTAACAACTTCTAATTCATCATTTGCTTTTTGCTGTCTGATTTGCAATAAATCTGCTTGAGCCAATGCGCCAATTTCCACTTGCTTTTCAACTCTGTTTTCCTGGCTTTCTGTAGTTTGTAATCTCAACTGGGCCGTTTCAAGTAATTCTATGTTAAAAAGAATATTAGTGTAGAATGTAACAACATCCAAAGTGACATTATTTTGAACATTAGCTAAGTCTTGTTCGGATGCCAATTGGCCAAACTGATCTCTTTTGATACTATTATATCGTTGAAACCCATCAAATAAAGGAAGACTGGCATTAAGTCCTGCGTTTTGAGAATTTATACCTCGGTCAATAATGGTGTTAGTAAAAGGATCAATAGAACGACCTGTAGATGTATTTATCCCTAAATTACCATTTACACCCGGTAAATTACTCATCTTGGAACCAAATAAATTAATTTCGGCACTTTCCACATCCAGCGCGGATTGTTTGACTTGCAAATTATTTTCTAGTGCGTAGTCCACGCACTTCTGCAATGACCATTGATCTTGCCCATTGACAGTAAGTCCAATAGTCAAGAGAACAAATAATAAATAAATTCTAAGCATAATAATAGTTCATAGTTTACATATCAATATCGGGTATATAAATCACATTTTTTACCCATTCTAAATTTTTCATATATTCCAAAGTGATGGGTTTCAAGCCACTATCCATCTCAATTGCTAAGCAGGCAATATCCTTTTTACCTTTTCTGGAAACACTCATTGTGGCAATATTTACTTTATCGTGAGTGATGATATTGGTTATAAAAGCAATACTTCCTTCTCTGTCATCAGCGGTGATAATGAGCGTATGTAATGCGGCAGAAATATTGGCAGTAAAACCATTTACTTTGGAAATGTTGATGACTCCACCTCCTAAACTTTCTCCGATTACTTCTACATTTTTATTTCCTTTAATCAAGTTTAATTTGATCGTATTAGGATGGTAAGTGCCGGCACTGCCAATAGATTTGAAGGTGTATTTGAGACCTGCTTCTTTGGCTAGTTCAAAGGATTCCTTAATCCTGATGTCATCAGTTTTGTAGTTCAATAAACCAGCGACAATTGCTTTATCACTGCCATGTCCCTCGTAAGTTCTTGCAAATGAATTGTAAAAAGTTACAACAGCCTCTTCTGGTCTTGCTCCCAAAACTTTTATAGCAGCACGAGCAATCCGAACTACGCCTGCAGTGTGAGAACTTGAAGGGCCTATCATTACTGGTCCGATCATATCAAAAATACTGCTTCTTTCTCCCATTTCTTAAAATAAAACCCAATATTAGACAATTAATTGCAGTGACAAAAGTATTATTGATGAATGGATAATGGAAGTTTTAAAAGCAAAATAATCATGATTGATTACAATGGTAAATTAACACGCTCAGATTCAGTCGCTTTGGAGGTTTCGAATAGAGGTTTTCAATATGGCGATGGAATTTTTGAAACAATTATTTATCGAAAAAAGGAAATCATGTTTCTAGATGAGCATTGGGAAAGAATTTCTGAAGGGGTGAACGGTTTAAAGTTGAATATATCTTTTACAAAAGAAGAATTTAAAAATACTGTACTAGAATTATTAGAAGTGAATGGATTAATAGGACTTTCAGCTCGGATAAAGCTTTATATCTGGAGAAAATCAGGTGGTTTATATACTCCAGAACAATCTAATGCAGAGTACTTGTTAACCTCAGAACAAGCTCAAAAAAAGAAAATTGTACAATTTGAAAAAGTTGGGATAGCCGATTCAATTTACTTACAAGAAACAGCTTTTAGCCATTTAAAAACGATTTCGGCTTTGCCTTATGTTATGGCAGGTATTGAAAAGAAGGAAAGAGGTTTGGAAGAGTTATTTTTATTAAACCAAGATGGTTTCTTAGCAGAGGCTTCTTCATCTAATCTTTATTTTTTGAATTTAGAGAAACGTACTATCTATACACCATCTTTGGAAACTGGATGTATCAATGGAGTGAGCAGAAGGTTTTTATTTAAAAATGCAAAGCATTTTGGCCTCGAAATTAAAGAGGTTTTATGGATGCCTGAAGAATTGATTTCAGATAAATTATCCATTTTCACCATTAATGTAGCTGGTGTTAATTGCATTCAGAAAATTTATATGACAAAAATGGGAGATTGTACAGAAGGTTTAAAGTTGTTTAAGGAAATTTTTAAGTGGTAAATTATAATACCGTAAACTCAGGAATCTCTTTCTCAAAAACCAATTCTTTGGTATCAGGCCTAAAGCAATAATGCTCCATTCCATTGGTGATAATCATGTATTTAGCCTTAAATTGGCTATAGTAATTTGCGATTTGTGAAAAGGTACTATCGGATATTTTTACATTAGGGGCTTTGCATTCTATCAATAGAAGTGGTTCCATTTTTCTATTGAAAACCGTGACATCTGTCCTTTTCTTTCTTTCATGATATTTTAATCCGGATTCTGCATTAATTAAAGTGGCAGGATAGTTTTTATAGTGAATCAGAAACTGGATAAAATGCTGACGTACCCATTCCTCAGGCGTTAAAAACAAATATTTTTTCCTGATGGGGTCAAAAATATGTATCTTGCCGTCCATATTACGCAAGTTCACATCATATGGCGGAAGGTTTAATTTTTGCATTGGTTTCGCTTAACTTTGTGGCAATTTAAATTTAATTATAGATAAAAAATAAAATTAATCTAAACCTGACAGGTTTATTTATCCCATAAAACTCATAAATGAAGACAAAAAAAGAAATCGTTGACAATTGGTTGCCCCGTTACACTGGAACAGGACTAGATGAATTTGGAGACTATATATTATTAACCAATTTCATCAATTATGTTGAAATGTTTGCCCAGCAGTATAATGTGGAAATAAAGGGAAGAGACAAACCTATGCAAACAGCCACAGCTGAAGGGATTACGATCATCAATTTCGGCATGGGAAGTTCAGTAGCCGCAACAGTTATGGATCTACTCTCCTCTATTATGCCAAAAGCGGTGCTCTTTTTAGGTAAATGTGGCGGGATTAAAAAGAAATCCAAGATCGGTGATTTAATTTTACCATTAGCAGGGATAAGAGGCGAAGGAACTAGTAATGATTATATGCCACCTGAAGTACCTGCTTTGCCATCTTTTCGCTTGCAAAGAGCAGTTTCCTCCATGATTAAAAAACATGAAATGGACTACTATACCGGTACTGTTTTTACTACGAATCGAAGAGTTTGGGAGCACGATGATGATTTTAAAGACTACCTAAGAAGGATCAGGGCAATGGCTGTGGATATGGAAACCGCCACTATTTTTTCAGTTGGCTTTGTCAATAGCATTCCTAGGGGAGCATTATTATTAGTATCTGATAATCCAATGACTCCAGAAGGGGTGAAAACTGCCCAAAGTGATCAAAAAGTAACTGGAAGCTATGTAAATTACCATCTTCAAATCGGTATAGATTCATTAATTGAATTGAAAAACTCAGGTGAATCAGTGAAGCATTTGAAATTTACCGAGACCTTATTTGACCAAGATTAATTTTAACCATTTTCAAAAAGTGAATCTGTCAGGTTTAGACATGTTTATTGTACCTCAAAATGGCAAAAGCAAGTAACTTTCTAATGGTATAAACCTGACAGATATTTTTGAATATCATAGTCGTGAAACTTCAAATAAGTGATCAAATTAAGCCAAGCATAAAAATGAACAAACTCTTACTCTCCTTTACCTTCATCGTTTTAATAGCTTCCTGCAGTACCAGAGAAACTGTTGATGCCATTTATTTTAATGGAAACATCTACACTGTCAATGATAAATTTGATAAGGAAGAAGCATTTGCCATCAAAGATGGTAAATTTTTAGCTGTTGGAAAGTCAAAAGATATTCGCAACCAATACCGATCGGACGAAGAAATTGACTTGTTGGGTTCAGCGGTTTATCCTGGTTTTATTGATGGACATGCGCATTTCATTAGGTATGCTAAGGATTTAGGTGATGTAGATTTAGTAGGTACAGCATCTTTTGATGAATTAATCCAACGATTGCAAAAACATGCGGATCAATATCCGGAAGCTCCTGCTTTACTAGGGCAAGGATGGGATCAAAATAATTGGGAGGGTAAACAATTTCCAGATAAAGATACTTTGGATATTCTATTTCCCAATAAGGTTGTGATGCTGAGAAGGGTAGATGCTCATGCTATTTTAACCAATCAGAAAGGATTGGATCTGGCAGGAGTGACAGCTAAAACCAAAGTTTCAGGAGGAGAAGTTCTGTTGAAAGATGGTCAGCCAAGTGGTGTATTGATTGACAATGCTATGAATTTACTGATGGATAAAATGCCTGAAATGGATGAGGATCAGAAAAAGGAACTTATTCAGCAGGCACAAAATAATTGTTTTGCGGTAGGGATTACCTCACTAGCGGAAGCAGGTTTGGACAAGTCTCAAATAGATTTATTGGACGCTATGCAAAAGGACAGTCTACTGCAAATGAGGATTTATGCTATGATCAACCCGACAGCTGAAAACATAAATCATTATTTCAGTAATGGCCATTACAAAACTGATTATTTAAATGTGCGCTCTTTTAAAATTTACGGAGATGGTGCTTTAGGGTCAAGAGGAGCTTGTCTGATTCAACCCTATTCGGATGACGAGGGTAATTATGGATTTTTAAGGAGTAAGCCTCAGGTATTTGACAGCTTAGCTAAAATTATATTTGCGAAGGATTTTCAAATGAATACTCATTGCATTGGTGATTCAGCCAATAGAGCTATCACCAGTATTTACGCTAAGTATTTGAAAGGAAAAAATGATAAAAGGTGGAGAATTGAGCATGCTCAGGTACTTGACGATAATGATTTCAGTAAGTTTGGCGATTACAATATTCTACCTTCCGTTCAGCCAACTCATGCTACTTCTGATATGGATTGGGCGCATGAAAGGTTAGGAGAGGAGAGAGTAAAAAATGCTTATGCTTATCAAGAATTATTGAGGCAGAATGGAAAGTTGGTTTTAGGCTCTGATTTTCCTGTAGAGAATATTAATCCAATTTATGGTTTTCACGCTGCAGTAGCTCGGCAAGATGATGATAATTTACCCGAAGGGGGTTTCCAGCCTGAGAATTCCTTAAATCGAGAGCAAGCGTTAAGGGGAATGACTTCATGGGCCGCTTTTGGTCAGTTTGAGGAAAAAGAAAAAGGAAGCATTGCCAAAGGAAAATGGGCAGATTTTGTGATTTTGGACCAAGATATCATGGAAGTTCCAGTAGAAGAATTGCGTGGAACGGAAGTTATGCAAACCTACTCAGCTGGCCAGAAAGTATACGAATTAAGATGATGAAAAAAGAATTAACCATAGCAGAAGCTCAATTAAAGGTAGATGAATGGATCAAAACCATAGGAGTTCGCTATTTCAATGAGCTGACCAATATGACGATCCTGACAGAAGAAGTAGGAGAATTAGCTCGAATAATGGCCCGAAAATATGGTGAACAGTCTTTTAAAGAAAGTGATAAAAATGCTGATTTGGGTGATGAAATGGCTGATGTGCTCTGGGTTCTTATTTGCTTGGCGAATCAGACTGGTGTTGACTTAACCGATGCTTTGAGAAAAAATATTGAAAAGAAGACTAAGCGTGATAAAGATAGACATCAGGATAATGAGAAACTTAAATAAACTATCTTGAGGAATATTGTTATTATCGTTTTAGCAGTAATATTTTTTGGATGTAATTCAAAACAAGAAGAATTACCTACAAAAAAATTTATTGATTCCGTCTTCTTGCTTGAGCAAACAGCGAATTCTACATGGCAGCCCAGAGTAAATAAAGGGATATTACGTACAGAAAAATTCTATGATTTTGTTTATTCAAATGAGTTAGCTTTGAGTTATTTACAATGGAATTTGTTTTTTGAAAAGCTGCCAGACTCCATAAAATACTCCACAAAGAGTAGGGATAATGTTCATCTTGATTTTCAGAATTTTGCAAATCAAGATGAAGAGATAAAAAGAGCAATTCAATTACTAATTTATCCTGAAAAATTCAAAGATCAATATCAAATCAATATTGACAGTTTAACGAATTTAAGCTCAAAATTATATTATGCTTCATCTGCTGGCGAGGGAAGAGTGGGCTGGTCATTTTGCACTGGTAAAAGTAAATTTCCGGAGATTTATGGTGAAACTAAGAGCTATGAGTCCGTCATCCTTCAAGCCTTATGTTTTCAAGCATTATTTGAAGAGAAATATTCTAATCCCAAGAAAACAGTTTGGAGCTACTTTAATCGCAAGATACCGGAAGTTTCTACAGAAATGAAAAGCATAGAATATGATGATTACATAGACAAGGCAAACCAATTGATGTGGGAAAAGATCTCGAAATCTGAAGAATTAAGGGATTTGTTAGTCGGATTTACAGCAAACGAGAGTTCAAAATTGTACTGTCAGGTTAATAGTAATTAAATATGTAATATTAAGTATATGATTACGCTAGATCAGCAAAAAGAAAATGCCATTAAATTTTACAAAACAGCCTTTGAGGGCAATCCTTCAAAAGCTGTTGAATTATATGTTGGAGATGAATATATTCAACATAATCCTGCCGTAGCTAATGGAACTCAAGGATTTGTTGAATATTTCGAAAGAATGCAAAGGGAGTACCCGAACAAAAGTGTTGAATTTGTAAGGGCAGTTGCGGAAAATGGCTTAGTCGCCCTGCACACTCATCAGGTTTGGGAAGGGGATGCAGAATATGTCACCATGGATTTCTTCCGTTTTGATGACAATGGAAAAATTGTGGAACATTGGGACAGCATTCAGCAGATTCCGGAAGAGTCAGCAAATCCCAATAAGATGTACTAGTTTGTGGTTTATTCTAGCTTATAAACCTTCTTAAATCCTTCTAATCCTTTTTCTGTTAAAGTAGGGCGCACGAGATTGAAAAACACCTGCATATAGTAATCTATTTTTTCGTCACTCTTCCCCTTATAAAAAACCTCAGCATCGGAAATCCAGGAATTGCTGACCATCAATAATGCATGAATTAGTAAATCTTTCTGTCTTTCATCTTTAAAAGCTTTCATATATCCATTAGAAATTAAAAAGCTAGAAATTGTATCCAAGATATTCCACCTTTGATCAAATTGATCTTGAGCATGTTTTTTAATGTGGTCGAAATGACGAACCACTTTGGTAATTCCCAAATAAATAAATTTATACTTGTAGATTTCTTCAAATAGTATTTTCAGCCTGCTAAGCATAAACTCAAGATTGATTACTTCCTCCTTGATGTTTTGAAATTGCTGCTCTACATTCTTTTGCATATTAAGATACAACTGAAGTATGATGTCGTCTTTTTTCGGAAAGTGATAACATAAATTCCCATAGCTAATCCCCATTTCATCCGCTATGGCCTTGCTCGAAATTGCGGATATGCCATAGGTATTAAACAGTTTCAAAGCAGTTTCTAGTATTTTGTCTTTTGTGCTCATATATGCTGGAAATCTACTACAATATTAAGCATTTTTTAACTGCTAAAATAAATGTAGGCCTCAATGCCTAGAGTTGGATTTTGTTTTATTACATTTGCTAGGCATTAATGCCTAGAAAGAAAAATGAAGCACGAGCAATTTAGTCAATATTTGCAGCCAGGCGAGTTTATTAATTCGGACAACCCCAATGTTCAGAAATTTGCAAAGATAGTCAGTTCTGGTACTCAAGATGATAAGCAAAAAGTCAAGTTCTTGTATTATGCCATTCGTGATGGTTTTAGGTACGATCCTTTCAGACTGCATTTCTCAAAAAAAGAAATGAAAGCCAGTAGTTTGCTCAAAAGAGATTATGGCTATTGCATAGAAAAAAGTTGTCTTTTCGCTGCGGCTTGTAGAGTCATTGGTATTCCTTCTCGATTAGGTTTTGCGAACGTTAGAAATCACATCGGGACTGCCAAATTAGAAGCTGTCCTTAAAAGTGATGTATTAGTTTTCCATGGCTATGCTGAAATTTATTTAAATGACAAATGGATTCAGGTAACGCCTGTATTCAATAGAGAACTCTGTGAAAAGCTGAATGTGAAACCATTGGAGTTCAATCCAGATGGAGATTCAATTTTTCAAGAATACGATGAAAGTGGGAGTAAATTCATGGAGTACCTGCATCAATATGGTCATTTCGCAGATATTCCATATGAATTGTTTATGTCTGAGCTAACCAGACATTATCCACATCTAGCATCTCAGATTCAAGAAAGAGACGTATTTTACATAAAGTAGAGTCTAAAACATTACTGGGAATGCATGGGCCTATTTTCTTTTGATTGGTATTAAATTCACATTAGTAGAAACTGGTATTCCATACTTTATGACAAGTGCCAAGGAAATATTATTTTCAATAAGTAGTGGTTTTAATAATGATTTCAAAATTCCCGCGGAAAAATAGATTTCAGAAGACATGAAGGTTGGGAAATTGCATAAATCAAAATGCAGTTGAACGTTTATCTCCTTACACTAACGCCATATCCAATAATTTTTATTGGGCTCATTAGTTTTCCATCATACTCAATATCTTCTATTTTCGGCTGTTTCTTTTCATTGGTTTTATTGGTATAAATCAAAGGAAAAGCAATCTTGGTTCTTACAGTTTTTCCTTCATAAACAGCAGGAATCCAGTATTCTGGAATAGATTCAGTAACCTCCAAAATAGCTTCTTCGAAATACTTTTTTAGTTCTCCAATGATATGTTTTTGAACCAGAACCCCTTTTTCATCAAACTCTAATTCTAGTATCAGTATTGTGTTGATGTTTTCTTTTGCAGCATTAGAAGAATAAGTACTGGCAAGATTCATTGCCAAAAAATCATATAAAAAATAATAACTTCCCAAGTATCTTATTTGACGATCTGGCTTGAGACTTTTCCATCCATTATCATAGATAAAATAAGAAGAAGTGTCTTTGGCTAAATGGATTAATTGATTAGCATCTAAATCAAAGCTGAGCGCTAGTTCATTTTGTGAATCGTAATAATGCCAAACGCCTACTCTATATCCATTTTCTACTGTTCCTTTTTGATAAGGCTCATCAATCTCTGTGGTCTGAGCCAATAAGTTTATATTAATTAAAATCAGTAGAGGTAGAATTAGCTGTTTCATCTTAGTTTTCGTGTTGGTTTATACTGCTCTATTCATTAAAGGAAGTATATATTTCTACATGGGGCAGTAAATTAATTTTAAAATTAATTCAATGTTAAAAATGCAATATACTGTTTGCAAAAGCATTGATATCCTGATTTTTGTATATCTCCCATTACTTCAAATTATTCTGTCAAATTAAAATCCGCCACATAGAAATTGGGGTCCACCAAAACCTCTGCATTTTCAGGTAAATTTTCTAAAGCTTTAAAACCTGTAGAATTGGGTTTTAGCCATTCTGCCTCTCCGTTAATAAAAATCCTTATCGGCATGTCAAATCCATCAACGGTATTTTCCCATTTGTATAGCAATTGGTTTTCTAAAACTCGGTAGGTGAAAGTGGGAACTTGAATGCTACGTAAATATTGATCAAAAACCTTGTCCAAAGATTCACCATATGACTGTGAGATAAAAATTTCTATTTGTTCGGTAGTCACCGTCTGATGATAAAATTCCTTATTCAATCCTCTCAAGGTTTGTCGCCATTTTTCATCATCATCAAATAATTGTCGGATGGTGTGGAGCATATTCCCTCCTTTATAATACATATCACCTGAACCTTCATAAGAAACGCCATATTTCCCAATTATGGGTCTGTCATTTTGAATGGAGGAACGGACTCCTTGCACGTAAGCATTAGCTGCCAAAGAATCGTAATGATAATCTAAAAATAGGTTTTCAGAATAGTGGGTAAATCCTTCATGAATCCACATATCCGCTACATCTTTATAGGTAATATTATTGGCAAACCATTCATGTCCGGATTCATGTATGATGATGAAATCAAATTTCAAGCCCCAGCCAGTTTGGCTTAAATCTCTTCCTCTGTAACCGTTTTTGAATTCATTTCCGTAAGTGACGGAGCTCTGATGTTCCATTCCTAAATAAGGGGCTTCTACTAATTTATAACTGTCTTCATAAAAAGGATAGGGGCCAAACCAATATTCAAAGGCCTTCAACATTCTTGGGACTTCCTGAAATTGTTTTTTAGCCTTGTCAAGATGATAGCTCAAAACCCAATAGCTACAATCTAATATTCCCTTCTCGCCTTCATATTTTTCCGAAAAATTGACATAATCACCAATATTGAGATTTACTCCATAATTATTGATAGGATTACTCACAAACCAATGATAAGTTCTGCTGTTTTTGTGTTCTTCTACTTGCCGCAACCGCCCATTAGAAACATCAACTAATGGTTTTGGAACATTCACGCTGATTAGCATACTGTCAGGCTCATCAGCAGGGTGTTCTTTGCATGGCCACCAAACACTGGCGCCAATTCCCTGATTAGCAGTAGCAATGAAATCTTTGCCATTTTTGTCTTTTTTCCAGGTAAATCCACCATCCCAGGGAGCATTTTTAGCAACTCTAGGATTCCCGGAATAGTAAACCGTTAATTCATTCAATTCCCCTTCTATTTGTTTATCTTTCAATTCGATAAAATGGGCATTAAACGCAGTACTAAATTTCAGCTTTTCACCATTTTGAATAATACTGTCAATCTGCATCGGGTTTTGCAAATCGATCTGCATGATTTGATGAGGCTCTAGTACCTTGTATCGAATCAGATTACTTCCAGTAATATATTTTTCATTTGGTTTTACTTCAGTGTAAAGATGGTAGTATTTCAAGTCCCACCAAATTCTTTCTTCAGTAAGTCCACCTTTTAGACTGTCAGCTTTAGTGAAAATTTTTTGAGCAAAAACAGCGGTGCTGAGGATGGAAAAAATAGCTATAAAAATAAGTTTTTTGGTATTGCTTAACATATGCGTTGGGTTTCAATCAGGATATATTAGATCACGAGTAAATATAATGAAGATAAATTGTTTTGTAGCAAAAATTACGGATACCTATAAATAGGTATTTCGATAAAAATATTTCATAATTCTTTTGAAATTATCATCTTGCGTAGGTATGAAGATAAAATTGGCCAGATTTTTAATATTGGGCTCTTTAGCGCTATTCATGTCAGTAATGGTTCATGCTCAAACTTCTTGGGATGAGTCTTTTACTGCTTTACAAAAGGCCGAAAAGGAAGGCCAATTAGAATTAGCCCAATCATTATTAAATAAGGCATTAGATCAAGCTGAAAATACTTATGGTAAAAAGCATCAAGCTTATGTATTCACGCTTCACTTAGGAGTTAAATTATCTTTTAAAACAGAGCAATATGAGGAGGGTTTGGACTTGGCAAAAGAAGAATTGCAATTGATGAATGAAGTTTCTTTTGATCAACAAACTCAATTCTATATTCAATTATTAAATTTTTTATCTCAACTAAATCTTCAAACCAATAATATTTCCGAAGCAATAAGCTATGCTAAGGACTACATGGAAGTTCTTCAGCAAGAAGATAAGAACTCCTTAAATCATGCCTTGGCTATTTATGACTACGCATCCTTATTATACCAAAATAATGAAGAGGATGCTTTAACATACTTTCAGGAGGCCCTTCCTATTCTAAATCAACATATTGCTCAAGTGGGAACTCAATATTTATATTCACTTTATTATGTGGCCACACTTCTACAAGAAGATGGGATTTTGGATGAATCAGCCAATTATTTTGATAAGGTGATAGGTATTACCCAAGATAATGATTTACAATCTTCCGATTTATGGAAAATTTCCGCGTACCAAAGAGCGCTTATATACCAAGAGCAGAGCCAGAATGATAAGGCTATTTCTTTTTATGAAATATTAGTAACTCAATTGGAAAATGATGAAGACACCGATCGGGAGATATATGGAAGCGCACAGAATAATTTGGGTGTTCTATATCAGAAAACTGGCCAAAACAAAAAAGGCGAGTCATTATTAGTGTTAAGTGGTAATGATTTGCAAAGTCAGTTGAATAGTGCGGCAGTAGCCTTTAGTAAGGGAGAATATGCAATTGCATTATCTTTGTACACTGCAGCAAATGATTCTTTAAACATCAATAGTCAACAAGACAGTCTTCAGTCAGCTAAGATTTTAGCTCAAAAAGCTTTGGTGTATAATTCTATGGGACAGTTGGATTCAGCCCTACAATTATTGCTCTATGTCGAAGATAAAATTTTGAATAACATTTCGGGAACACATGAAGAGAAGGCATTAGTATATAAAAATACCGGTGATCTATATTTGGAGCTTGCAGACTTTGATTCAGCTGGATTATATTTAGATAAAGCGTTAAAGCAGTTTGAAGGAAATAGTAATTTTAAATCTGAGATTGAAATCCAAACTAGAAATAGCTTGGGAGTTTTAGAGCAAAATAAAACCAACGTAGAGGAAGCGGCTTCTTATTTTACTGAGAATTTGAAATTGATTGAGGATGTATTGGGCAAGCAAACAGTAGAATATGCTAATACATTAAATAATTTGGGTGCTTTGCGATTGGAAAATGGCAATTATGGTTTAGCAGAATCCAATTTCAAAGATGCTGGATTTATATTTAACGCGATATTTGATCAAAATCATGAAAATAATGCAAAGGTCTATGAAAATTTGGGTACAGTTGCTCAAAGCCGTTCACAATTCCGGAAAGCAGATTCCTTATTTCAATTAGCTGAAAAAACTTATATAACTAGTTTAGGAAAATCGCACCCGTCCCTGTTAAATGTATATTCAAAATTGGCTTTAGTTAAATTGGCAGAAGCTGATTACCCAACTGCAGAGCAGTATTTTAGAAAAACAGTAGATTTATCTAAAACTGTTTTCGGAAGCCAGAGTGTAGCCCATGCAGATGCCCTTTCTGGAATGGGGTTGTATTACCAAAGCACTGGAAATTTAAAGGAGGCCAAAAGTAATTTGGAAAAAGCTATAGCTACTTACACCGAAAAATTAGGTAAAATTCATCCTTCCTATGTCTCTTCCATAGAAAATCTATCATCCATTTTTCAGACGGAAGGAAATGTGGACCAGGCCCTGCCATTGCTCAACGAAGCCTTGGAATTAGATTCCATCATTTATGGTATGCAGCATCCGAAATATGCCACGACTTTGCATAATTTAGCATCTCTATATTTAACCAATGAAGATTACGAGAAAGCCGAAGATCTTTACGAAAAATCATTAGTAATAGATAAGGCTGTTTACGGGAGGGAAAATCCAACATTTGCAAGCACTCAGTACAATTTAGCTGTTCTTTATCAAAAACAAGGCAAGCATGTAAAAGCAGATTCGCTGTTTGCAAAAGTAACTAAACTAAGAAGGGATGTTTTAGGTGAAAATCATCCTGATTATATTTTCACTCTCTATGGCTGGGGTATTTTGAAGCAAGTTGAAAATGAAATTGATTCAGCATATGCTTTATTTAATTCCTCTGTTAAAAGTTATTTGTTCTTATTCAAAGAATACTTCCCATCTATGAGTGAGAGCGAGAAATCGGCTTTCTATCATAAAGTAAATCCGGTTTTTGAAGCATACAAAGATTTTGCTATTGAGAACTACGAGACCATTCCCAAATTGAAGGAAGATTTATTTGACTTACAATTAGCTACCAAGGCTATGTTGCTTAATGCATCAGCTAAGATGAGGAATAAGATCCTTAATAGCGGAGATCAGGAATTGGTAATATTGTTCCAGAATTGGCAAGATAAAAAAGAAAAAGCTATACAATATTATTCCTACACTAAGGAGGAACTACTAGCTCAAAGCATTGATTTGGAGTATTTGGAAGCCTCAATTAATAATATGGAAAAGGAATTGAGTATAAAGTCTAATTTATTTAATGCAGGATTTGGCTCTGACAGTATTAATTGGAAAAAACTTCAACAACGTTTGGCACCCAATACAGGGGTTGTGGAGTTAGTGAGGGTCAAAAAGAGTTTGAAAAATGATTCAATAGTCTACGCGGGTCTCATTTTAACAGATACTATGGATGAACCTGAAATTGCAGTATTACAGGAAGGAAGAAGAATCGAAAAGCAATATTTTAATGCCTATCAAAACCTGATTAAATTCAAGTTAATGGATAAGATTTCTTATGAAAACCTATGGGAGTGGGTAGATGAAAAGATCCCGGAAGGGCTAGATAAATTATTCATTAGCCCGGATGGGATTTATAACAAGATTAATATCAATACTTTATATAGTGAGCATCTAAGTCAATATCTTCTTGAGAAAGAAAATATCAGGATCATTACAAGTTCACGTGATTTAATTAAAAATAGAAAGCCAAAGGCTAATTCAATTGACAAAATTCAGGCAAATGAAAGTGATTTTCACGAGTTCCCAAGTCTGGTTTTGATTGGTTCACCTGATTTTTCCTTAGGGAGACCTGCAGATGAAATGAATTTAGAAGCTCAAAATGTGGGGCTTATGAGGAATTTTACCGGTGGTATTCCTGCACTTCCAGGTACGAAAATTGAGATAAATGCCATTGATTCCATGACAAGAGCCAATAATTGGTCAGTCAAGAAATATCTGGACGAAGAGGCCAATGAAATTCTGATCGACAGTTTAACTGCTCCAAATATTTTACACATTGCCACTCATGGTTTCTTTAAAGCATATAATGCGGACAATAAAATTTCAGGAGTAGAAAATCAAGGTAAAGAAGAAAATCCACTTTTAAGATCAGGGATATTGCTTTCAGGTGCTTCTATTGGTCTAGCAGGAGGCTTACCATACGAAAACAGCTTTGAAGACGGGCTACTGACGGCTTATGAAACTATGAATCTGAATTTGGATGCAACGGAACTGGTGGTACTTTCTGCTTGTGAAACCGGACTTGGCGATGTAAAAAATGGAGAAGGAGTTTATGGACTACAACGAGCATTTTTAGTAGCAGGGGCTGAAAATTTAATAATGAGTTTATGGACAGTAAATGACTATACAACCCAACTTTTGATGACCGAATTTTATAAAAATTGGACGGAGGGAGATGATAAGTTTACATCATTTCGAAAAGCGCAAATGAAAATAAAAGAGGAGTTCCCACAACCTTATTATTGGGCTGCTTTTACAATTATTGGAGAATAAACTGCACTATGAAGAATTGTAAAAAAATATTCTTATTTATTATATTTTCTTTGTCGAGCTTTCTGGGGTTATCACAATCCCAAAAAGATTCTCTGGAGCAGGTGCTTGATTCAATTTACCCGAAGCAGATAGTGAGTGAAATCAGCACAGAAAATTTCACAGAGTATGCGCCCAGCATTAGTGCAAACGGTAGAACTCTAATTTATGAATCTAATAAAGATGGGTCTTGGAAATTATACTTGACTAGAGAGGAAAACGGTTCATGGGCCGATGAAATATCATTAGATAGTATCAATAATTTTGGGGATTCTGTAGATGTGATCAGCGGACCAAATTTCAGCTATGATGGCAATAGAATTTATTTTCATGCCTCCTTTGATGGTGGACAAGGCTCGGAGGATATTTATTATTCAGAAAGAATCGGGGATAGCTGGTCTAAACCTCAAAATTTGGGGCCAGATGTAAATACCAGAAGCTTTGAAGGTTTCCCAACAATAACAACTGATGGAAAGACCTTGTACTTCGCCAGAAACAGTAAAAATACACCATCGGGTGTTTCAGAATTTTGTTACGAATTATATGTTACTCAAAAGACAGATTCTGGATGGACAGAACCTAGAATTTTACCCTATCCTGTTAATTTAGGATGCGAAAAAGCTCCAAAAATTATGGCGGATAATAGGACCCTGATTTTTGCATCGCTAAGAGAAGGGGGAATGGGAGGTTTTGATTTATACCAAACACAATTGAATGCAGATGGTGATTGGAAAAGCCCAGTGCCTCTTCAGTATGTGAATACAACAGATAACGATCTTTTCTCTTGTATTTCTGCTTCTGGAGATATCATGTATTTTTCTAAAAAAGATGATATTTATAGTGTAGAAATCCCTGAGGAATACCGGCAATTTCAAAATGTTACGATTCAAGGTTTAATAAGGGATGCGGATAGTCAAAGTCCACTCACAGCCTCTTTAAGAATCACTGATGCCAATACCTCTGAATTGATTACTAGTTTCGACAACAATCCTTCCGATGGTTATTATTCAATTGTGCTTTCAGCAGGAAGAGCCTACAACCTGGAGGTGAAAAAAGAGGACTTTAGCAGTGCCCTTTATTATTATGATCTACGAGACATAGAAAGTTACCAAGAATATGAAAAGAATATTGATCTGTTCACTACTGCACATTTAAATGTAAACATTTACGATATTGAATTATATGATCCTTTAAAATCCACGATCACAGTGAAAAATGATGTAGGTAGAACTATTGATGTGGTGGAGTCTGACGGTGAAAACTGGAAGACGAGAGTTAATTTACCTATTGGAAGTGCATACAATATTGAGGTTGAAAGCGAGAATTTCAAACCTAAAAGCTTTTCAATTGATTTAAGAGGCCTGATTTTGTACCGAGAATATGAACAGGATATTGAATTGGTTCCCGAGAAAGTAGGGGTGCCTATAAACGTCAATGATTTGTTGAGTGGTGGATCTGTGTCTTCATCACAATTGATTATCAGAAATAAAACAAGAAATGAGGAGATTGTTATTTCAGGAAACCAAACTATTAATCTACGAGTAGGAGATCGATACATGGTGGAAGCTTCTAGTGATAGGGGGTATGCTTTTAATTCTACAGAGATTGGAATTACAAAAGAGGGGAAATTGCAAACAATAGATGAGAAAACAGGGGAGATCTTGGAAGACAGCAAAGGGGTAGAATTGAAATTACAACCCTTAGCAAAAGATGCTAACCTGACCTTAAAGGATATTTATTTTGAGTCAAATTCTTCCGATTTATTCGAAAGCAGTTTTGAGGAGCTGGACAGAGTTATAAAATTAATGCAATCTTATCCAAGCATGAAAATTGAAATCGCTGCTCACACTGATGATATTGGAGCAGCTCTATATAATGTACGGCTTTCTAAAGAAAGAGCCAATAGTGTTATTGCCTATATTACAAGTAATGGTGTCAACGAAGAAAGATTGATTTCTGAAGGATATGGCGAATCAAATCCCGTGGTTACTAATGACTCTGAAGAAAATAGGGCTAAAAACCGAAGAGTGGAATTGAAAATTTTGGATATTAAGTTGGCTCAAAACGATTAAGGAATATGCAAAGATTTATATATATCATATCGCTTTTAATTTTATTGCCAAATGTGATTTATGCTCAAGTTGAATTGGATTATGAGGACGACATTAATCCCTACTTTTTGGGTGATAGTAGCGAATTAGTTTTTCCACTTCTGTTCGATTTCTTCAAAAATAATAATGATCATCCTGCTACTAATATACAACTAGCCATGATGTTCGAAGAGCGTTATATAAATGCTCACCCTATTTCCGATTATGAAGCTGCCATTTCCAATGCGGGAAGAGCAAAACTGCTATTTGGTCGTGCAAGAGATTTAATTGATGATAAAGAGGTCAGAAGAAATGCCTGGCATTATCCCAATTTCACTAATGAATTTAAAAGAAATGGGAAGCCAGTTGTTGAATTCGAAGCGATCCAAATTGTACATCAAAAGGGTTTAAAGGAGGCGGATTCTTTTCTTACATACATGCCACCAATTTATCAGAATTTCATGAAGATGGTGGAGCAATATGACTTAGCTTCCAAAAATTTTGTGAGAATTAATGGAGATTATAGCTCATTAAAAGATATCTATCTATTATATGACGATGAATTGGAAACTCGATTTGAGTTGATTAAAGCTAGTTACGATTCAACACTTTATTATTTCAAAAAGTATAAAGAAGCAGCAAATGCCTATCCCCCATTTGATTTGAATCAAAAATTGACATTTAATGATATTCAAACCTATAGATTAGATGGCTTGGTCATCCAAACAGAATTTTTGGTTGATAACATTCAGTTATGGGATTATGCTACATGGGTTAATCAAGTGAAAAACATTATAAATTCCGAAATAGGTCAATTAAGAAATGACATTGAAACTATTGAAGATAAACTTGAAAATAGCTTTTCACAAATGAGAAATTGGCAGCCGAATGATTCAATTGATGTTGACCCAATTGAGAAGAAAGCAATTTATAAAATTAGAAAGTATGATTTGAATTCTCCTGTTGCAAATGTTTTTCAATATAAAGACGATAAACTTGATTTATTAAATGAGCAAAAGAATTTGTCCGTATATGATACCGCCAGTGAGATTTCCTTTCAAGTGAAGTTGTATTCAATAAATAGGGTTTTTCAACAAACTATTACGCTTGAGAATGATCTTAATAAATATGGAAGTGAGCTCATTGCTAGTAACTTAAATAAGAATAAGGATTTTTACGAGAAGTATTACAATGGAACTGAAGACTTTAAAACGTACTTTAAATCAGAAGCTACAGAATTGCTCAATATTAGAGGTGAAACAGCCAATAGATTAAAAACGCAGATTATAGATCAGTTCGAAAGTCCTTTTACTCAAGAAATACCGAGCTATAAGGGATTAAATTACAAATGGCAAAACCCTATGAATGATTATGATTCCTTGGAGAAAAATATAGCATACATCAATTTTTCCAAAACCAATGTGAATGATTTAGAATATATCGGAGGTTATTATTTAAATACGGACAGTGTCCCGCAAGCATTTTATGCTGCAAAGAATGGATCCAAAATCCAATGGTACAATGCAGTTCCATCAAAATATGAGTCCAATAGCGCATGGCAAAATGTTACGAACATAAATGTTGTGGGAGGCGGTGATTTAAATTATTTACTTTTTGAGAGCCATATAGATTCTTTGGATTTTGTGAATCACATTATACTGTCCAATGAAAAGGGTGAGATTAAGAATGATATTCTGATTGACACTCAAGAAAAACCTGTTGAATTAATTTCATTACGGAATAGCAATATGCAAATGGCTTTTTATCAAGGAGATGGATTAGGGGATGTTGTGTGGCCTAGTTTTATGACTGTAGTCAAATTCCATCCCGATAGTTCCGAATATGCCAGCAAGCAAATTGATATAAATGGGAAATTTGAAGGTGTTTTTCAAACCGATGCAGGAATTGTCTTGGTTTCTTCTTCAGAGGATGGCAAAAATTTCTATTCATCTCTTTTTGACAGTGATTTAAATAGCGTGAAGAAAAATTCATTTTCTTTTACAGAAGTTTTAAAAATTAAATATGCTTATCAAATTAGTGAAAGTAGCTTGCATTTATTGAATGAAAGGGGTGAGCCAGGACATATTGTTCTTACTGATGGGTTAGAATTACGTTATTCTGATATTCCGCTAAGTCAGGACGGTATATAAAAAAAGGCAAGTAAGAAGGCTCTTACTTGCCTTACTTTGACTAATTAAAGTAGTTTCAAACCAACGCTTAACATGATTTGGTTGATTTTCACTTTCGCTTCATCCTCTCCTAAGACGGCTTGATTACTTAGATTACCTTCATATCTTAAATCGACAGTAAGCTTTGAAATATCTAAACCAATTCCTGCCTGATATGCAAAAACTGCATTTTTATATTCTGATACTGAATTATCAAAATCAACTTCATCGCCAAGATTAAAACTTGCAACTGGCCCTGCGTTTACTCTGAAAGGCCCCATTTTCCAGCCAAATAAAATTGGCATATCGATTTTATTTTGGTCAAACTCAAGAGTTTTTACATCATTTGGATCAGAAGCATCTGTATATTCTCCATTTACGGAATTGAAATAGGCTTCTGGTTGTATGTAAAATCCTGTAATTTTAATTCTGGCAAATACCCCACCATGGTAACTGTACTTGGCATCCCCGGCTTGGTAAGCGTCTACATTATCCTTTAAACTTAAGGTGGTATTACTAATTCCTAATTTAGGACCAATAGTAAAAATTTGTGCCTTTGCACTTATCCCAATAAAAAATAATAATGCGGTTAATGTTAAAATCCTCTTCATCTTCATTAATTTTAGTGTTTGAATTTGTATAACGTTTTTTAAGATAAATGTTATACTTTCACCGATTAATTCCATGAATAATAAGACGAAAGGAGAATCACATTTAGAAAATATATTAGCTAAAAGAAAAGGATTTGGTGGATATCGCTATCTGAAAAAAATTGATAAGGATTTAATCGATTTCAGTTCCAATGATTATTTAGGATTAGCTAAAATTAATGAGATAAATAGCATACCCTCAAAATTCGTGGATAATGGCGCTGCAGGCTCAAGATTGTTAAGTGGAAATAAATATTACCATGAAGAATTGGAGAATCATTTGTCAGGTTTTTTTAATGCTCGGGCTTCTTTAATATTCAATTCAGGTTATATGGCCAATTTGGGTGTGTTATCTTCTGTTCCTCAAAAAGGGGATACCGTTTTAATGGATGAGCTTTCGCATATTTGCATTAAGGAAGGTGTTAGATTAAGCAGGGCCAAATATTTTAATTTTAAGCATAATGATTTAAACGATTTGGAATTAAAGCTTCAAAAGGCTGAAGGCAATAAATTTATAGTTGTGGAATCCGTGTATTCTATGGACGGAGATCAAGCTCCTTTAAAAGAAATAGTGAATTTGGCGGATCGATATGAAGCTGCAATCATCGTGGATGAGGCGCATTCAACAGGTTTATATGGAGAAAGCGGATTTGGATTATGCTGTGAATTGGGAATTGAAGATGATATATTGGCTCGAATTTATACCTTCGGAAAGGCCACGGGTGCACATGGTGCGGCTGTTTGCGGGAGTGAAATTTTGAAAGAGTATCTGATTAATTACAGCAGACAGTTTATTTACACCACTGCTTTACCATATCACAGTATTGCATCTATTCAAAATGCGTTAGAATATCGAAAGCATCACCCGGAACTTTGGGAAAAACTTAAAGACAATATAGAGTTATTCAGAAGTAATCTCCACCCTTCAATTCCAAAATTGGATAGTTTTCACCCCGTACAAGGAATTATTTGGGATAGTTCAGAAAACACTATTGAATTTTCTAAGTATTTAAATGAGTTGGGATTCGACATCAGACCGATTTTGAGTCCGACTGTACCAAAAGGAAAAGAAAGGGTCAGGATATGCCTGCATGCTTTCAATTCTGAGGAAGAAATTACAAATTTGTGTCATCGTATCAATCAGTATTTTCAATGAACTACTTTATAACAGCAATAGGCACTGACAGTGGTAAATCACTTTTTAGTGCCATAATTTGTGAGGCCTTGGAAGCCGATTATTGGAAACCTATTCAAGCAGGATATCCGCGGGATACTGATTATGTTGGAGGCTTATTAAGCAATTTAAAGTCAGATTTGATTCCAGAGAAATACGTCCTTAATACTCCTGCATCACCACATTATGCTGCTGAAATCGATAAGGTCAGATTAGAAGTCGAAGATTTTGACATCCCAAAAACTGATAATGATCATTTGGTTATTGAAGGGGCTGGCGGGGTCTTGGTTCCCATAAATGAAAATGAATTTGTAATTGACTTCCCTCAAAAATGGGGTGTATCTGTGATTTTGGTAGCAAATCTATATCTGGGGAGCATCAATCATTCTTTATTGACTATTAATGAGTTGAATAGAAGAGGGGTGGAGGTGAAAGGCATTGTATTTAATGGGGCTTCAAATCCGGCAAGTGAAGACATTATTTTGAAACATAGTGGCTATCCTTGTTTGTTGAGAATACAAGAGGAAAAAGAGATTAATCATGAAGTGGTCAGAAGATACGCAGCTGAATTAAAAAAGAATTTATGAACTGGTTAGAAAGAGATAGTGAGAGTATCTGGCATCCATTTACACAATTGGTCAATGGATTTGAACATATCATGGTGCAGAAAGCAGAAGGGATGTATCTGCATACTTCAGATGGTAGAAAAATCATGGATGCCATTTCCAGTTGGTGGGTGAATTTACATGGACATAGCCATCCTAAGATTGCCGAAGCTGTTGCAAAACAGGCTCAAAATTTGGAACATGTTATTTTTGCAGGTTTTACACATCAGCCCGCGATTGAATTAGCAGAGAAATTACTTTCTATTTTACCTGAAAATCAATCTAAAATATTTTATTCTGATAATGGGAGTACCGCAAATGAAGTTGCCTTGAAAATAGCATTTCAGTATTGGTATAACAAAGGAAACGAAGAGCGTAAAAAAGTAATCGCTTTTGAAGGTGCTTACCATGGCGATACTTTTGGTGCAATGTCTGTAGGGGACAGAGGTCCCTTTTCTGCTCCCTTTTCACCTTTCTTGTTTGAAGTGGAATTCCTGCCTATGCCAACTCAGGGTAAGGATGATGAACTAATTCAGCAATTTTATCAATTAGTAGATTCAGGGCAGGTAGCGGCTTTTATTTTTGAACCATTAGTTTTGGGTTCAGCAGGGATGAAAATGTATTCTGCCGAACTACTAGATAAACTTATTAATATTGCTCAAGAGCATGATGTGATTTGCATTGCAGATGAGGTATTTACAGGTTTTGGAAGAACAGGCAAATATTTCGCTTCTGACTATTTGGGAAATAAGCCCGATATATTTTGTCTTTCTAAAGGCTTAACGGGCGGAACCATGGCTTTAGGCGTTACTTCGTGTACAGCTAAAATTATGGATCCTTATAAAAGTACCGATATCATGAAAACCTTTTTTCATGGTCATAGCTTTACAGCGAACCCTATAGCATGTGCAGCGTCCATTGCCAGTTTTGATTTGTTAACTGAAGATTATACTCGAAATCAGATATTGAAAATAAGTCAATGGCAAAGCGATTTTAATGCGCAAATATCGAAGCATCCTAAAGTGCTAAATAGCCGAGTATTAGGAACCATATTTGCTTTAGAGCTGAAAACGGATTCAGATACTTCATATGTGAATGAAGTACGTCATAAACTTTACCCTTTCTTTTTGGAGCGGGATATTTTACTCCGTCCTCTTGGAAATGTAATTTATATTTTGCCTCCTTATATCATCAAAAAAGAGGAGATTGATATGGTTTATGAAGCGGTGGAAGAGATGTTGGATAGTTTGTAGGCTTTGTTAGAGTAAGTTTACCAAGGCATATTTCTGTTTTTTATTTATGTAGAATATATGCAAATATAATTTTATACTGGCATGCTCGGTATTTACATTGAATTTCTCCGCTCGCACCAAAATTATTTTCGATATTTCCTCTCCCTTTGCGATGCTCCTTGGCAATTAGATTATAAATTTGTCCTATGGATTATTTAAGTCATTTGAATCCCCCGCAGAGAGAAGGCGTTGAGAATCTAGAAGGCCCTACTATGATTATTGCAGGTGCTGGTTCTGGAAAAACTAGAGTGCTAACATACAGAATTGCCCACCTGATTACGACTAAAAATGTGGACCCATTTAGCATTTTAGCATTAACTTTTACCAATAAAGCTGCACGTGAAATGCGTGATAGGATTGAAAGGGTAGTGGGAACGGACGCCAGAAATCTATGGATGGGTACCTTCCACTCAGTTTTTGCCAGAATTCTTAGGGCGGAAGGTGATAAATTGGGTTACCCTAGCAATTTCACTATTTATGATACTGAAGATTCAAAATCACTGATCAGAGCCATTGTAAGGGAAATGGGCTTGGATGATAAGGTTTATAAACAAAACATAATTTATAATAGAATTTCAGGGGCTAAGAATAATCTGGTTTCGTGGCAGAATTATATGAACAATTCTGTTTATGTCTCGGAAGATGAGCAAGCGCAAAAGCCCAAGATGGGGGCTATTTATAAGGAGTATGTCCAACGATGCTTTCGCTCTGGAGCTATGGATTTTGATGATCTTTTGTTCAATACTAATGTACTTTTTCGTGATCACTTAGATGTGCTTAATAAGTACCAGCAGCGATTTAAATATGTGATGATTGATGAGTTTCAGGATACCAATATTTCTCAATATTTGATAACTAAAAGACTTTCATCGGTCCATCAGAATATTTGTGTAGTAGGGGATGATGCTCAAAGTATTTATGCATTCCGAGGAGCCAATATTCAGAATATCTTAAACTTTGAAAAAGATTATCCTGATTTAAGGGTGATAAAATTGGAGCAAAATTATAGAAGTACTCAAAATATAGTGAATGCAGCAAATTCTGTAATTCTGAAAAACTCGGCTCAGCTGAAGAAAAACATTTGGACGCAGAATGATGATGGGGAGTTGGTGCACCTTATTAAATCTACTTCGGATAATGAAGAAGGAAGATTAGTGGCTTCTTCTATTTTTGAAGATAAGAATAATAAAAAGCTTGAAAATAAAGATTTCGCCATACTCTATAGAACAAACAGCCAATCACGTGCTATGGAGGAAGCTTTAAGGAAAAGTAATATTCCGTACAGAATTTATGGTGGTTTATCATTTTACCAAAGGAAGGAAATCAAAGATTTACTAGCATATCTACGTTTCACAATTAATCACAATGATGAGCAATCATTTAGAAGGATCATTAATTTACCGAAAAGAGGGATAGGTGCCTCGTCAGTTGATAAGATTGTTGTAGGAGCTTATGAAAATGAGCTTGGGATTTGGGAAGTATTGCAAAAGAGCCAAAGAGTATTGCCAAGTCGAGCGGCCAATGCGGTTGATAATTTTGTAACCCTCATTAAATCATTTAAGATTAGATTGGAAAAAGCTGATGCATATGATACTGCAGCATTTATTGCTAAACAAAGCGGCTTGTTGAAGGAATTATATGATGATAAGACTATTGAAGGCTTAAATCGATACGAAAACGTTCAAGAGTTGCTTAATGCTATTAAAGAGTTTGTGGATGACGAGCAGCAGGAAGATAAATCCTTAGAAGCATTTATAGCAGATGTTGCTTTACTCACAGATGCTGATAATGAGGATAAAGAAAATAATGATCATGTTAATTTAATGACTATTCACTCTGCTAAAGGCTTAGAGTTTAAACACGTATTTATCGTGGGAATGGAAGAAGATTTATTTCCTTCACAAATGATGTTGAACAGCCGTGCAGACCTAGAGGAGGAGAGAAGGTTGTTTTATGTTGCGCTAACAAGGGCAATGGAGAAAGTCACTTTAAGCTACGCTCTAACCCGTTATCGCTTTGGTCGATTGAAAAATTGTGAACCTAGCCGTTTTATTGAAGAAATTGACCCAGAATTCGTTAAGGTAGATAGAAAGTTCAACCGTTCCGAACCAATGGGCAATTTGAATAACGGCAGTAGTAATAGCGTATACGCCAAGAATTTGGTTGCCCAACGAAAGACGGAAAGAAAGGCAGTTCCGCCTGGCAAGAAACTGCATACTCCATCACCCGATTTCGCACCCAGTGATACTAGGTCTTTAGATGCCGGTATGAAAGTCGAACATCCTAAATTTGGTTTTGGTGAAGTTAAGAAAATGGATGTTCAGGGAGCTAATAGAAAAGCCACAATCGAATTTGAGAATTTTGGCGAAAAAACACTTCTTTTGACTTTTGCTAAACTACGGATTTTGGAGGATTGAGGTAGCTTTAAAAAGATCGATTGCGAAAGTATTTAATTGGTCCTGATGGTTCTCTTCCATACCATATCCCGCAATTGTACATTATAAGTTTTAAATTCTTTCTACGTAAATCACTTAGTCTAAATTTCCGCATTGCCCTAATGTTTGGCAGTGGGAATCTTGTGACATTTGAATATAAATAAAAACCAAAATTCAATTGTTATGAAAACGTATCCAAATATCTTAAAGCCGGTTAAGCAGTATGTACTTGTAGGAATCATAGTTATGATTACTTTGTTTGGTTTAACGCTGAAAGCAAATGCTCAAAGTACATTATTAACTAATAGTGTTGAAAAAATCAATAATTCCATTACTGTTCAATTGGTGGATTATGATTATGACATAATAATTCCGAAAGTTAAGATTGAGGAATTGAATTCTATAAAAGATGCGGTATTTAATCAATTGGTATATGTTGCTGATGGCAGTAGCGGATATTACTTTTACATGGGTGCAGAATGGGAAAAGCAAAACATTAGAGAGGTATTTGAACTAATTGGAGTTAATTTAAATATTCAAAATCCAGATGCTGAGAGCTTGATCTTAGTGGCTTCTGAGGATGAAACCAGAGCATTATTGGATTATAATCATCATGTTAAAAATATTTATCAGGATTTTGTATTTGATGCTGCAAGTAATGATTTAGCAATAAATTTAGAGAGAGAATAGTTTTTTATTTTTTGTTGGTTTTAGAAGTCAATGCGAGATCTCGCATTGACTTTTTTTGTGCCTTGTAGTTAATTCCTTCTGGTGTTTTCAAGATTTTAAAACGATGGACAGAGGTGTTAAATAGCTATCATTGGTAGAAATTAGGTAAATCACCTAATCTAAATTTCCGCATTGTCCCAATGTTTGGCAGTGGGAATCTTGTGACATTTGAATATAAATAAAAAAGCAAAATTCAATTGTTATGAAAACGTATCCAAATATCTTAAAGCCGGTTAAGCAGTATGTACTTGTAGGAATCATAGTTATGATTACTTTGTTTGGTTTAACGCTGAAAGCAAATGCTCAAAGTACATTATTAACTAATAGTGTTGAAAAAATCAATAATTCCATTACTGTTCAATTGGTGGATTATGATTATGACATAATAATTCCGAAAGTTAAGATTGAGGAATTGAATTCTATAAAAGATGCGGTATTTAATCAATTGGTATATGTTGCTGATGGCAGTAGCGGATATTACTTTTACATGGGTGCAGAATGGGAAAAGCAAAACATTAGAGAGGTATTTGAACTAATTGGAGTTAATTTAAATATTCAAAATCCAGATGCTGAGAGCTTGATCTTAGTGGCTTCTGAGGATGAAACCAGAGCATTATTGGATTATAATCATCATGTTAAAAATATTTATCAGGATTTTGTATTTGATGCTGTGAGTAATGATTTAGCAATAAATATAGAGAGGGAATAGTTTTTTTAGTGATTGATCTGGGGCTATCTAAAATAGCTTTACAACTGTACAATAGAAAAAATATTTAAATGGCATCAGAGATACTTTGATACCATTTCTTTTTTGTGGAGTTTTTAGGCCTGATAAGTACGCCTTTGGTCATTGCTTTTACTCTAATTTTTCTTTGTGGTTTCAATCCACCAAGCTTCGGGTTTTACTAAAATCGTATCTTCTTTATCCACATGCACTAAACCTGGAGGTAGGCCTTTAGGCTTTCTAACATATTTCTTAGGCGTTACAATGACTGGGCTTAAGCTATCTGATTTTCTTTTTGAGTAGAATGCGGCAGCTTGTGCGGCTTTTTCTACAACTAACGGAGGAAATGGTTTACTGCTCTGTTGTTTGATAACCACATGAGAACCTGTAACGTCTTTGGCATGCAGCCATAAATCATTCTTCTTGGCGAATTTTAAAGTCAGTTCATCATTTTCTCTAGCCCCTTTCCCAACTAAAATGGTAAATCCGGCATATTCGAACTTTTTGTAAGGTACTTTTAATTCAACTTGAGCTCTTTCCTTCTGCGGATTTTGTTTAATTAATTTCTTGATAGATTTGATGTCCTCTGCAGCATTAACATCAGATAACTTATGCTCTACTTCTTTCAATTCTAACTCTTTCTGTTTGATGGAAGCTTCTAGCTGCTCGAGTTCAATTTTCTGATTTTTTGATTTTCTATAAAGGTTTTCGGCATTTTTTTGCGTACTTAAATGCGATTTTAGAGGTATTATAATATTTTGATTAGTATAAAAATTGAAAAGCTCAACCTCTTTGGCGTGTGGTGGGATTTGATGCATATTTGCCATTAATATATCAGCTAATTGATTATAGCCAGGTTTTTCAAGCACTTCTTCGAGCTTTTGGTTTGATTTTTTGATGTAGTTAATGCTCTGATTCCTTTGCTTTTCCAACTGCTTGGCAAGTCGCTTTTTCTCTTTTCGTATGAAATTTTCTTTGGAGTAGGTATAATAGAATTGAGTGATACCTTCTAAGCAACTATCCTCTTCTTTTATAATATCTCCAAGTTTGAATAGTGAAAAATGAATTTCATCATTCCATAAAATGGTATAGAATTTATTAGGATTTCTAATGTCTGACTCTAGTAAAGAAATGATTTCCCATTGCTCTTCTAATTCTTTTTCATTGAGCCTAATACTTTGAAAATATTGTTTAATGAGTTTTCCGAAAGTCGGAAATAGCTTTTGGTAGTTACCATCAAATTGGAAGAAAGCCTCCTTTACTTGATCAATAGGCCTGTCTAATTCATTTAATTGAAGTTCTAAATCTTGTGGAAAGCTGTTTCTAAATAGTTCAAATGCTTTTTCTGATTCAAAACCAATGATATTTGAGCGATTCCCATGCATTTTAAATAATAATGCGTAGTTGTCTTCAAAGTGGATTGCAAAACATCTTTCATTTTCAAATTGCTGTATAGATTCTACTTTCCTGCCAATAAACTCAGGGAATAAATCCACGCTATTGCTTTTTGTTCTGGCAAATTGATTAGGAAAACTTAAACAAGAAAACTCAGGTAGTAAGGAGGCCTTGATGTAAAAATCTCCTGATACATTACTGAACCCTAAAATTAATTCATCTCGACTCTGACTAAAACAAGCCAATAATTCAGTCTTGCTTATTTTAGCCTCTAATTCTTTTGATAATTGTCGAAACACATAATAGTTATTATGCATTTTAAAGTTCTATTTGAAGTCCATCATAAGCCAATTTCATACCCTCAGGTAGTTCTTCTTCTACATTTTTATGCAAACCTATTCTGTGACCCATATGAATAAAATAGGCTTGTGGAATCTCCAGTTCTTCGACCATAGCTACAGCTTGCTCAAGATTGAAATGCGAAAGATGTGTTTTTTTCTGCAATGCACTTAACACAACTACTTTACTTCCTTTAATTTTATGCTTTTCCTCATCTGGGATGTGGTTAACATCAGTAATATAGGTGAAATCCTTGATTCGATATCCAAAAACCGGAAGCTGATGGTGCATCACATTAATGGGTACGATGTCTATTCCTTCAATTTGAAATGGCTTGTTTTCAATTTCGCACAGTTGAACCTTAGGTATTCCTGGATATTTATTCTTGGCAAAGATGTATGAAAATTCTCTCTGAATTTGTTCTAACACTTGCTTTCTGCCATATACTGGCATATCCATTTTTTGCTTAAAATTATATGATCTAACATCATCTAAACCTGCTGTATGATCTTTATGTTCATGGGTATACACAACAGCATCCAAGTGATTAATTCGTTCTCTAAGCATTTGAGTCCTAAAATCAGGGCCAGTATCGAAAACGAAACTTTTGTTTTCTATTTCAATATGAATGCTAGTTCTTAATCTTTTATCCCGGTAATCTAGTGATTGGCATACTTCGCAATCACATGCTATTACGGGAACCCCCTGCGATGTTCCTGTTCCTAGAAATGTTACCTTCAAAGTGCTAGTTCTGTTTGTTGCAGTTCTAAATAGAAATTTTTGTTTTTATCACCTAGTGTCTTGGTGTCTAATTCAATATTTTTAAGGATATCCACTAAGCAATTGATCTTGCCTTCTGTATCAAAAAATTTATTGATAATGACGATGCTTTGATCTTTCAATACACAGTAACCAGATTTGAAATTTCCTTTTTCATATCTTAACATGTAATCAGATTCTGAAAACACATCTTCTAATTTGTTGAGGAATGATTTTGTGTATTTGACCTGCATATTTAAAGTTTAAAATTTAATTACACACCTTTTAACCTATGTACTAATTACAATCTAATTAATAATAAGTTTGTTCAGTTAAAGCATGATTAATTGGTTAATTTTTTCACAGTTTCTACCAATTGGTCAAAATTCAGTGGTTTTTGCAAATACTCATTGATGCCAGCTTCTTTAAAATCTTCAATACTGTAGTTTTTCGCATTACCAGTAATAGCTATTATTGGGATCGAGGATTTTGATTTGTCATTCAATGCTCTAATCGCTCTAGTACATTCCATTCCATCCATTTTAGGCATATTAATGTCCATTAAAATAATGTCGAAAGTATCTGACTCTAAGGCCTTCAATACTTGTTCCCCGTTTTTAGCGGAATGGATGCTGTAATTTTGCATCATTAGAATTTTTTTGGTAAGGTTTTGGATTACCGAGCTGTCTTCTGCAATAAGTACTTTCTTAGTTTCTGCCATCTTATTTTAATATTGACTGATAATTGTTGGTAAATTTATTAAAATTATCTAACAAATGATTTAAGTCCTTCATTAGCTTTTCGGTTTTTTCTTTTTTTAAGTCGGATTCTATTTTTTTTGCCTGTTCTTCTAAGGAGCGAATACCTAATGTTCCAGCATTTCCTTTAAGTGTATGCAAATTATTTAATATTTTCTCCATATCCGAGGTCTTTTCTGCATTTATACTCTCTAATATCAAACTTTTTGCTTCAATTTCAAACTCTTCAAAGAAGGATTTGATAGTCGGTTTGTCAGCGTATTTGCTAAGCTGCTGAAGCGTTTTTTTATCTATTAATTCAAGTTCATTACCATTGCTCGTTTTTGGTGTATTCTCTTCAGAATTACTACTTTTAGACGTGAATCCAGGTAAATTCTGTTGAATAACATCCAATAATATACTAGAGACAATGGGTTTGGCTAAGTAATCGTCCATGCCCATATCTAAAAATCGCTGACGGTCTTCCTTCATCGAGTAAGCAGTCATAGCCACTATTGGCGGAATCGCTTTTGAAAGTTTCTTAATCTCTTTTGTAGCAGTTACTCCATCCATAATAGGCATTTGAATATCCATTAAAATCAGATCATACTCATTATTTTTAACCTTCTCTATAGCTGCAGGGCCACTGAAAGCCAGGTCGGTTTTGAAGCCCGATTTCATAAGGATTTGGCTGGCAACTTGCCTGTTGATGGTGTTATCATCGACAATCAAAATTTTAGGGGCATTGTTACTTTCAAAAGTCAATCTTGAACTCTTAGGGATATTTTGCTTACTGTTCTCAAATTCTTCAATTTCTGCAACGCTTGGTTCTTCTCCCATTAAGGTAAACCAGAATACACTGCCTTCATCCGGTTCTGAACTGACTCCGATTTGTCCGCCCATTAAACTGCTTAATTGTTTTGAAATAGCAAGTCCCAAGCCAGTCCCGCTAAACGATTTGGTACTGGAATTGTCAACCTGAGTAAAGAGTTTGAATAATTGTTGTTGGTCATTTTCTGATATCCCTATACCAGTATCTTCAACAGCAATTCTGTATAAATTATCTTTGATCTCCTTAGAAATATGTAATAAAACTCGTCCCTTCTTCTCCGTAAACTTTAATGCATTCGAAGTTAAATTAGAAACAATTTGGATGATCCTTGTTTCATCTATTTTTAGATATTTGGGAATTTCACTATCGATTTTAAAGCTTAAATCAATTGATTTTTGCATGGCTTGTTGGCTGAAAAGATTTAAGACTTTCTCAAAAATGGATTTGACATCGGTAACATGAGTTTGTATTTTCATTTTACCCGCTTCAATTTTGCTCAAATCCAATATATCATTTAAAATCGTCAGTAAGGTCTCTGATGACTTCTTAATAGTATATACAAAGTTCATTTGCTCAGGATTCAGCTGAGTTTGGGACAGCAAATCTACCATCCCAATGACACCGTTCATGGGAGTTCTTATTTCGTGACTCATATTAGCAAGAAATTGTTCTTTTACTTTTAATGAGTTTTCAGCAACATTTTTAGCATGTAATAGCTCTCTGTTGGCTTGCTTTAGTTTAGTAATATCTCGTGCCACACCTTCAATTGTCACTTCTCTACTGTCTTTATCCCGAACAAGACGTACGTTACAAATGCAATTTATCAGTCTCCCGTCTCGAGTAATTAAGGTGGCTTCAAAGTTTTGCACTCTTCTCCTGGATACTAATTTCTTTAATAAATCTTTCGTTTTTTTAGTGTACAGGTAATAATTGGTTACATTATTTCCCGTCACTTCATCTTGCTCATATCCAATATTTTCTTTTACTGAGGGGCTAATTAAAATAATTTCACCATTGAATCGGCAGTTAAAATAAATATCTTGAAAGGATTCAAAAATATTTCTGAATTTCAATTCACTTTTCTGAATATTTAGCGCGTTAATTTTCTTTTCTGTAATATCATGGGCAATTCCTGATAGTCCTGTGATTTCGCCACTTTCAGTAAAAATTGGATTAAGATAAATTTCTTTCCAAACGGCATCGTTTTCCTGCGTATTAGGAAGTTCTATCTCAAAATTTAAAGTTTCCCCGTTTAAACACTGAGTGAATTTCTGTTCCCAAAACCCATAGGCTTCTAAAGGGATCATAGAATTGATGAACTTACCAGTTAGATCAGAATTTATTTTAGGTTTAAAATTAAAATATTTTAAGAACTCGTATTCAAAATTTGCATTAAATGAAGTTAATCTAAAGTCTTTGTTTATAGACCATATAATATGGTTGCTGCTGTTGAAGATTGATTGGAGTCGAGCTGCTTGCGTACTGATTTTTTCTTCAATAAATTTTCTTTCTACCGACAGCAATACCTGATTGGAAATGAAGTTTAGTAATTTCAAATCTCGGTTCTGAAATGCATTTTCATCTCTGTAGCTTTGAACACCGATAACTCCAGGTGTTCCTTTTTCGGTTTGGAAGGGGACACCTAGAAATGCTTTCGGAATTGTACCATATTGATTGATTTTTCCTTCAAGAATCAAATCCATTATGTCGGATTCCTTCATGAGAACTGATTTTTTCTGATGGTAGATATACTCACAGAGCCCCTTTTTGTACCCAAAGGATGTGGATTTAGGAGAGTCTTCAATAAATTCATCATGAATATAAGGGAAGAACAACTCTTGCTTTTCAAACCTGAATTGAGCAATGAAAAAATTATCTGCATCCAATGCTTCTTTTAGTTTTTCATGGATGCCCTTAAATAGTCCATCTAGGTCAGCGCTTTTCAAGGTCAGATTGGTGATTTCATAGAAAAGATTCTGAGCTTTCTGTGCATGGATTTGGTTTGTGATGTCCTGAAAGTTGGCAATTACATTTCTGTTACTTAAATTTTTTAACAAAATTCCTGTAACATGAATTTTATCATTATTCTTCGAGCTCAGCCTTAATTCTACCAACTCCTGGCTTTTATCCCGCATTACTCTTTCAACAGCATCTTGAAACTTATGCCAATCATCAGGAAAAATAATATCTCTTATAAATATGTGTTTTAAATCCTGATTCGAATAGGCAAGACTTTTGCGCCAATTTTTGTTTGTTTTTACAATGCGACCATCCTCAGTGAACTCCATACTCAAATCAATTCCTTCTTCTGGGAACACGCTGTTTTCCAGGTGTCTGGAATTTTTTAGCAAATATTTGTTTTGGTAGAGTGCTAAGCGCAATTTCTCTACTTCTTTTATTAGTTGTTCTTTATCGTATTTTTGTAAATCCAAAATTCTTAATTTTATATCTCAATTTACACCATTAAGATCAATTTAAATATCAAATTTGACTAAAAAATCAAAAACCATAGTGATAGTGGCAGGGCCAACCGCAGTGGGCAAAACTTCAGTATCTATTCTTTTGGCAAAACGATTAAAGTCTGAAATAATTTCAGCTGATTCTCGTCAATTCTATAAGGAGATGGAGATTGGAACAGCTAAACCTACTCAGCTAGAAATGGACGGAATTCCACATCATTTTATAAATTCGCTTAGTATTCATGATGAATATAATGTCGGACAATTTGAAAAGGATGCTTTGAAATTATTGGACGACTTATTTATGAAACATGATTTGATTTTGGTAGTCGGAGGTTCTGGCCTTTATGTAAAAGCTCTTTGCGAGGGAATTGATGAAATGCCTGTAATTCCAACAGAAATTAGAGAGGAACTCAATGAAGAATATGCTGAAAAGGGAATTGAACATTTGCAAAATGAACTGGTAATAGCTGATCCGGAATATTATGAAATTGTAGACCAGCATAATCCGCAACGATTAATTAGAGCTTTAGAGCTTTATCGTGCAACTGGCAAGAACATGAGCTTTTATAGAGCCCAAGAAAATGCAGTTGATAGACCATTTAATATCATAAAAATAGGTTTAGAGCGCCCTAGAGAAGAACTATACGATAGAATTAATTTAAGAATGGATCAAATGATTTCTGAAGGATTATTTGAAGAAGCTGAAGCACTTTACCCATACAAACATCTTTATGCAATGCAAACAGTGGGCTATTCTGAAATATTTGGTTATCTGGAAGGAGAATATGATAGAGCAGAAGCAGTGAGATTGCTAAAAAGAAATAGCCGGAGATATGCTAAAAGGCAATTAACTTGGTTTAAAAGAGATCCAGAATTCACTTGGTTTTCGGCAGATGAAAAAGATGCAGTGATCGCTTTTCTTCAAAAAATGAGCTGACCTAGATTGACGTGATTACAAATTGGCAGGCTTTCAACTGAACTCAACTAGTTTTATGCTTTTTTTAACTGAGCAGTTAGTTTCGAGTTTTCAAGAATTCAAATGACCGACCCCCAGCATGGAACGCTGTTGCGTTCATATCCCATCTATCATTCCACACAGGTCATGTGTTCAAAGGTGATGGATTGTTTCTCCTTTGGAGATTAAGGGGCTTTTTCCTTCTGATTATTTTTCTTGAAGTGACCCCATGCGATTTTAATTTCATTGTAAGTGAATTCATCACCCAATCTAGCTTTTACATCTGCACTTCCTTTTACCTCATCCAGTGCCATCACTTGGCATATTTGGTCCAGCTTGGTAGCATCCATTAAATCAGTTGCATCAATATCTCCACTTTCAATATATTGAGCTAAATGTCCTAAGATCGTTCCATGAACGAAATCTCTCTTAGCTGCAATTTCATCAATGCTTAATCCTTCCTTGAATAAGGAAAATGAAACTTCCGCTGTGGGTGTTTTATCTTTCTTCGCTTTCTTTTTCTTTGACTTAGATTCTTTTTTCTGTTCCTCAAAGGTCGAAGACTGATGTAAATCCTTTTTAGATAAAATACGGTTCTCTGCAGCTGCTTTTACCAGCATGGCGGTTTTACTGATTTGTAGAAGCTGTGATTTCAATTGCTCCGTAATGCTTTCTAGCTCCTTTAGATAAGATTTGACTTTACTTTGGTTGGAGGTGTCAATCAAATGTGCTTTAAATGAATCAAACAAATCTTTGACTTTAGGTTTGAAATAGTCTTCTGCACTATTGACTCTCTCAGCTAACTCAGACAAGTAGTCGTCTTTGGCTTCATAATGAGCTAATGAACTTTGGAATTTCAGCCCCACGGTGGAGAGCTCTTCTAACTGTTCCTTTTTTTCTCTTGTCCAATTGGCGTATTGTTGTTTTAAGGACCGATTCTCACTTTTGTTGAAACTGCCCAAATGAATATTCAGCTCCTTCATTAAGCTTTGAAAATCAAAAGTCTCTCTTGCTTTACTGAACAAAAATGCTTTTCTGTCTGATTCTAGATTCTGATTAAGGGCTGTAGGATCTTTTTTATTGTCCTCGAATTGACGAAGATTTTTGTCTAGTTCAAATGGAATATTACTTATGGGTTCTGATAGAATCAATCCATTTAAACCAGTTAATCTTGAAAGTGCAACGTACATTTGCCCAGGTGCAAAGCTATCGGATAAATCTAGGATGGCCTTTTCAAAAGTTAAGCCTTGCGATTTATGAACTGTAATTGCCCATGCCAATTTTAAAGGGAACTGCTTAAAAGTTCCTAGCCACTTTTCTTGTAACTCATTGGTGGACTTATCCAAACTATATCGCTGGTTCATCCATTCGTATCTTTCTACTGTTACTTCATCTTTAGGATCTTTCAGTTTTACTTTTATTGTTTCTTCATTCATCTCGGATATCTCACCGATTTTCCCGTTGAAGTACCTTGCTTCTCCGCTGCTGTCATTTTTTATGAACATGACCTGAGCCCCGATTTTAAAGTTTAGTTTATCAGGGATTGGGAACATATTTTCGGGGAAATCACCTTCGATTTCAGCTGTGTAACTTTGCTCTTCTCCATCAAGAGACTTTAACGACTTTTCATTGAGTAGATCCGCCTTGCGATTGTGAGTAGTGATATGGATGTAGCCCTCTCTTTGGGATCCTTCCACGTCTTTCTCGTAGTGCTGATTAAGCATTTGGATATCAGTGTCAGAGAGATGATTATCTCGTAATCGGTTTAAAATGGACGTGAATTCAGGGTCAGACTGCCGGAAGATTTTGTCCAGTTCAATATAGACCATTTCCGTTTTCTGTAAAGCTAGAGCCTCGAAGAAATAGCCTGTTTTATAGTAATTATTTAAGTATTGCCATTCGTGCTGGCGAATCACGGGCGGAAGTTGATTCAAGTCCCCAATAAACATGATTTGTAAGCCACCGAAAGGTTGATGGTTCTTTCTCACCATTCGTAAGATCAAATCCATGCAATCCAGTATATCAGCCCTTAACATACTGACCTCATCTATGATCAGTAACTCTAGATTTTTGATAATCTGACGTTTATTGCCATACATTTTAAATTGTTGCAGGAATGTTTTTGGCGTATTAATTTGTTCAGTGGTTCGGCTGAAATCTACTCCATTATCTTCAGGGATGAAAGTGCCAAATGGAAGTTGGAGTAGGGAATGTAAAGTTACTCCTTTTGCATTTATTGCTGCAATTCCGGTAGGGGCAGCTACGGCTACATTTTTGTAGGTATTGTTTATAATATAGCGCAGCAAAGTAGTTTTTCCACTACCAGCCTTACCTGTTAAAAAGATCAAGCGATTGGTAGTGTTTACATAGCGGACGGCAATTTTGGCAATATCGGTTAGCTTGTGTTGGGACATATTATTTGTGGGTTTTGGTTCTAGTTTAAGTGTAAAAGTAGGAAAAATGGGTTTTTTAGAAAAATAGGGGAGGTGGAAATTTTTGGATTGATGAAATTCCTCTTTTTAAAGGATTCATTTGCAATCGGATGTTTAGCTATTAAAAGTACCAATGTCTTTCATCAAAAATGATCCAAATGAATGCTTAGTGTTTCTACACTTGCCAATATAAATCTGTGCGTCATACCTGTGAAGACAGGGATCAATTGATTTTAACCTAAAGTTAAAATATGAAATAGTGAGTTGTAGCAAATGAATCAAGCTTTTCATCATTTCTCTCTGGTATAAATTGAAATTTGCACCCATTTTACACATGTTTTCTCTATTCTATCGCAGAACAAAACCGCATAATATTTTCCAAACCACCACAAAACCACAACTCAAATCCCAACCTCATAAAATATAATTTTTACAATATCCTTTCCTAACGAATGTTCGCTAATGACTTTATTCTTTAGCTTTATTGTTGTAATTTCGTAATTCGAATTAAACGACTAAAAAATATGTCTGCACATCAAACTGTAGCTCCTTATAAGCCTAAAAATAACGTTCGTATTGTCACTGCTGCCTCCCTATTCGATGGGCATGATGCAGCCATCAATGTGATGCGTAGAATCATCCAATCTACTGGTTGTGAGGTTATTCACTTAGGTCACGACCGTGCTGTTGAAGAAGTGGTAAACACTGCCATTCAAGAAGATGCACAAGCCATCGCCATGACATCCTATCAAGGGGGCCATACTGAGTATTTCAAGTACATGTATGATCTATTGAAAGAGAAAGGCTCTAGCCACATCAAGATCTTCGGTGGCGGAGGAGGAGTAATCTTACCAGAAGAAATCAAAGAATTGCATGATTACGGTATTTCTCGAATCTATTCTCCTGATGATGGCCGTTCCATGGGATTACAGGGCATGATCAATGATTTGGTGGAGCAAAGTGATTATCCTACTGGCCAGAATTTGAATGGTGAAGTAGGTCGCGTAGATAAGAAAGATGTAAAAGCGATTGCAAGACTGATATCGGCAGCAGAAAATTTCCCGGAAGAAAGTAATGCTGAATTAGATAAAATAAGAGAGAAAGCAAAAGATTTGTCAGTACCGGTTTTAGGAATTACAGGTACAGGTGGAGCGGGTAAATCTTCTTTGGTTGATGAGCTCGTACGAAGATTCTTAATTGATTTTAAAGATAAAAATATAGGAATCATCTCGGTAGATCCATCTAAAAGAAAAACTGGTGGTGCTCTTTTAGGAGATAGGATCCGGATGAATGCTATAAACAATGATAGAGTTTATATGCGTTCATTGGCAACTCGTCAAAGTAATTTGTCAATTTCTAAATATGTGAAAGATGCAGTTTCGATCTTGAAGGCAGCTAATTTTGATCTCATCATTTTAGAAACTTCAGGAATTGGCCAGTCGGATACGCAGATCTTGGATTATTCTGATGCTTCACTTTATGTGATGACTCCAGAATACGGTGCTGCCACTCAGCTGGAGAAAATTGATATGTTGGATTTTGCCGACGTTATTGCCCTTAATAAGTTTGATAAAAGAGGAGCTTTGGATGCATTGAGAGATGTTAAAAAGCAGTATCAGCGTAACCATGGATTGTGGGAATCGAAACCAGACGATATGCCGGTTTATGGCACCATTGCTTCTCAATTCAACGATCCAGGAATGAATTCACTTTATAAGGAATTGATGGCCAAAGTAACCGAAAAATCAGGTGCTGATTTGAAATCTACTTTTGAAATCACGGATGAAATGTCTGAAAAGGTATTCATTATTCCACCAAAAAGAACGCGTTACTTATCTGAGATTTCAGAAAATAACAGAGGTTACGATGAGTGGGTAGAAGAGCAAGCAGCAGTTGCGGACAAATTATATGGATATCGTAAATCTATAGAGACTTTACAAGATTCGGATATAGAAGATAAAGACCGTTTAATCAAAGGACTCGAAGAGGCCTATGCCAAAGAAGAGTTGAATTTTGATCCGAAGAATAAGCTCTTGATTGAAGAATGGGCAGCTAAAGTACAAACTTACAAAGACCCGGTTTATACTTTCAAAGTGAGAGATAAAGAAATTAATATAGATACGCATACAGAGTCATTATCTCATTCTCTAATTCCAAAAGTATCTCTACCAAAATATAAAAGCTGGGGAGATTTATTAAGATGGAATTTACAGGAAAATGTACCTGGCGAATTTCCGTATACCGCAGGAATTTACCCTTTCAAAAGAGAAGGGGAGGATCCTACGAGAATGTTTGCTGGCGAAGGTGGACCGGAGCGTACCAATAAGCGTTTCCATTATGTAAGTATGGAGATGCCCGCTAAGCGTTTATCTACTGCCTTTGACTCGGTAACGCTTTACGGAAATGATCCGGATTACAGACCAGATATCTATGGGAAAATCGGGAATTCAGGGGTTAGTATTTGCTGTTTGGATGATGCCAAGAAATTATACTCTGGTTTCGATCTGGCGCATGCCATGACTTCTGTGTCGATGACCATCAATGGCCCGGCACCTATGTTGCTTGGATTTTTCATGAATGCTGCTGTCGATCAGCAATGTGAAAAATACATCAAAGAAAATGGCATGGAAGCCGAAGTAAAGAAAAAAATCGACAAGATTTTTAAAGAAAAGGGATCTACTCAGCCTCAGTATAGAGGAGAAATTCCAGAAGGCCATAATGGCTTAGGTTTGATGTTGCTAGGTGTAACCGGTGACCAAGTTTTACCTAGAGACACTTACGAAAAGATTAAGAAAGATACCATGGCGGTAGTTCGTGGTACCGTTCAAGCTGATATCTTGAAAGAAGATCAGGCGCAAAATACCTGTATCTTCTCGACCGAATTTGCTTTGCGATTGATGGGAGATGTGCAGGAATATTTTATTGAAAATCAGGTTAGAAATTTCTATTCGGTATCGATATCAGGATATCACATTGCAGAAGCAGGAGCGAACCCGATTACACAGTTAGCCTTTACTTTGGCGAATGGGTTTACTTATGTAGAATACTACTTGAGCAGAGGAATGGATATCAATAAATTTGGTCCAAACTTATCTTTCTTCTTCTCAAATGGTATTGATCCTGAATATGCAGTGATCGGTAGAGTAGCCAGAAGAATCTGGTCAAAAGCCTTAAAGCAGAAATATGGAGCAAATTCCAGAGCACAGATGTTGAAATACCACATCCAGACTTCAGGTAGATCGCTGCACGCCCAAGAGATTGATTTCAATGATATCAGAACGACTTTACAGGCGCTTTATGCGATATACGATAACTGTAACTCTCTGCATACCAATGCTTATGATGAAGCGATTACTACACCAACTGAAAACTCAGTAAGAAGAGCAATGGCGATTCAGTTGATCATCAATAAGGAGTTAGGTTTAGCGAAGAACGAAAATCCAATTCAAGGGTCTTTCATCATTGAAGAGTTGACTGATCTTGTGGAAGAAGCGGTTTTGACTGAATTTGATAGAATTACAGAAAGAGGAGGCGTTTTAGGCGCCATGGAAACCATGTATCAGCGAGGCAAGATCCAGGAAGAAAGCTTACATTATGAAATGCTGAAGCATACGGGTGAATTCCCTATCATTGGCGTAAATACTTTCTTGAATTCTAAAGGTTCGCCTACCGTAACGCCTGGTGAAGTAATCAGAGCGACCAAGGAAGAGAAAGAGTATCAAATTGAGACATTGGAGTTATTAAATGACCGATTTGAGAAAGAAGCCAAAGAGAGTCTGGATAGATTGCAAGATGCAGCCATCAAAAACGAAAACCTTTTTGCTGAACTGATGGAAGCCACTAAATTCTGTTCTTTAGGTCAGATTACGAATGCGATGTTTGAAGTTGGTGGGCAGTATAGACGCAATATGTAGGTTTAGATATTAGAGTCTAGAACCTAGATTATAGATAAAAGAAAAGCACGGTGAGAGTCGTGCTTTTTTTTGAAAACAAAACTTCATCGGGGAGTCATTCCATTAAGGAAGGGAAACTTGTCTTTTTGAAACGAAGTTTCCCTTTGCTAGCGCTCGTGTCACACGAGTGTTGAATACTATATGCCTCCAGCATTTTACTAAGCAGAACAAAAGATTTGCATGTAGATATTCAAAAAGGCTTTTAAGTAGATCCTCCATTAATTAAGCCTATCTTTGTCATAAATTCATTAAAGATCACAAATGCCCACTCCACAAAAGCCCAGCCTACACCCAAATAATCCATTTAATAAAAGATATGATCTGGAAAGTTTAGCCAAGACGCTTCCGGAATTAGAAGCTTTTACTTTCACCAATCAATATGATAGTCAAACGATTGATTTTGCTGACCCTAAGGCAGTGATGGCTTTGAATAAAGCTTTGTTGCTCCAGCATTATGACTTGAAATATTGGGATATTCCAGATGGATATTTATGTCCACCTATTCCGGGAAGAGCAGATTACCTATTTCATATAGATGAATTCCTCACTAAAAAAAGGAAAGGAGTTGAGGTAAAGGGCAATTTAATACGATGCCTTGATATCGGAACAGGAGCCAGTTGTATTTATCCGATTTTGGGTTCACAGCAATTTGGTTGGAATTTTGTGGCTTCAGAAATTGATCCCAAAGCGGCTGCTTCAGCAGAAAAAATCATTGCTGAGAATCCTAAGCTGGAAGGGAAAGTCGAAATTAGGAAGCAGTACAAATCTTCAGATATATTTAAAGGCATTGTCAAAAAGCATGAATACTATGATGTGAGTATTTGCAATCCGCCTTTTCATAGCTCAGCTGAAGAAGCTGAAAAAGGAACCACCAGAAAGCTGAAAAACCTCAAAAAATATAGAAAAGGGGAGAAGCCCACTTTAAATTTTGGGGGTAAGAGTAATGAGTTGTGGACTGAAGGAGGAGAATTAAAGTTTATTACGAATATGGCTGTTCAAAGTAAATACCATTCTCATTCTGTTCGTTGGTTTACCACCTTAGTCTCAAAATCTTCAAATCTGAAACGTATTTATGAAGCCATCAAACAAGCTGGTGCCAAGGAGATTGAAACGATTGAAATGAGCCATGGAAATAAAACGAGTAGGATAGTGGCTTGGACCTTTTTATCTCCTATGAGAACTAGAAGCTAGGTTCTTTGGCCAAGCATCTTAAACCTTCGCTTCGTTGAAACTAAAACCTATTTTTTAAAAATTTAGCGCTGCTTTTTAATTGCTTTGGGATGTTGTCTTCGTATAAAAAACAAGATTTGAGGCTTAAGAGCTTTAATATTGGCGTTCTAGTGCCTCAAATCATTATAGTTTTTGTCTACTCATTTATTGGTTTAAATAATACGCGCCTTCAACCACATACTTTTTACTTTGATCTAAATCTTTTGGATCAATTCCTATAAATTCTTCATTTTCATTTGCTACCTGCACTTGCTTTTTTTGAAAGCTTCCCTGAGAAGTTTCAACAAAAATATAGGTTTCCTTCCCCTTTCGCAGGATTCCTTTTTTTGGTATCAGTATCAGACTATCTGTTGTAATGTGAACCTCTACTTCAAGTTGCGCACCTAATGGAAGATTTACTGCTTCAGGCAAATCAGCATGTGCTAAAACACTATTGTCGTTGACCTTTTTATTAATGAAATGCAAGGAACTTTCATACCATTTATTTCCCTCTGGGAGCTTAAACGTCACTCTTTGTCCTTCTTTCAGTTGATCTACATCTTTCGGGAAAATATTGAATTCCAAATGCATTTCATCCAAATTGATCAGCTCAAAAAGACTCTCTTTTGGTTCAACCATCATTCCATTACTAATATTCACTTCCGTAATCACGCCATTAAAGGGTGCTCTCAAGCGTAAAACATTCTGCAAATTTCCTTTTTGTAAGTTGGCTATATTAATCCCTAATTTTTGAAGCATGCTCTTTTTAGCATCGATGTTGACTTTTTCTTCAAAATATTTAGCTTCAGCTGCCTGAAAACTTTTGAGTGAGATAGATTGATCTTCTACCAAGGTTTTTTTCCTTTGATAATCGGCCTCCAATTGCTTTAGGTTATTAACAGCTGCTAAATAATTGCTTTGTAATGTAAGTATGTCGGGATGTGAAAAGCTGGCCAAGACCTGACCTTTCTGAACGGCCTCACCAGGTAAAATTTTAGTACCTTCTATAAAAGCTCGATGCACTAGATGTAATTCTGCAATATCTTCCGGTGCAACAGCTAAAGCGCCAAATGTCGTTATTTTTTTGTCCAATGGAGCTTTTTCTAATTTTGCTACCTTTAGATTGGTGTTCTTTATCTGGCTTTCAGATAGGGAAATTTCATTTTTAGTGTCTTGTTGCCCATCAGCAACAGTTTCTTCTGATCCGCTACAAGCCCCAAAAGCTAGTAAGGATGATATGATTAATATATTGATTATTTTCATTTTCTTTCTGTTAAATATTGTAATTCAATTGAAATATTGGCAATTTCTTTTTGAAGTTCTAGGTTGGTTTTTTGAATATTATAAAGTGCTGTTAAATTCTGCACAAATTCATAAAAATTCAGTTCCCCAATTTGGAGTGCATCAGCCGAGGATGATTCTAATTCATCCAGTTCCTCCATCATGGAAGCGCTTTTGTCAATGAGCGCAGTATAATTTTCATAGTCCTTCTTAGCGCTTATTAACCTTTGGTTCCTTTCATTATTTTCCCAATCCAAAGTGGATTCTTGAATGTCTTTTTCGATTTTCAATTCCTTAATCTTTCCTTTTACTCCATTGTAAACTATGGGGATGCTAATGCCTACTTGCACGCTCTGATAACCTGTTACATTTTGTAAACTTTGGTTCACATAAGCAATATAAGCATTGGGAAAATACTGAGCTTTACCCACTTTGATATTGTTCTCTGCAGCTAAAAGTTGTTGCGCGTTTCTTTGGGTAAAAGCAGGGTCTAAAGTCAAAGAATCTAATGAAGAAGTCCAATCGTAACGACTGTAGCCCGAGGCAGAATCAGGTAATTGATCGCAAAAGCATAATTGCTTAAGTGTATGAATATTATCATTTAGCATTTTCCGGCTTTTGATTAATTCATTTTCAATAGTCATTAATTGTCCTGATAGACTTAAAGTTTCCAGTTTTCCGCTTTCTCCTTTCTCGACCATTTCTTCAGCTTGGCTCATACTTTTCTTTAGAAGTTCTGCTTGCGCTGTCAGAAAATCTACTTGCTTTAAGCTAAAGACCCATTCGTTCCATGCTTTTCGAATTTCACTAGACATTTCTTTTTTAGCTAAATGATATTCTTGCTGTGCCAAATCAATTTGTGCAGTTGCCATCTTTTGCCTTCTGAAATTAGCAGGAATATTTCCTAGGGATTGTTGGATATTCCAACTATAGTCTATTTCAGGCCCATCTATTTGCCCTCTTTGATAATTGATATTAGTTGATGGGATCTGAAAAGCTTGTGCTTTAAATGTTTCTGCTTGTTCAATTCTCAATTTTTCATTTTGAATTTGCGGGTTTTGTTCCATTGCGTTTTGAATCATCATCTTTAATGTTTTAGGCTCATGATTTTGATCTTGAGCCTTTGCATTTTGATGAAAGCCGAAAAAGCTAAACAGTATCAATACCAGCATAGTAGCTACTTTGGAACCTGATTTACCTTTATTTTTATTCATCAAATAATATAGAGACGGCAAAACCACCAAGGTTAGAAAGGTAGCAGTAATTAAACCTCCAATCACCACAGAAGCCAAAGGTTTCTGTACTTCAGCTCCACTTGAAGTAGAAAGTGCCATTGGGAGAAATCCTAAGGAAGCAACCAAGGCGGTCATTAATACCGGTCTTAATCGGTCGGTACTTCCAAGCTTAATCAGCTGTAATAAATCCATATCCTTTTCTTCTTTTAAATCATTCAAATGACTGATTAAAACGATTCCATTCAATACGGCTACACCAAAAAGTGCAATAAATCCCACCCCAGCTGAAATACTAAAAGGCATGTCTCGGAGCCATAAGGCCAATACACCACCAATCGCGGACAGAGGAACCGCAGAATAGATTAGCAAGGCATATTTTACTTTCCCAAATGCGAAATAGAGTAAGATGAAAATAAGTAGAAGTGCAACAGGAACAGCAATAGCTAACCTTTTGCTGGCTTTTTCTAGCGTCTCGAACTGCCCTCCATATTTTATTGAATAGCCGGGATCCATTTTCAATTTACTATCCAAATTGGATTCTATTTCTTTCACAAGTCCCGCAATATCACGATCTCTGACGTTAGTGCCCACCACCACTCTTCTACGGGTGTCATCTCGGGAAATTTGCAATGGGCCTTCTTGATATTTCCAATTAGCTACTTCTGATAAAGGGACAAGTTGACCGTTTTGACTTTTAATAGTCAGCTTATCCAAATTGATTGAATTTCTGAATGATTCCTTTAATCTAACTACCAATTCAAATTTCCTCTCTCCTTCAAATATGAATCCTGCATTTTCACCTGCATATGCAGCTCTTATGATGCTGTTCAATTCTTCAATGGAAACACCATATTGAACTGCTTTTTTTCTATTGTAGCTGATTACCCATTGTGCTAATCCTTCCGTTTGCTCTACTTTTACATCCGCAGCTCCAGGTACTTCTTTTATAATATCAGATGCCTGTTGACCATAATCTGCCAGTTTAGCCAAATCTTCACCGTATATTTTCACGGCTATATCGGATTTCGCACCTGTAATTAATTCATTGAACCTTAATTGAATGGGCTGAGTAAATTCAAAAATAGCAGTAGGAATGACAGCTAATTTTTCTTCCATTTTTTCAATCAAATCAAAGCGATCATCCGCAGTCGTCCATTCATCTTTTGGTTTGAGGATAATCATAATATCAGCCAATTCAATCGACATAGGATCTGTCGGTACTTCAGCAGTACCTATTTTAGAAACCACTGACTTGACTTCAGGGAAATTATCTAATAAAATCTTTTCAGCTTTCGTACTTGTTGCAATACTTTGTTCCAATGAAGAACCGGGAGGTAATGTCATTTGCATGGCCAAATCGCCTTCTTCCAATTGTGGAATAAATTCAGACCCCATTCTGCTGAAGATAAATAAGGCAATTGCCAATAAAACCACTGAAAGTGAAATCGTTACTTTAGGGTTTTTCAATGATGAATTCAAAACAGGTTTATAGGCAGCTTTGAATTTGTTCATCACCTTATCTGCAAAAGTGACTTTTTCCTTAATATTCTTCTTTAAGAATAAAGCCGTCATCATGGGTACGTAGGTCATAGAAAGAATCATGGCACCTAAAATGGCAAAACTGACGGTTTGTGCCATAGGTCTAAAAGTTTTCCCTTCGATTCCTGTTAAGGATAAAATGGGTAAGAAAACAACCAAGATAATTAAAACACCAAAGGCAGCAGATTTATAGATTTTTTGAGAAGCATCGATTACAATATCATCTATTTCCGATTGACTCAGTTGCTTGCCAATATGGACAGTGAAGAGAATATGGAGAATACTTTCTACAATAATCACCGCTCCATCTACCACTATTCCGAAATCGATGGCTCCCAATGACATCAGATTAGCAGACACATCAAAAATGTTCATCATGATGAAAGCAAATAGCAAGGATAGTGGAATAATGGAAGCTACAATCAAACCTGCTCTGAAGTTTCCTAAAAGGAGAATAAGTACTAAAATTACAATGACCCCACCTTCCAATAAATTGGTTTTTACGGTATTGATTGCTCTGCCCACTAAATCAGAGCGGTCTAGATAGGGTTTGATTTGAACCCCCTCTGGTAATGATTTCTGTACTTCTTCTACTCGCTGATTTACAAGATCTAATGTTTGGGATGAATTTGCTCCTTTTAACATGAGTGTAATGCCGCCAACTGCTTCTCCTTGTCCATCTTTCGTCATGGCACCAAAGCGTTTGGCATTGCCAAATTGTACCGTTGCAATGTCTTTTACTAGAACTGGCGATTTCGAATCAGCTTTGACCAATGTATTGCGGATATCTTCTAAATCTATCATCATACCTTCGGTTCTCACATAGTAGGCATTCTGATTTTTTTCAATGTAGCTTCCTCCTGAGTTTTCATTGTTAGCTTGCAACGCAATAGTCACCTCCTGAAAAGTCACTTGATGTTGAGCCATTAAGGTAGGATTGACCGCCACTTCATATTGCTTATGAAAACCTCCAAAGGAACTTACTTCTACAATTCCTTTAATTCCTGAGAGTTGTCGTTTCACTATCCAATCCTGAATAGTACGAAGCTCCATAGCAGAGTATTCTCCTTTATGAGCTTCATCTACTTCTAAGGTGTATTGATAAATTTCACCTAAGCCTGTCGTGATCGGCATAAGTTCGGGAGCTCCTAACTTCGCTGGGATTTCACCGCCAACAATATTGATTTGCTCTTGCACATATTGCCGCGTATCCAAAATGGGTACGCTTTCTTCAAAAACAATGGTAACAACAGAGAGCCCATATTTTGAAATAGAGCGAATCTCCTCAACCATTGGGATATTTGCCATTGATATTTCAATGGGGTAGGTGATAAATTGCTCCACCTCCTGTGCTGATAATGATGGACTTACTGTAACTACCTGTACTTGATTATTGGTGATGTCTGGAACAGCATTAACGGACAGCTGACTCATGGAATATATACCGCCACCAATTAAAGCGATTACTCCAAAGAACACTATCAATTTGTTCTTTATGGAGAAAGAAATAATTTTTTGAAACATGAAATGTTATTTGATTATTTAAGAATAAAATAAATGTAAACGAATTCTTAAATAAGGGAAGGGGGACCGCGGTAAGAGAAGCTACTGTTGAATAAAGTTTGAATAACTTCATCGTCAACCTGAACTTGTGTTAATATATCATTTCCAACTTGTGAGAAATCAAAATCAGTAATTGCAGGAATGAAGAACAATATATCATTACTACTCAGGCTTCTTTGATTAGCGTGTTTAGCTGATGCTGAATTGTTGTTTTGATAATTATCGAGATGATTAGCACCTAAATTAATATGAAAACCGACTTTTAATAAATCTAGTGGAGACTGAATCGGTTCCTTTTCTATAATTTCTTGAATATCAAATTTTTCACTGCTGTGGTGATGTGGTACAAAGCTGTGCAACAGTAAAATACTTACTGCAATACTAATGAGCGATATGCTAACAAACTTTTTCATTTTTAAAAGGTGTAAAAGAATTAGACAAACTTAGCAATTCTTCATGCGGTTCGTTGTCTAAATAAACTTTCACTCTTCACTTTATGTACTCATTTGTCCAAAAAAAGTTTTAAAGTCGACATCATATTTCCTTTTCTAATTTGGACCAAGTACAAATTATCGGATAGTGCACTGATATCTAACTCACCTTTCTGATTGAAATTGTTAGATTGGAATTGTAGACGACCTTGTAGATCATAGATTTTAATCTCATCCCAGCTGTCAGTAAATTTTAATTTACCTCTATTTGGATTTGGGTAGACCTTAATATTCCATTCATTATCTAATGGTTTCTTATTTGACACTGTAATTCTTGATTTATTGAAAACCGGCCTAATCATCACACTACCTTGTAAAACAGTATTGGGTTCCCACGAGCCGCTTCGATTATAAAAAAGATTATTAGCACTATTCGTATTTTTATCAAAACCGATTGAAAGTGGATCGTCATTTTCTTCTCTGTACCCAATGTAAAAATCTCCTCTTAACATGACCGGTCTATCAAATTCAAATCGTTGAAACTGATTGATTGCAGTACTTTGGTTTAGAAGGACATTTTGAGCCCGTAAAATATCGTCTGTACTAGTGCTAAGATTGTTCCAAACTAATAGTGTGATATTTTGTGTAGATGCATTTTGAGCTATATTGGGTGTATAAATGTCAATTCCTGTCAGTATTTGCTCTCCGATCATTTCATACCCTTGAGCTAGTAAAAAATTCCTTGAATTCAACTGAACTCTAGACTCTGCAGTTCCGTCATCATAGGCGTAATAGTCATGGAGAGGGATAATGGTTGAGATGGTATCATTCTGCCTAAAACTAAGGTCTGGATAGTATCTGGCAACACCGTCTATGGTTTCAAAAAAGAGACTGTCATTTGTTCCTAAATTAAATTGGAAATTTAGATAGACTGAATCCTCAGTTTCTTTTTCTGTCAATAAATAATTGATAAAGTCAGTTTTATTTCGTGCTTGAAAAGTGAATCTTGCGGTATCTTGTAAATCAGTTAAAAATACTCCATTCACATCCAAGGAATCGATTATTACATTAGGCTTTAAAGTGTCGAATACTACACTGAAAAACTCTGTCCCAAAAGAAAAATTGTTCGCGTTTCCAGCCCAAAGGTTGTTGTAAATGAATTCTGAAGTTTGAAGGTTTTCATCCAACCATTCAGCTTCTAAATGATGGAGTGGTATGGCGTTATAATCCTTAAAAGGAGTACTTGCTTTTCGTGAGAAGGTTCGGTCTTCGTAAGAATCGTAGGCATTATCCTGAGTATTAACGGGTGTATTTCCCTCATTTAAATAAATGTAATCTAAATTCCAAACATCAAAGTCACCAGCCAAGTTGCCTGAGACTTCAAACTTGAATTGAAAACCAGAATGAAAAAAACTACTATCATTTACTCTTTCAAAATGTTGAGAGAATAATGAAGGTTCAATTCTTGCATTGCCGCTAAATCCATGTACTTGAATCCATTTTCCTTCACTATTCTTAAAGCTTAACTTCAGGGAGTCTTGGTTGTCGGGTGCAAATCCCCCAAATCCTTCTTGCCAGAAAAAGCTTAGGTTAACGTTTGAATTTAGGGTGAAATTTGAGAGATCAATAGGTTGAGATACAAGGCTATCACCTACACCATTGTCTCCAGCATCAGTATTGTAGGCCAACCCTTGGCCATCAAAACCGTCCAAACTTGCCACCTTATTGGAAGGGGGCAAGTAGGTATAGCCGCTATTTACAAATACATTTTGACTATTTATCCAAAGGCTACTATCAGGAAAACTACTATGATTTGAAAAATCATCCCAGAACGGCAAGGAAATAGTATCTATTTCAATTATTCTTTGCTCTAGAGAAGGGGTGTTTTGACTTTCATAATGAGGAACTGCCTTTTCGCTTATTTGAGCATTTGCACTCATGAATGAAAAGAAAACAAGACCAATGATATAAAAATTTTGCAGCCAGTTGAGTTTCATATCTCATCAGGTGTCAATATTTCGTCTTTGTTTTTGGGAGCAACTACCCAAATATCAACAGTATTTCCAGTCCTAACTGAAGTCCCTGATTCTGGATATTGTTGGAGGACTATTCCCCCTGCTTTTTCATCATCCTCTCTCGTTCTTACTTTACCTAACTGCAATCCGCTTCCAATAATGATAAATTCAGCGTCCTCTTTATTATTCCCAACCAACTCGGGCATAGAGAATGGCCTTCCGTTACCATTACCAATTACCAAATCTATTGTTGAGCCTTTAGGAATATCTGCACCGGCTGCAATTTCTTCTCCATCTACCTTTTGTTTTAAAACTGCATTTTGAAATTCGTGCGGTTCATAAGTGATTTTACCTAACAAAAGGCCATAGCTTTCCAATACCATTTGAGCATTTTTCAAAGAGCCATCAACTAATTTCGGCATTTTCACATTTGGTGGACTAGTCGCATTCAGAGAAACGTAAATCTTTCTATTTTCTTTCACCTTCTTTCCTTCTTTAGGATTTTGACTTAATACGGTCAAAGGTGGATATTCCGTTGAAAAGCCTGAATCTGCTGTGACTTCAAATCTTAAATCCCTTTCTAGTAAAAATTCATCTAATTCATCCAAATGAACTCCTTCAAGTTTAGGCACGGTAATACTTTCACCATGATGAGTAGTAACAGGTAAATAGATATAGAAAAAAGTTAATATGATGACAAAACCTATGCCCACGATCAGGCCCAGGTGCAGAAATAGATCTTTTAAAGAATTAGCTTTTAGCTTCATTTTGCTATTGTTTGTTTTTTCATTTTTTCAGTTCCAAAAGACAGTATTTTATCAATAAAATCATAGGGCTTGTAGCCATTGATTGCTGTTTGATGAAAAATACAAGTTGCCGGAGTCATGCCCGGCAACGAGTTAACTTCAATAATAATAGTTTCTGCACTTAAATCCTCATAAACTCTTACAAAAGCATCAATACGCGCATAACCTGTGATATTAAGTACCTCTGCTGTTTTCTTTAATGTATTTTTTACTTGCTCAGCTACTATTTTGTAATGTTCATGCTCTGGAGTATATCTCGCTGGTGTTATGTTTTGCCCTTCACCAGCCAAGAATTTTTCTTCTAAACTTAAGACTTCACCACCTGCTAACGCTTCTGACGGCTCAAATATTTCATATTCTATACTTCCATCTTGTTGAAAATGCGTTAATAGTCCTCCAGTGATTTCCAGGAAATATTTAGCGTCTTTCTTTTCAATAAGTTCTTCAAGTAGAAAGAAATTCTTTTGTGGAAACTCTTCGTTCTTCTTTAATTTTAAGATATTAGCTAGGTCTTCAATAAAATCAGCCTTTGGTCTGAACATCATGCCTGCAAAAGCTTCTAATTCAGTTCTATTTTTTATTTTCTTAACTGCTGAACTACAACCATCATCTGCTGGTTTAGCAATTAATGGATACCTAAGCTGCTTTTCTATGGCCTCAAGTTCAGTCGTGTGATTGCTGTGCCATTTTTCTTCATAAACCAAACGATGGTCAGCAACTAATATCCCAGCATTCCTCAAGATTTCATTGGTGTCGTATTTGTTGATCGTAATTTTTGAGCTTTCTACATCAGATCCATTATATGGGATGTTTAATTTCTCTAATTTAGCTTGTACCGCACCATCTTCTCCCGGTCTTCCATGTAAAGCTATGAAAGCCACGTCTATCAATTCTGGTAAATCTTGATATGATATTTTTTGGAATTCCGTTACGCTTGAAGCTACATATTTTTCAGTGACTTCATTACTTTCAAATTTGATTTGGGCAATAATGGGATGAATATGATAATCTTTAATTTTATCCTTTATGTCATCCGCATTGTCTTTCAACATTATATTTATTGGCAACACATAAAGTTCATGCTGATCTTCATTTCCACTTAGGAATATTGGGATCGGTAAATATTTTTCTGAAGAGGAAAGTTTTTCATATATATTTCGACCACTTTCTACTGATATATGTCTTTCAGTAGAAAAGCCACCCATAATAACCCCTACATTGATTTTCTTTTGTGCTTCATTTTTCAATCCTTCCAGAGCTTTGTCTAACTGTTTAATCATTTTTTGAAGTTCAAAATGATGCTTTCCGGTCTTTAATCTCGCCTGTAATGAAGTCCTTATTATATAACTTAAAAACTGAGAGGGGTTGAGTCCGATTTCTGCAGCCTGATGAAAGAAAAATGAAGAAGGAAGCATGCCTGAAGTAGTATTAGGATCGTTTAAAAACACCTTTCCTGAATCCGTAATGAAGCCATCTATTCTTGCATATACATCTATTTGTAGTGCTTTAAATAAGTCTGAGCATTTCGTTCTGATTTTCTCTATAATATCTTGAGGAGCGTTGATAGGAGTGATTTTTCTGCTGATACCGGGTAAATATTTGGATCGATAGTCAAAAACATCTTTTCCTTTTCTAATCTCTGTTGGAGGTAGGGCTATGGGACGACCATTCTCATCTTGAATAACGATGCAAGAAAATTCTTTCCCTTCAATAAAAGATTCAATTAATAAGGAATCTTCAGAATCAATAGCTTTTAGTAATATTCTTTCCTTTTTTGATGATATGCTATTGTTTAAATACTGAAGCAGTTCGTTAGGTGTGTAAATAATTTCTTCTTCTATGATTACTGGAAGACCGATTCCTTCTCGAATATCTACCAATTTAACTATGAAACCTACTTTATCTTCGTGGCTATATTGAGCCCAATCTGAAGTCGTTATTTCTAGCTCAAAGAAGCTTTTTTGAATCAATCTCTCAAAGCGTGATAAATTATCTTCATCAAGTATACTGACGCCAATGGAAGATCCTTGGTGAGGTGCTTTAATTACCAATGGAAGGCCAATGTCATCTTTCAGTTTTTGAAAAATGATTTCATGTGGTTGAATATCCCAATCTGCTTTGTTTAAAATAATACTTTTAGGCCCTTCGAATCCAGCTTGCTGTAGAAATTGCCTTTGAGCAATCTTACTGATTCCAATTGAGGAAGGCAAAATCCCTGCGCCACTGAATGGGATACCATACCACTCTAAAATCCCTTGAATATTACCATCTTCTCCATAGGGCCCATGGAGAGATAGAAAGGCAAAGTCTATGTATTTATGAAAATCGGATGGATTTATTTTTCGACCAACCTCAGAGATAAGCTTATCCCATTGCTCATTTGAAATATTTCTTAAAGATTCAGCATAAATTTGAATCGGGAGTTCGGATTTTGGTAAAGAATTTACTGGAGGATAAAAATCTCTGATTGTGCCTTTATATATGTACTGCCAATCTAACAAAATGAAATGACCTTTGCTATCTATAAAAATAGGAACGGCAGTAAATACTGATTTGTTAAGGTTGTCATAGACGGTCCTACCACCCGCAAAAGAGATTTCTCGTTCTCGTGATTGACCTCCAAAAAAAATTCCAATTCTCATTTAATGTTGTTTTACTGAAATGTAAAAATAACATATCAATTAAGAATTTACCTCATGATTTACGAATAGTGAATTTAATTTTGATGTTTTCTTATTTAGCGCCTTATTTTTGGATGATAAACCTTTCACTAGCTGTCATTCTTTTGGTATTGAGTCTCAATATATACATGCCGTCTGCCAATTGTGAAATATTAAAGTTGATATATTGGTTTAAGATTTTTGGTTCAGTAAATTCTAACATTACCTTTCCTCTCATATCCAAAATCTGGAAAAAACCTTCTTCCGCAACGTCCAGATTTAAATGTAAATTTAGGTCGTTTTTAGCAGGATTGGGATAAATCACAAAAGGCTTGGCAGTGTTAGGATACGGAGGTGGGGGAGACTGACCTACAAAGAAGGTAATGTTTTTTAAATACAAATTATGTCCATTGTCATGAGTTACTTTGAATGCTAAACGAATTTTTTCTCTAAATACATAAGGCGATAGATCAATAAATTCATTTCTCCATATTAATTGATTCGAAACATCATTACCGAAAGATGTAGCTAAGGAATCTCCTGATTTACTATAAATTAAAGTATTGAAATTTTTCCCATTGATATCTGAAATGTATATCTCAAATTTTTCTGCTTGTCTAAATGCTTTTCTATAGGATATATCGAAAATAAGGCCTAGATAATTGGTATTGCTTACATCCATAAGAGGACTTATCAACCAATCTTCAGAATCTTCTTTCGTAATTGCAGAAGAATTACTGTTTACGGCAAGATTGTTACTACTGTACGTCCATCCAGCATCTTTATCAGGATTAAAATCAAACCAATTGTCATTATTATTATCCTTTAAACTTAATCTCAAAGGAGGCAATTCTTCAAAACAATTATTCTCAAAAGGCAAATAGAATGTATTAACAACTTCTTCTTCCAAGTCGTTAGTAATGGCCCGAACTTCATATTCTCCAATATTTTGCTCTGGCTGTGCAATCAATATATCCACTATGCTTTCCTGCCCGGAAATTAGAACTTCATTATTCAAAATATATTCTTTTACGATCTCATCTTGATTTCGTATTTCGATTTTGTAATTATTAATGTTTTCTCTGCCAACATTTTTGACAGTCAATTTCCCTGCCAATATCTCATCGCAGAAAAGTGGATTAATGTCGTCCCATTTTATAATTTCTATTTCTTTATTCTTTTTGCTAGACTCTTCAACTTTGAACTCGCTGATGTAAAAATTATTAGATAATCTGTTTTCAGCTACAATGCTAAAACTGACAGATTCTTCATTTTTAAGTCTGTTAAGATCAATTTTTAAGGTGTCCCAATCTAGACGGTGTTTTGGTGTGAAAAGAGAGTCAATTTCATAGGCTGTAGATATATCCGTTATGCTATTGGTGAAGATTAGGTCATTGAAAGTTCGTCCACAATCATAGGATGCGTATATACTAATTTTGTTTGGAATGGAATCACCTACTTGTGCAAAAATGAAGCTAAGTTCAGGCACATCAATAGTGGTGAAATCAAAAATTGGGGAAACAATTTGGTCAATTTCACCAAAATTTTGACGGTTATCAAAGAAAGGTATTCCTAAGCCTGCGTCAAATAGCTGCCAGGTCTCCTCGCTATCTGGGTTTCTTACAAACCAAGGGATAATGTTATTTTGAAATTTCTTTTCGTAAGGGAGACTTGCGGCCTCCAGTTTTTGATAATATTCTATTTTTTGGTTGTTTTCAAGCCGCTCATCTTCAAAGCTTCCCTCCAAATTTACTCTGTAAAATAGAGAATACTGCCCAGTATCCTCAAAATTTAGTAAAGAAAAGTAGACAATTTTTTCTTCACCACTTTCCAAGGTTTCATTGTATTCCAATGTTTCTTCCAAAACCCCATCAATAAACAATTGAACTGTAAAATCCTCAACTGGAAATATTCCCTGGTTCTTAATGATTATTTGGGGGTTGAAGTTGCCGCTGCAACTTCCGTTAAATTGAGAATTTAATTCCGACAGGCCCAAATCACGATTGAAGATTGGAGGTTCCTCCAACCCTTTTGATTCAGTAAGGCTTTTCCGTCTTGGGCTGTTTTCTACTACAGTTCGGACTCTGGATTTTTGATCCAAAGTAAAAATATTCATGCATGCATCATTAGTATAGTCCATGAAATTTTGAACCATATCCAAATTCCCGCATGTGGTCTTGCTAAGGTTACATCCTGAACTCGAACTATTTGAAGGAGGGGTATCTTCACAGAAATCATCGATAGAGCATCCTCCATCACCCCAAATATGGCGTAAACCAAAAAAGTGGCCCATTTCATGAGTTGCAGTTCTTCCTTTACTTTCAAAACTAGGGCTGTCCGGGTTTTCACCAAAGTACACATAATCGATGCTTACACCATCAATTAATCGGTTATTACTAGCCGCATCTAAGCCTGCAAGATTTGAGACTGGAAATTCTGCCCAACCTAAGCTACCTCCAGCTAAGTCCGCAATCCAAATATTAAGGTAATCTTCTGCGGGCCAATAACTTTCTGAACTTAGTACAGCCCTTTCTTGGTAGCTGTAACTTGCTTGACTACCAGGTACCCTCACAATTCCGTTAGTTTCAAAGCCATCGGGACTTTGTTTGGCATATATAAATTCAATTTCGAATGAAGTAGCAAGGTCCTGAAATTGCTCTAAGGTCTCACTTGCATCTACATTCAGCCGATTAAAGTCTTCATTTAAAATTTCGAGTTGACGATCTATTCTGCTTTTAAGTAGATTTCCTCCTACACCCACAGGTTCTCCATTATGAATAATATGAAATACGACTGGAACTTGGACTACATTTTGTTGCCTTTGAGAACTGACATCTAGTGCGATTTTCTGATTAGCTATCCAGTTTTCAAAATTCTCGGTATTGAGTTCTGGATATTTTTTTTCTCTCTCCTCTAAAATTTTTGGAACTGCACATCTTTCTTGGGCAGATAGCAGTGGCATGTTGATTAATTGAAATAAAATAAAAATACCACTCCCAATGGTTAATTTGAAATAAGAGTGGTATAGTTTTTTCATTGGGTCTAAGTAGTTTTGTCTAAATTTAATTAGACTCTAAATTAAAACCAAGGATTACGTTATAACTTAATTCAGTGCATAATTTTCTTTTGAATTTAATGTTAATTCAAAATAATATTAACGCATTGTTTCTGGTAGTTCAGCGTTTGGGTCATCTGCAGAAGTGATGTTTATAGCCTCAACTGCTGTTACTTCCGGTACTGCTTTTTTAACTGCCTCTTCCACGCCTGCTTTTAATGTCATCGTGGACATAGGACAGTTGCCACAAGCACCTAACAATTCCAGCCGCAAGAGTCCCTCATTTAAATCTAAAATTTTCACGTTACCACCATCAGCTTCTAAATAAGGCCTAATGGAATCTAATGCTTTCTCTATTCTATCTAAAACATCCATAATTTATTGATTTCATCTCGTCATTTCTACTATTTTGGTCCCCTCCATGCCTGCATTTCTAATTGCAACCTGTCGGGCTAGTTTTTGAGCCAATTCTTTAAAAGCATCGGCTGATGGCCCATCTTTCATTGCAGTTGGATAGCCTGAGTCTCCACTTTCACGTATTGATTGCACCAATGGCATCTGACCTAAAAAAGGAATTTTATATTCTTCACTCATCTTGTAGCCACCCCCTTCTCCAAATATAAAGTATTTATTATCTGGAAGTTCTGCAGGTGTAAAATAAGCCATATTTTCAACTAGCCCTAAAATAGGTACATTTATCTGAGGTTGCTTGAACATTCCAATTGCTTTTTTGGCATCTGCTAAAGCTACTTTTTGAGGTGTGGTCACTACAACTGCACCTGTTACTGGAATAGTCTGAACCAGGGTCAAATGTATGTCACTTGTTCCTGGAGGTAAATCAATTAACAAATAGTCCAACTCACCCCAGTCCGTGTCGCCAATAAATTGCTTTAATGCTGAACTTGCCATTGGCCCTCTCCAAACCACTGCATTATCTGGCGGAGTTAAAAATCCAATTGAAATAAGTTTTATGCCATACTGCTCAATTGGAACAATTATATTTTTACCGTCTACTTGCCTAACTTCTGGCTGTTCTGCCTCGCAATTAAACATTGTTGGGATTGATGGGCCAAAAATATCGGCATCGATTAAACCTACTTTTGCACCTTCTTGAGCTAAAGAAACGGCCAAATTTGCTGTTACAGTTGATTTTCCGACCCCACCTTTACCTGATCCAATAGCGATGATATTTTTCACGTTTGGTAATAAGGGAGCACTGCTTCTAGTAGAAGTAACGTCAGAAGTCATATTTGGAAACACTTGTAAATCAGCATTCACAAGTTTGTGGATTGCATTGATACAATCATTTTTTATTACTTCTTTCAATGGACAGGCAGGTGTAGTTAACACTACCGTAAAATAAACGGCATTTCCATCAATGCTAACATCTTTGATCATATTAAGAGTCACCAAATCTTTCTTAAAATCTGGATCATCCACTGTGCTTAGTGCTTTAATAATGCTATCTTTAGTAACAGCCATATATATCTTTTGTAATTAAAAAATCTTACTTTTACTTTGAATTTGATGCAAGTTAAACTTTATCAATTTAGCTAACAATTCATTAAGGAAATTAGTTGGAATTAGTTTAAATAAACACTAAAAAATATTAAAAATCAGTGGGTTTAAGTCCGAAAACGATACAAGATGTTCAAGACAGAGCAGAAATAGAGGAGGTAGTTGGCGATTATGTACCGCTTAAAAAGAAGGGACAAAATCTGTGGGCTTGCTGTCCCTTTCACGAGGAGAAAACCCCTTCATTTTCTGTTGCTCCAAACAAAGGAATATATAAATGCTTTGGGTGCGGTAAAGCAGGAGATTCTATACAGTTTATAATGGAGTTGGAAGGCCTTAATTTCCCTGAAGCCATTCGGCAATTGGCTGATAAATATTCCATAGAGATTGAGGAGACAGAATCTTCACCTGAGCAGGAAGAAGCATTTAATGAAAGAGAGAGCTTATATATTGTTTTAAATTTTGCTTCAGAATATTTTAAGGATTTATTGCATAATCACCCAGATGGTAAATCTATAGGTTTAAGCTACTTCAAAGAACGTGGATTTTCCAATGCAACAATTGACAAGTTTGATTTAGGCTTCACTTTAGATCAATGGGATGGTCTAATAAAAGCAGCCCAAAAAGCAGGGCACAGTGAAGAGATTTTGGAAAAAGCAGGTTTGATTATTAAAAAAGAAGACAAGACCTACGATAGATTCCGTAACCGTGTAATCTTCCCTATTCATTCCATTTCTGGAAAACCCATTGCTTTTGGGGCCAGAATACTAATAAATGATAAAAAGCAACCGAAGTATATCAATTCCCCGGAAACGGATGTATATCACAAAAGTGAGGTGTTGTATGGAATTTCCCAAGCGAAAAAAAGCATAAGAGATGAAGAAAATTGCTATTTAGTAGAAGGATATACTGATGTAATCTCGCTACATCAATCGGGTGTTGAAAATGTTGTAGCGTCTTCTGGAACATCATTAACCACTCAGCAAATAAAGCTCATTGGAAGATATGCCCAAAATGTGACGGTCTTATTTGATGGTGATGCGGCAGGATTAAAAGCTGCTATGCGTGGGATTGATTTAATTTTGGAGGGTGGGCTGAATGTTAAAGTTGTCATTTTTCCTGATGGTGAAGACCCGGACAGTTATTCCCAAAAAATGGGGGATGAGGCCTTTAAAGCTTTCCTAGATCAAAATGCAAAGGATTTCATCCGCTTTAAATCCGATTTGTTGTTAGAAGAGACAAAGAAGGATCCAATTAGAAAAGCAGAGACTATTCAAGATATTGTGCGCTCTATCTCTAAGATTCCCGACCCTGTAAAGAGAGCAATTTATATTAAAGAATGTAGCGATATACTCGAAATAGATGAGGGTATTTTAATTGCTGAGCAAAATAAAGTAATTCTTCGTGACAAACAGAGCAAGGGGGATATCACCAAGCGCCAAGCAAACTATTTGAGCGAAAGCTTTAATCAGGCGCCCGAACAAATACAAAAGCAATATAGTCCTTTTGAAGTAGCTGCGCTGCAAGAAAAGGAAAGTATTCGTTTGTTATTAACCTATGCTGAGTTACCATTAGGAGAAGATAAATTAGTAATCGATTATTTGCTTCAAGAACTGGCTGACACTGAGTTCATTCATCCTGTTTATGCTGAAATACTAAAGGATTTTGTAGCCCATTTAAAGGAAGGGGTGGTTTTAAACGAGTCTCACTTTATTAAGAACGGTTCAGAAGCAGTAAGGAAAGTGATTTTCTCTCTTTACACTGATAGATATGAATTGAGTGAAAACTGGGAGAAAAAGTTTGAAATATTCACTTCCCATGAACGTCATATACTAAATGACTCTATCTATACTCATGTATTGCGATTGAAACATAGATCGATACTGCATTTGATGGAAAAAAATACCGAAGAATTGAAAAATATTGAATCTCAAGACGATGAGCATGTTATTCTGCAATATTTAATGCAACTTAATCAAGCAAAAATGGAGATTGGTAATCTATTGGGTATGGTGGTTGTGAAATAATATTCAAACACTTGCAGAACGCATTCGTTTAATTTTTGTCGGGTAATCATGAAATAATGGCTACCTTTGTGATTTATTATTTTTCAAAGATTTATGTCATCAGAAAGAATCCATTTAGATACTATAGAATCGGCTATTGAAGCGATCAAAAACGGGGAAATTATCATTGTTGTAGATGATGAAGATAGAGAAAATGAAGGTGATTTCATTTGTGCTGCTGAAAAGGTAACCCCTGAAATTATTAATTTTATGTCCAAACACGGAAGAGGATTGATTTGTGCGTCACTTCCGGAAGATAGATGTAATGAGCTTGGATTAGAATTGATGGTAGGCAAAAATACTGCGCAATTCGAAACTCCTTTTACAGTTTCAGTTGATTTGATTGGACAGGGAACAACTACTGGGATTTCAGCTAGCGATCGTTCTAAAACAATCCAGGCCTTAGTAAATCCAGATACAAAACCAGAGGTACTAGGTAAACCAGGCCATATTTTTCCTCTCAAAGCACGACAAGGTGGGGTATTAAGAAGAACTGGTCATACTGAAGCGGCAGTCGATTTTTCTAGATTGGCAGGACTAATCCCAGGTGGAGTTTTGGTGGAAATAATGAACGAAGATGGGACCATGGCTCGCTTACCCGATTTGAGAGTGGTAGCTGATAAATTTAACTTGAAGTTAGTTGCTATTAAAGATTTAATCGAATATAGGTTAGATAATGAGTCATTGGTTGAGGAAAAGGTAGACGTTGAAATGCCGACTGATTTTGGTGATTTCAAATTAATAGCCTTTGAACAAACCACTACTAAAGATAACCATTTGGCTTTAGTAAAGGGAGAATGGGAAGAAGATGAGCCTGTTTTGGTCCGCGTACACTCTTCTTGTTTAACAGGTGATATTTTTGGCTCTTGTAGGTGTGATTGTGGCCCACAGCTACATCAGGCGATGGAGATGATTGAGAAGGAAGGAAAAGGAGTTATTGTGTATATGAATCAAGAGGGAAGAGGAATTGGTTTGATGAATAAATTAAAAGCCTATAAACTACAAGAACAGGGCATGGATACAGTAGAGGCTAATGTGGCTTTAGGTTTTAAGATGGATGAAAGAGATTACGGGGTCGGTGCCCAGATATTACGGAAATTAGGTGTTAGAAAAATCAGATTAGTTTCAAATAATCCAACAAAAAGAGCTGGCTTGCTTGGTTATGGCTTGGAAATTGTGGAGAATGTTGCTTTAGAGATTCCACCAAATAAACACAATGAAAACTATTTACGAACCAAGCGAGACAAAATGGGACATAGCATTCTTAAAAACAGTTAATGTGAAGGTTGTTGTTTTTTGTACTATATCATTATTCCTCTTTTCCTCGACATCCTTAAGTCAAAATTTACCGCAAGAAATGTGGCATCCAGGCTTTATTGTTTTGGATTCTGAGGATACGTTACAAGGAAAAATACAATATGATTTTGAATCAAATTTAGTACAATATACTACAAGTAAGACCGTCAAAACTTTTACATCTCAGAAAATTCTTTTCTTTAAAATTCATTGCCAGTTCTTTAAACGTGTGCGATTGATTTATTCCATTCCTTATGAATTGAAGGGTAGGGTAAAGACGCCTGTTTTCTTTGAGATTTTAGAAGAGGGAAAAATCACCTTGATGGCCAGAGAGTATGTAACCATAGAGAATAATAATAGGTTTGGTAATCCAATGTATAGGACGAGAGGAGGGTTTGGAAGAAGAGAAATATTAACCTATGATTATTTTTTGTTAACAGATGATGGTGAAATTCATAAATTCTCTGAAAAGAAAAAGGACCTGATGCCATTTTTTGGAAAACTGGAGCCGCAGATGAAAGACTATATAAAGGACAAACGATTGAAGGTAGATAGGCAAGGTGACTTGGTTATTATTATGAATTATTATAACGAATTAGTTTCATCGAGATAATCGATAATTTATTATGGAGAAACCATTGATTTTAGTAAGTAATGATGACGGAGTAACGAGTAAAGGTATTCGTCATTTAGTGGAGTGCATGAAGGAGTTGGGGGAAGTTGTTGTTGTAGCTCCTAACAGCCCGCAGTCAGGTATGGGACATGCGATTACAATTGGAAACACTTTAAGATTAGATAGAACTGATATTTTTGGGGATGATATTTTAGCCTATGAGTCTTCCGGTACTCCAGCCGATTGTGTAAAACTAGCGAAACATCATGTTTTGAAAGATCGAACACCAGATTTAATTGTTAGTGGAATTAATCATGGCAGTAACACATCAATTAGTGTACTCTATTCTGGAACTATGTCGGCAGCTATTGAAGGGGCCATTGAAGGCTGTCCTTCAATCGGTTTTTCCTTGTGTGATTATGCACAGGATGCGGAATTTGAGCACGCTCTTGAATATGTTAAAGCGATTGCGAAACAAGTTCTAGCGACCGGCTTGCCTAAATACACCACTTTAAATGTGAATTTTCCACCCAAGCGAAATCAGAAAATTCAGGGAATAAAAATTTGTCGTCAAGCAAGAGCGAAATGGGAAGAGGAGTTCGACCAGAGGTTCGATCCTAATGGCAGAAGGTATTTTTGGATGGCAGGGAATTTTGTGAACTTTGACAAAGGAGAAGATAATGACGAATGGGCTATTGCTAATAATTTTGTTTCTGTAGTCCCTTGTCAATTTGATTTGACTGCACATCATACCATTAGTATGTTAAATGATGAATGGGATATTGAAATTGATTAGAAAGGGTTGATTGTGATGTTTATAATGAAGCGTTAGGTTAGTCATCAGCTAACTAGCTGTCAAATTTGAGATTATATTTACTGTTAATTTAGATTCTACATTGTCATGGCGAAAAGCAAAAAATTGGGATATGAAGAATCCCTCCAAAAACTAGAGGATATTTTGAAGAAAGTGGAGAATGAAGAAATTCCAATTGACCAGTTGACTGAATTAGTCAAGGAATCAATGAATTTGTTAAAGAATTGTAAATCTATGCTTAAAGGAGCTGAAAAGGAAGTTGACATTGCCTTTAGCGATTTAGAAGAGTAGCGCTTTATCCTAGAGATTGACTAGATTGCAATATTTCATTAGATATTCTTTTGCCTTTGACTTGTTGTATTTCGCCATTTCTTCGTAATCCTTACAGGCATTCTGAGTTTGTTGAATACTTGAGTAGCATTCTCCTCTTTTTAAATAAATGTTTTCGTTCTCTAAGCCAAGGTCAAGTGCTTTGGAAAAGTCATGTATTGCACCGTCATAGTTGTTCATGTACTGATAGATCATTCCTCTGTTAAAGTAGGCGTTTTTAAGTAGTTTTTTATTTCGTATTAAATTATTGAAGTCTGATAAAGCGAATAAAGTATTGGCTTGAATGGCATAAAGGACACCTCTATTGTATCTAGCTTTATAATGATCCGGGTTCATCTCCAATAACTCAGTAAATGCTTTTTGTGCCTTGCTGTAAATCGAATCTTTCATTAAGCTGAGCCCACCGTAATAAAGTGCATCTTCATTTTTCTCATCGTAGTAAAGTGCATTTTTAAAATCTATCACTGCACTTTTGTAATTTTCACTTTTGAAATATGACCTTCCTCTTCCTAAGTAGGCAATGGTTAAATCTCTTTGGTAGTAAATGCTTTTATCATATTTCTCAATCGCTTTTTCATATAGTCCCATCTCCTCATAACATCTCCCAGCATTATAAAGCATCATTTCATTTCGTGGATCAAGTTCCAGCACTTCTTCAAAATGTGTTATGGCAAGCTCATAATTACCTTCTTCAAATAATTGGCTACCTAATTCTTTGTGATCAGTGCAAGCTGTGAAAATGAATATGACTATACTTATGATGAATAAATTTTTCATTGTAATTTTATCGCTTAGATCACTAAACTAATAAAATAGTATTTAATTAAAAAATTGTACATTTAATTTATATTATTTGATACATTTAGATTAATACCGTCCACACATAGCAGTATGTTGAAATTTTTAAAAGCGCAATCATTAAAGGCTTACAACACTTTTGGATTTAATATTAAAGCAGATTTATTTATTAAAATAAATACAACTGAAGAATTTCAAGAACTGCTAAAGTGTAAGGAGTGGCGAGATAATAAGCATCTTATTTTGGGGGGTGGGAGTAACGTCCTGATAGTCGAAGATTTTCATGGTTTGGTAATTCTGAATTGTATTACTGGTATTGAAATTCTAGAAGAAGAGGATCAATCAGTTGTTGTGAAATGTGGTGGAGGCGAGAATTGGCATGAATTTGTACTTTATACACTGAAGAAGAACTGGGGAGGATTAGAAAATTTGTCATTAATACCGGGCACAGTGGGAGCGGCACCCATGCAGAATATTGGTGCTTATGGAGTTGAAATAAAGGATGCATTTCATTCACTGGAGGCAGTTAATCTTCAAACTGCTGAGATAGAAGTTTTTACTGCTGCTGATTGTGATTTTGGATATCGGGAAAGCGTGTTTAAGCATAAGTATAGAGGACAGTATTTTATAAGTTCCGTTAGTTTTAAATTGGATAGATACGGTTTTCACAGATTGCAAATGTCCTATGGAATTATTCAAGATGTTTTGAAAGAGAAAGGTATCAAAAGTCCTTCCATTCAGGATGTAAGTGAATCAGTGATCGAAATAAGACAGTCAAAACTCCCAGATCCTGCTAAGATTGGTAATTCGGGTAGCTTTTTTAAAAATCCTGTTATTAATTTCCAACAGTTTAATAAATTAATTGAAGAATTCCCTGAATTGCCTTCCTATGGATTGGATAATGGTCAAATTAAATTAGCAGCCGGCTGGCTAATTGAAAAAGCAGGATGGAAAGGTTATAGTGAAAATGGGGTAGGAGTGCACCAAAAGCAAGCTTTGGTACTAGTGAATTATGGTAATGGAACAGGAAAAGATATTATGAATTTGGCCAAAAAAATTCAGGACTCAGTTCAAAACAAATTTGGTGTTGAACTGAGTCCTGAGGTGAATTTTGTTTAAGTATTTGAAATTATACTAAAGTGCTATTTATTTCACTAAGATTACTTCACCTTCAAGGATAAACTCTTCTTGAACTTCCACACCAAAAAATGCTGCTAAAGCTGTGATATCTTGTTCGTATTTGATTTTCAGTTGACTATCCGAGGATGATAGAATTTCGTATTCGTAACTTTCTCCACTATCACTATTGAATGTGATGATGCTACCTTCAGCGTTCAAAGACCAAGTTCCTTTATCTTCATCAGCAGTACCTTCATTTGATGTAAAGGTATTATCTTCTCGGAAGACCAACGTCTGACCTTGTCCCTCAAACTGCGGTGCTAAATCATTATCAGTATACGGTTGACCATCTACTAAAAATGTTATTTCCACCTCTGTGGAGGTCCATAATCCAATTAAGTCCGCTGTGTTAGACAAATTTTCGTCATCTTCTTTGTTACATCCTTGAAGGATAAACAATCCAATAAATAATACTACTAGTAATTTGAAATTTTTCATTTTTAATATTTTGTTTAAGAACAAAAGTAAGTATATTCTCTTAAGAAAATAACTTTCACAAAGAATAGGTATGGAATATTTAAAATTTATGATTTTTTAAATCATATGTGTTACATTCTCCAAGTTACCCTGATACTTCGCCACTTCTACTCCGAATTTTTCCAGAAAGTCTAATCCCTCATCTCGATCCAAACCTTTGTATTCAGCATAGGAATTAAGAAAAATCACTTTTGTAATACCCATGCTATAGATAATTCGTGCGCATGCCAAGCAAGGAGAAAGGGTCACGTAAAGTGTTGAGTTCTCCACAGAGGCATTATTTTTAACTGCATACATAATAGCATTTTGTTCAGCGTGAATGGCCAACATGCAGCTTCCTTTAGAATCTAGTCCGCAGCCCTTTCCCGGGAATTCTTCATCACAATTATGTGTGCCGGCTGGAGGGCCATTATATCCAATGGAGATAATTCTAGTTTCTTTGGTTAGGACAGCTCCAACATGCCTTTTGATACAATGAGAACGTTTGGCCAAGTTTACGGCTAACTCCATGAAAATATCGTCAAATTGTGGTTTTTCCATGAAACAAATATAATGGAATATAGTGCGATGATTAATAAAATTGTAAATTGCTTTCAAATAAAAACAGCTAATAGTTATTAATCCTGTCTAACAACCGAAATGAATAGAACGTATTTTTGAAGGTTGTTTAATTAGGTTTTTTAACTTTGACTATTCTCCCCTAGGGATCCCTAGGGGGTATGTGGCAATTTAAAATATTTCTAAACACTTGAAATTATGAAAAAAATCATCTCAACAATCTTTGCTTGCTTTGCAATGCTTGTTTTATTAAGTTTTGATGCGCAGGCTCAAGAAGCTTTAAAACAAAAGCCAAGCCCTTTGGGAATGGTGACTTACTCTTTTGAGGATACTTATGTAAAAGTAACTTATGGAAGACCACATCTTAGAGGAAGAGAGTCTTTTACAGCTACATCAGAACTTGCTCCATTAGGTAAAGTTTGGAGAACTGGGGCTAATGAAGCTACTGAAATCACAGTTACTGACACAATAAACATGGCTGGTGAAGTTGTTCCAGCGGGGACCTACTCTGTATTTACGATTCCAGGAGCTAAAAGCTGGACTATAATTTTAAACAAAGACGTAGGTCAATGGGGGGCATATAAATATGATGAAGAAAAAGATCTATTGAGATTTGAAGTGCCAGTAAGTAAATCCGACCAATTGTTTGAACCTTTTACCATCAGGTTTGATCAAGTTGAGGGTGAGGTAAGTCTTCAGATGATTTGGGCGAACACAATGGTAAGTATTCCGATCGAATTTTAGGACACGCGTATTTTTATCAGTGGTTTGCTTAAATTTAGATGTCTTTTATCCAAGGACTTAAGCAATTATTTCGGATTTTACACAAGAGAAAACTTACTCTTTCTATGAGAAGGAAGCTATGAGGAAAATAATCCTTGTAGCTTTTTTGCTTTAACAGTAATTTGAAAATTCAATTAGTTTCACAAACTTACTATACTATGACTTTCTTCAAAGAATTTAAAGAATTTGCCATAAAAGGAAATGTTTTTGATATGGCAGTTGGTATTATCATTGGCTCTGCATTTACTAAAGTTGTGAATTCCATCGTGGCTGATCTAATTATGCCAGTACTAAGTATCTTCATTGGAAAAATAAATTTTCAGGATTTAGCTTATGTTTTTAAGGAGGCTAAGTTGGATGGAAATGGCAATATATTAAGTGCTGCCATTACCATTAATTACGGAAATCTGATTCAAGTCACCATAGATTTTCTGATCATCGCCTTTTGTATTTATTTAGTTGTAAGGATGTTTAACAAGCTGAGGAAAAAATCAGAGAATGAGCAGGATGGGACTGTTTCCACTCCTCGTAATATTGAACTGTTGGCAGAAATCAGGGATTTGTTGAAGGAAAAGAAATAGGTGTTGTTTTTAGCATTCTTATTTCCATGTATGTACAATTATTGCTAAATTCCAATATCAAAACTATAACACTATGGACAGACGAAAATTTATACAACATGCAGGTATGGCCTCTGCACTTGCATTTATTCCATCTTCAATTCTTTCTTCTTGTAGCCCTAAAATTCAAGGAGTTGCTAGTGAAGCTGGGCTTCAATTATATACTCTGAGAGAAGCACTGGAGGAAGACTTTAAGGGTACTATAGAAAAAGTTTCTAAAATCGGATATAAAAATCTTGAATTTTTTAATTATTCTGATGGTAAGTATTTCGGTAATAGTATTAAGGAAGTTAAGTCAATAATTGATGATCTTGGTTTGAAAGCAAAGAGTAGTCACGTGCTAACGGGTTGGGCTATGCCTGAGAATGTTGGTACTATGACGAATGATTGGGAAAGAACAGTAGCTGATGCTGCAGAACTAGGGCAAAGTCATATTGCTTGTGCATATCTTTTTGATTCTGAGCGTGAAAGCATTGATGATTATAAAAAGTTGTCAGATTTGTTGAATTCCTGTGGGGAAACAGCCAGGGAGTACGGCTTGCAAATGGCCTATCATAATCATGATTTTGAATTTCAGGCACTTGATGGTAATATCCCTTATGATTTATTGTTGTCCCAATGTGATGTGAATTTGGTAAAATTCGAATTGGATTTGTATTGGACAGCACGGGCAGGAGTAGATCCTGTGGAATACTTTAAAAATAACGAGGGTAGATTTCCATTATGGCATGTGAAAGATATGGGAGAAGGAGAGGAGCAATTTTTCTCTGCTGTTGGGGAAGGAGTAATTGATTGGCAAAGAATTTTTAATCATGCATCAAAAGCTGGCTTAAAACAGTTTTTTGTTGAGCAAGACCAAACTAAAAGCGGAAAGCCGTTCATAGAAATCACTAAAAGCTATGAATATTTGAAGGGTATTAAGAGAGATGGGTGATGGGTGTTGGATGATGGATGTATTAGGTTTTCACCCTTCATCCATCATCCTTCATCCAACTACTTACATTTCCTTAATCTTAATATTTCTGAACCACACATCATCACCATGATCTTGAAGGGCAAAATATCCCTTTGGAGCAATATCACCCCAATTTTCATTTCCTATGTCAGCCCATTTGCTGTTGGCTATTAAGCTTTTCATTTCTTCAGATCCGATCGTGTACTGTACAACAGTATCACCATTTTGGATGTGAACTATGTTGTTTCCTTTTGCTATAACCTCGGCCTTATTCCAAGTTCCATGACCTTTGAAATTTTGCGGATCTGCCGCAATAAGATCATATAATGATCCTGCTTGTCTGTTGCCATTCTTGCCTAGCTTCGCATCAGGATGGTGTTTGTTATCTAAAACTTGCATTTCAGGAGCGGTTTTCCAGATGTAATCGTACTCTTCTTTTCCACGATATAATATTCCAGAATTAGCAGCGCTATCCACCATCCATTCTAATTTTAAGTGGAAATCAGCAAATTCTTTGTCATATACTATATCTCCACCGTCCTGTGCTCCAGCTTCACCCCTACCAGAACCTTGGATATGAAGTGAGTTTTTATCTATATTCCATGCAGCAGGGAAAGTTTCTTTTTTATATCCACGCCAACCATCTGTGGTTTTGCCATCAAATAGAAGCTTCCATCCATCTTCTTTTTCCTTTGCAGTCAAAGTGTTAGGACCTGTAATTTTTTCTGCCACTTCTTCTACAACTTCTTCAATAGCTGTGCTGTCACTTTCTTCTTCACTGCTTGATTTTTTGCTGCTGTCGCATGCGTAAATCGCAAACATCGCCAAACAGCCTATAAAAATTGATTTCTTCATTGTTCTATGATTTTGAGTTTTATGATTAAAATTGTTTATGTTTTGTTACTATGTTAAAACCAGTTGGTTCAAGATACTACATACCTCTTGCAGATGTTTTCTCCTGCAAGCCTTTGCAACGCTATTTTAAGCCGTGAACTGCCAAAGTTTCGGTGAAAACACCGAAACAGTGGGGGCTGAGGTCATGACCTAACAGCTTAATTCAATTATTAATTCTCTAATTACTAATTATCAATCAATAATTCCACCCTTTTCTATAAGGCCTCTTGATATAGTCTTCCGCTGCTTTTTTAGCATTTATGGTTTGATATTTTGTATCAAATCTAGGATTACCATCAACAACAGTGAAACTATCAGTGCTTACGACCCTGATTTCTTCGTCATCTCCAATATTGGTGATTCTCATATTTTCAGCATCCCAGTCAAGCTTTCTTCTTAAATCCTGAAGTCTAACAGCTAAATTTCCAGATACAACCACCTCATTCAATGGGCCAGCATAAGCAAAATTAGAGCTACATTCTACTCTGGATTTTTTATTCTCCTTAGAAGCTCTAACAAAGTCCATTTCGTGTCCACCTTCCATTGCTTTTGGAATTCTCCTTAATTCATTGGTTACAGGTGGTGGATTATCTTCTCTGCCGATAATAAATGGTTCCATGGCGTAAGTACCGCAAATTAATGTTCCTTTAGTACCATAGAAAATGGCTCCACCCCAGCCCATTTGATCACCAGGATACCATCCGTCTTTCAAGCCCTCAGGCCTGTCAGGTTTTAATCCTCCATCGTACCAGGTAAATTCTACTCCCGGCATATTGATTTTCCCTTTTTTTGGTCGCTCACCAAAGTAGTAAGTCACTTTTTCTGCCATTGGGGCGCTTTCTGTATTAACTTGTGAAGATGTAGCCTCAAATGCATAAGGGTATCCTAATTCTAATGCCTTATAAACAGGATCCATAATATGACAAGCCATGTCTCCTAATGCACCCGTTCCGAAATCCCACCAAGCTCTCCAATTCCAAGGAGTATATGCTTCATGATAAGGTCTTTCAGCAGCTGGGCCTAAGAAAAGATCCCAATCTAATGTGCTTGGCACCTCCATTTTCTCTTTTGGTCTTTCTAATCCTTGAGGCCAGATTGGTCTGTCCGTCCAGGCATCTACTTTTGTTACCTCACCAATTTCACCATTCCATATCCATTCACAAACTTTCCTCATGTCATCAGATGAATTTCCCTGGTTACCCATTTGAGTGGCCACACCGGTTTTATCTGCTAATTCGCGTAGCTTTCTTGATTCGTACACTGAATGTGTAAGGGGTTTTTGAAGGTAGATATGTTTTCCGGCATTCATTGAATCTTTTGCAGAAACGTAATGCGTATGGTCAGGTGTACTGATCATCACTGCATCAATATCCTTGTCCATTTCTTCTAACATCTTGCGGTAATCTTTGTACTTCTTAGCCTTAGGATAGTCTTTGAAAGTTTTATCAGCATACTTCCAGTCCACATCAGCTAAAGCCACAATGTTTTGGGAATTCATATTTCTTAAATTAGTACGTCCCATGCCGCCCACACCGATACCTGCGATATTCAATTTGTCACTAGGTGCTGTGTGTCCTAAGCCTGCGATCACATTGCTTGGCACTATAGTGATGCCAGCAGCCGCCAGACCCATATTACGCAAGAATTTTCGCCTGTTTAAATGATTGTCTTTATTCATGTCGTCCATATGAAATAGTGTTTTTAAGAGTTTAAGTGGAATGAAATTAGGAAATCTCTTGAATAAAACATAAGAATTTTTGGTTAAAGGTGAGGTCTTTAAACTTAAATAGAGGTTAACTACCTGAAATACAGGAGTTAATTTGGTAAAAAAGATAGTGTAATTTTTACACTTAGCTTCGTTTTAGGATAAGTGGTAATTATCTTTTAATGTAACCTATATCTTTTAAAAGTTGATTGTTTATATGATGTACAAATGCACAAGCTACTTGATTTTTGGGTTGTTTTTTTCAATTTTGATATTTTCATGCAAGGAGGATGAAATAGTTGAAACGGATCAAGATGATGAATTAGAAAATGAAACGGATATTGACCCCTTTGAGTCTGTTCGAGAGGTTGCTGGAGCAGTTGATTGTATTCCAACAGAAGTTATATTCAAAGAGATCAGTCTGGAAAATGATACTTCAGTGTACACAGATAGTCTAGTTTTCAATGATCTAAATTTATTGACAGAATATTACCATACTTCTAGACAAACAATTTATTATTATTCATATGATAGTATGGGCAGAATAAGAAAAATTGAAACTGTCGGCTACTCGGAAGGTGAAAGGGAAACAGATTTAGAAATTGAATATAGTGAGGGCAAGATCAGTTCGGGAATACTATATAATCGGGAGATGGATAATGAGTTACTACAGATATTAAATTCAGGGTCAGGAAGCTATAATTTAGTCGAAAACTTCACTTTGGAATTTGAGGACGAGTTACTTAAGAAGATCGTTACTTTAGCATATACTGACTACTTTACTTACTTAGATGGTAGGCCGAACAATCAGAATTCCGAATTTATTTTGGCTGCGTTTTCTGATAGGGATATTTATTATACTATGCTAATGGATTCTCGATTAGCTAATCTATCTGAAAGGGTTTTAAAAGATGGTACCCCTTATCTGGAAGTTTATCATGAATATTCTATTAATGAAGCTGGTTATATTACTGAATATATACAACAGTGGTATAGTTTAGAAGAGGAAGAATCACTTAAGACATTGATCATTGATTTAGCTTATTCTTGTGAATAACGAAACAAAAAAGCCTTTCTACATCGCTGCAGAAAGGCTTTTTTGATTTTAATGTCTAGTCCTGAAATAGCGTTACTTCAAACTACTATCTTCTTCTTCCACCACCAGAACCAGCTTTCACTCTAGCTCTTCCACCTGGTTTTCTATCGCCACTTCTTTTCTTGAATCCACTTCCGCCTCCACTATTTCTTTTACCTTCAGGTCTGCTTGATTTTCTTGGTCCACCACCTGTTTTCGGTTCTGCCACCACTTTTCGTCCATCAAAATCACTTTTGTTCAAAGCCTCTAAAATAGTTTGCTCATGCTGGCTTTCTACTTCCATGAAAGTAAAACTTCTTTGAACATCAATTTTACCAAATTCAATTCCGTTTGGAACGCTCTGTAAACCGTTGATCCAGCCCAATAAAGTACCAGCATTCAAATTATCCTTTTCACCTATGTTCAAGAATAATTTATTGAAATTACCGTCTTTTCGTCTGCTATCTCCTCTGCTGCCGCCTCGTTCGCCTCTATCAGAATCTCTTCCTGCTTTGGCCTTTTGATTTAAGTCTGCAGAATTCTTGTAGTAATCTAAAAACTTATTGAATTCTAAAGAAACGAATTTCTTGATTAAGTCTTCGCGGCTTAGATCTTCAAATTCCGCACTAATACTTTCGATAAAAGGCTCCATTTGTTTTTCGTCTACCTCAGAAGCTTTTACTTTTTCAATAAAAGCCATCAACTGCTTTTCAATTACTGCATTACCAGCAGGAACTTCAGATTTGGTGAAAGTTTTACCTAAAATCTTTTCTAATTGCTTGATTTTATTGATGTCTCTTGGGCCAATAATGGCCATTGAAATACCCGCTTTTCCAGCTCTGCCTGTACGACCACTTCGGTGCGTATAAGTTTCCAAATCATCAGGGATATTATAATTGATGACGTGCGTGATTTCATTTACATCCAAACCTCTGGCAGCTACATCAGTGGCAACCAACATTTGTAAATTCTTTTTCCTGTAACGCCCCATTACTGCATCTCTTTGCGCTTGTGATAAATCACCATGCAAACAGTCAGCATTATAGCCATCCGCCATTAATTGGTCAGAAATTTCTTGTGTTTCTCTTTTGGTTCTACAGAAAATAATTCCGTAAATATTAGGGTTAATATCCGCAATTCTCTTTAAAGCTAAATACTTGTCCCTTCCATTTACGACAAAGTAAAAGTGTTCTACTTTATCAGCACCTTGATTTCTTTTTCCTGATGAAATTTCTTCAGGACTGTTCATGTAGTTGTTGGAAATCCTTAAAACCTCTTTCGACATAGTCGCAGAGAATAATAGGGTTTGTCTTTGGTCAGGCGTATGAGATAAAATGAAATCTAAATCATCTTTAAAACCCATATTCAACATTTCATCGGCTTCATCTAAAACTACCCATTCAATGTCTTCTAATTTTAATTTCTTTCTTTTGATCAAATCCACAACTCGTCCAGGTGTACCCACTACGATCTGTGCACCTTTGTTTAAGGCTTTTATTTGAGTTTCAATGCTTGAACCACCATAAACCGGTAATACATCTAGTTTTTTGGTGTATTTGGTATATGCGTTAAAGTCATTAGCAATTTGAATGGCCAACTCACGAGTTGGACATAATACCAATGATTGTGTCTTTTTAGAATCACCATCAATTTGATTGATGACAGGTAATCCAAAGGCAGCAGTTTTCCCAGAACCTGTTTGAGCTAAGGCAATAAGATCTTGCTTAGTATTTAATAAATGTGGAATAGTTTTCTGCTGAATGGCAGTTGGTTCCACAAAGCCTATTTCTAAAATAGCTTTAAGGATTTCAGGCTTAAGGCCTAATTCTTCGAATGTTAACATGCGTTGTTGTAAAAAATTTAATACAATATCAGGGATATGTTGTGACATGACTGCTTAGCAGCCTATTGCATTAAAGCGACTCTCGATTATTCCCTGGCTTAACCCAAGCCATTTTCGAACCTTTCGAGTAGCCTAGGATTGTAATTGTGATGCAAAGGTAGAAATAAATTTTTGATAAACCACTACTTTATTAAAAATAACCAAATATTATTTTGTGTCAAGATAATATTTGCGAGTCTGAATTTGATATTTTTATTTTTTTATGGGTTGTCCACTTATGGTAGCATGCCAATTTACTACCTGCCATTTTCCATTTCGCTTGAGAAAAGTACCACTGTTTAAGTAATACTGAACGCTAGTCTCACTATCTGCTTTCATTTTGAAAGCTACAATGGCCATATTTTCATATCGCTGAACAATGATGTCCTCGGCTGTATAACGCGTTGTAGAGTTTTCAGTTTGGGTTTGTTCATTCGGTTTGAAACCATCCATAATTTGTTTTTTACCAAATCTAGTTCCATTGGAACTAGTATAGATCAGATCTTCCGCCCAAAAATTAGCATGAATAAGTGAATCATTTTTTGAAGCCCCATCCATAAAGGTGTGTAGCATTTGTTCTAACTGCTTATCACCTTCTGCTTTTTGTGCGTTAATGTTTAATGGAAAATAGAAAGTCAATCCAAGAATTAGAATTAAGGTAGTTTTCATTAAAATAAGTTCAAATGATGTTAGAGATCTTCATACAAGTATAATCAATTGAAGCTTTTATTTTTAGCAAATGGGTATTAAGTTTTTTTGCATTGACTAATTATAGCCTCAATGAGTTACGACATGGATTACTTTATTTTGGACATTTTCAGATTTAATTCAGAGGAATGAATTGCATCGCTATTATGATGACTATTATTTCAGTGTGTAAAAGTGGTGCTGCTGTAAATGAACTAATCATATGCATTTGCTCAATAAATTACTCTTGTTGTCAACTATGCCTTTTATATTTATCTAACCAATCCTGTAAAATTGAAATGATCCTATCTGAAAGCCTTTCAAATTGGTTATATTGTAGATTGATCTAATTAAACAACAAAAAATCACAACATGAGAAAATTATTTTACTTACTGATTTTAGGACTTTGGGCTTGCAGTGAAAAGCAAGAAACGAAGATAGCTACTTGGGTTCCTTATGATGAAACTGCCATTATAGCTAAAAATGCTGATCATGAGTCTCAGCAGATGCGATACAAATTGATTCAGTCAAAAGTGAGTGACCGAAATGACTTATGGAAGCAAATAGAACCTCAAATTAGTGATTTTGGCGATGAGGATTATAAGCGTTTAACGCCTGTGATATTAGAGCAGGATATGTTGAGCATTCAAAATGCAGTATCAGAAGGGAAACTTAGCTATAAAGAGCTGGCACAATGGTATCTGTATCGAATAGTACTTTTTGAAAATGACAGTTTGAGAACCTTAAACAATATTATTTCAATTAATCCTAAGGTAGTTGAGGAAGCAATTTCCAAAGATGAAAAGAGATCTGATGAGGATCATCCAATCTTTGGAATGCCTATTTTATTAAAAGATAATATCAATTTTGAAGGAATTCCTACTACTGCTGGAGCAGTTGCTTTACGGAATAATTATACCGATGATGCACATATAGTCAGCCGTTTAGAAAATAGCGGAGCCATTATTTTAGGTAAATCAAGTTTAAGTGAATGGGCAAACTTTCTATGTGACGGTTGTCCTAATGGGTACAATGCAATCGGTGGTCAAACTTTGAATCCTTATGGAAGAGGGGAGTTTGATACAGGCGGTTCCAGTTCAGGTAGTGGATCTTCTATAGCAGCAAACTATGCTGCTGGAGCCATTGGGACAGAAACTTCCGGTTCTATTTTATCTCCGTCAAGTTCAAACTCCATTGTAGGACTAAAGCCAACAGTTGGTTTGTTGAGCAGAGGAGGAATAGTGCCAATTTCCAGCACTTTAGATACTCCTGGCCCGATGACTAGAAATGTAATGGATAATGCAATTTTGCTTTCAGCACTAGTAGGTGAGGATGCTGAAGACCAGGTGACAGTAGGTAATTCTCCTAATAAGGATTATTGGAAATCATTTGGTAAGAGTGATTTGAAAGGTATGAGACTTGGAGTGATGAAAGATTTTTTGCAGGATTCTTTATATAAATCTAATATAAAACAACTCGAAGAATTAGGTGCAGAATTGGTTGAAGTTGAAGCACCAGAAGTGAATTTATCAGGCTTTTTGACTTTACTGAATTTAGATATGAAAGCAGATTTGCTTCACTATTTTGAAAAATATTCAGGCCCTAGCATAGAATACCAGTCAGTTAAGGATATTATTGATTTTAACTTAGAAGATACAGCAACCAGAATTCCTTATGGGCAAGCCAGATTTGAAGGAATTGTAAATGATTCTACTTCAGTGCAGGAATTTGATAGCTTGAAAATACGCTTAATGAGTGAAGGAAGAAAGTATTTTGAGACAATGATCAATGAAAACAATTTAGATGCTATTTTATCTATCAATAACTGGAGTGCAGGTTACGCTGCTGTAGCTCATCATCCAGCCTTGACAGTTCCCATGGGTTATGAGAAAAGTGGCCAGCCAAAAGGGATTACTTTTATTGCTGAGCCATTTTCAGAGGAAAAGTTATTGAAATTAGCCTATACTTTTGAAAAGAAAACTAAAGCACGGGAGATTCCAGCTGATTATCGGTAATGTTAGATAAGATCATCATTCCTGCCTTCGCAGGGATGACGGAAGGAGCTAGGATCGAAGTTAAATTGATATTGTACTTTGATTTTACGACTTCTCCACACAAAAAAAGGTTGCTGGATTACCAGCAACCTTTTTCATTTATCTTGATTCTAGATTCTAGAATCAAGCGTCTCTTAACAATACTCTTCAAATACTTGCACCAAATGATTTCCAATCATTTCAGCAGTTCGTCCTTCAATATGGTGTCTTTCTACGAAATGAACCAATTCACCGTCTTTAAATAAAGCGATAGAAGGAGAAGATGGTGGATAAGGAGCCGTTAACTCTCTAGCTTTAGCCACTGCTTCTTGGTCAACACCAGCGAAAACAGTAGTCAAATTATTAGGCTTTTTAGGACTTTGTTGTACAGCCCATTTAACACCCGGTCTAGCCGCTCCAGCAGCACAACCGCATACTGAATTGATAACCATTAAAGAAGTTCCTTTATGGTCTTTTAGGTGCTCAGCCACCTGATCAGCTGTTTTCAATTCTTCAAAACCAACTTCAGTTAAATCTGCACGCATTGGTGCTACTAATTCTTCAGGATACATATATTTAGATTTTAGATTTTAGATTAAAGATGTAAGACTGATAATGTCTAGGCATTTTTTAATCATTTATTTTAACAACTATTTATTCTTCTTTTATTTTTCTTCAAGACTCCAGGTTCTTTCTTTAAAATCACTAATATTCAAAGTCTTAATTCTAGATTCTTGATTCCAATTCCTCCATTGTGGGTTAGGGGGCTACATAAACCCCAATTCCAGCTTAGCGGCTTCACTCATCATTTCCTGTGAATAAGGTGGGTCAAAAGTTAGTTCCACTTTCACATCGCTTACTCCTTCAATTGATCTCACCTTCATCTCTACCTCGCTAGGAATTTCTTCAGCGGCAGGGCAGGAGGGAGAAGTTAAGGTCATCAAGATATATACATTATTTACTGGATATACATTCACTTCATAAATCAATCCTAATTCGTATATGTCTACAGGAATCTCAGGATCATAAACTGATTTTATAGCCTCTAGTACTTTATCTCTTAAATTGGGTACTTCTGATTTCTTTTCAAATTGTGTTTCTTCTGCCATAATGCATCAATTTAAGCTTCGTTTTCTAATTTAGTTTTATAGGCCAAGGCAAACATTTTAATTTGCTTTATCATAGCTAAGAATCCATTTGATCGCTGCGTGCCGATGAAGCGATTCATGCCGATTTTATGAACAAAATATAAATCAGCATTTAAAATATCTTCTATTTTCCCTTGGTTTAAAACAGAAACCAACAGACTTACCAATCCTTTTGTAATGGCGGTGTTACTGTCAGCTTGAAACTGTAGTTTACCATCATTTTCATCGGCAGTTAACCATACCTTAGATTGGCAACCTTTCACTATATTATTTTCTGTTTTTAATGATTCCGGCATTTCAGGTAGCTTTTCACCCAGCTCCATCAAATAGCCGATCATCATCTCCATATCTCCGTCTAGCATGGAGAATTTCTCTATAATCTCGTCTTGTCTTGTGTTGATTGTATTATCAGCCATTGACTAATTTTTAGCTAAATTTTGCAACTATATCTTTCAATGAGTCTGCAAAAAAATCTATTTCTTCTATCGTATTGTAAACAGAGAATGAAGCCCTAATTGTTCCTTCTATGCCGAAATGATCCATTAAAGGCTGCGTACAATGATGCCCAGTTCTCACAGCAATGCCCTTTGCATCTAGCATCATACCTGCATCGTAAGGATGCACATTGGCGATCGTGAATGAAACTACACTTACTTTATTATCTGCTGTCCCGTAGAAATTTATTCCTGGTACTTCTGATAGTCGATCATGAGCATGTTGCGTTAAAGCTTGCTCATGCGCCATGATGTTATCTTTTCCAATATTGTCAATATATTCTGCTGCATATTTTAATGCAACTACATCGGCAATGTTGGGTGTTCCTGCTTCAAATTTATAGGGGATATCGTTATAAGTGGTTTTCTCAAAACTCACATTATTAATCATCTCGCCACCACCTTGGTAGGGAGTCATTTTTTCCAAAAGGGCTCTCTTGCCATATAAAATACCACATCCGGTCGGTCCGTACATTTTATGACCTGAAGTAGCATAGAAATCACAATCTAAATCTTGCACATCAACCACGCAATGAGAAGAAGCCTGAGCCCCATCCACAACCATCACAGCATTTTTAGCATGTGCTAATGCTGCTATTTCCTTCACTGGATTTACTGTCCCTAGCGAATTGGAAGCATAAACTACTGATACAATTTTAGTTTTATCAGTAATTAATTTCTCCACCTCATCAAGTGAAATTTCTCCTTTACTGTTTACAGGAACGACCTTTAATACAGCACCCCTTTCTTCAGCTATCATTTGCCAAGGCACAATATTAGAATGGTGCTCCATAGCAGTGATCAAAATCTCATCACCTGCTTGAAGAAATTTTCTTCCGTAAGCATTAGCAATTAAATTAATACCATCAGTGGTCCCTTTGGTAAAAATTACTTCTTCTACCTCTGCAGCATTGATGAATTTTTGAAAAACCGTTCTCGTGTCTTCAAAGGCCGTAGTAGCTTTTTCAGCTAATGAATGCAATCCTCTATGAATATTGGCATTATAGCCACTATAATACTCCGAAATCGCATTGATTACAGAGTTTGGCTTTTGAGTAGTGGCAGCATTATCAAAATATATCAAAGGTTTTCCGTTTACCTTTTGCTCAAGGATAGGAAAATCTTTTCTTATTTTTTGAATATCCAAATTTGGCGCTACTGCTGTGCTCATATTAACTATATTTATTCATCTACTATTATCCTTTAAGGAATAATACTACCAAGTTGTTCAGTTAAGTTTTGAAGCCTCATCCCACTACAATCCTAAAAAAATAACCTTGGTTATTTTCTATTGTGTTCTCTTGTTTCTTTTGTGGTTTAAAAAAATATTTGTTAGTAAATATGCTCGTTAGCAAATTCTTATCACAAAAGAGACAAAAGAAAACAAAAGATTTTTCGCTTTAGCGAAAAATGTGTCAAGCAAATTTCCTTGACTTAAAATGTTATAATCCAATCTTTTAAAACATCCCTATAATCCTCACGGGGATACGATAGGTTTGTTCTCGCTATTGAAAGTTATAGTCGTTCGTTAATTTTATTTTCAATTAGTGTTCTGAAAGCTTCGATTTTAATATTGCTCAGAACATCAGAAGCAAAAGCATTCAATAACATTGATTTTGCTGTTTGCTTATCAATTCCTCGAGCTCTCAAGTAAAATAATTGGTCTAAATCTAACTGGCCTACTGTGGCACCATGTGAACATTGCACATCATCCGCCCAAATCTCTAATTGTGGCTTTGTATCTACCTCAGCGTCATCAGAAAGCACTACATTTCGGTTTGACTGAAATGCATTGGTTTTCTGAGCATCTTGTCTTACAAAGATTTTACCGTTGAAAACACCTCTTGAGTGACCATCCAAAATGCCTTTGTACATTTCGTTACTGTCACAATTAGCTACTTTATGGTCGACTACTGTGTGATTATCAACATGTGTTTTACCATCTAACAAATACAATCCGAACATATTTGTTTCTGAATGCTCTTTATGGATGGCAATACTTAAGTTATTACGAAGCATTGCACCGTTCAAACTTAAAGTTACTCCATTGAAAACAGATTTTCCTAATTGATGCACCATCGTAGCACCAATCTGAATAGCCTGATCTGATTCGTTCTGGTATTTGTAATAGTTGAAATTACAGTCGTCTTCTACAACAATTTCAGTCACCACGTTAGTAAAACTAGTGTTCTCACCCAAAGTGATATAAGACTCAATCAATGAGGCTTCACTGTTCTTCTCTGCAATTACCAGATTTCTTGGCTGACTGATAACATCGGCATTTTTCGCATCATTAAAGTAATAGCATGCAATTGGTGTTTCCACCACAGCATTGGCATCAATTTTAACAAAAATTCCGCCATTTGTGAATGCAGTATTTAATTCAGAAAAATTATCTGCACCTTCTATTTCATGTGTATTGAAATGCTTTTCAAAATCTTCAGCATAGTCATCAGCAGCTGTCTTGATAGCTTGAATATGGACACCTTTCGGAAGGGTCTCTAGATCAGATAATTTATTATCTAATACACCATTAACAAATACCAAACGTATTGCATCCAAGTCAGGTATAAAGTACTTTGAAGCTTCGTCTATACTTAAGGAAAAGCTATCATCTGACAGATTTTCAACATTAAAAAGCTTGCCAAATATCTTAGCTACATTACTGTACTTATATTCTTCATGTTTTGCATGAGGAAATCCCACTGTTTTGAAATTATCAATTGCAGTTTTCCTTTTCGCGTGCAATGGTTTTTTACTTTCTCCATTTAAGGAGTTTTCAAAAGACTCAAATTGCTCTACGAAAAATTTATCTATATCTTCTTTAATCAATTTACTCATATGTATTGCTGATTAAAATTATGCAACTCCTGCTTCTTCCTTGATCCAATCGTAACCTTTTGCTTCAAGGTCATGCGCTAACTCTTTTCCACCTGTTTTAACAATTTTTCCATTGAATAAAACATGTACGAAATCAGGAACGATATAATCCAATAGTCTCTGATAGTGTGTTACTACTATAGTTGCATTATCATCATTTTTCAATTTATTGACACCATTTGCTACTATTCTTAAGGCATCAATATCCAAACCTGAATCTGTTTCATCCAAGACAGAAAGAGTTGGCTCTAACATGGCCATTTGAAATATTTCATTTCTTTTCTTTTCACCACCAGAAAAACCTTCATTTAATGATCTACTCAATAACGACTGGTCGATTTCTACCAATTTCATTTTTTCCTTCATCTGACCTAGGAAAGAAACAGCATCTAATGGTTCCAAACCTTTGTGCTCACGAATTTTATTTAAAGCCGTTTTCATGAAGTTGGTAGTAGTTACTCCTGGTATTTCAATAGGGTACTGAAAGGCCAAGAAAACACCTTCTTTTGCTCTCTCGTCTGCTTCCAATTCTAGTAAATCTTTTCCGTTGAATGTGATTTCACCAGAATCTACTGTATAGTCTTCTCTTCCTGCTAATACGGAAGCTAAGGTACTTTTTCCAGAGCCGTTTGGCCCCATAATAGCATGGACTTCACCTGGCTTAACTTCCAGATTGATTCCCTTTAATATTTCTTTGCCTTCAATCGAGGCATGTAAATCTTTAATTGATAACATTGTGATATATGCTTATTTCAAAAATTTATTCTTCTTTTCTTTTTTTGTTGCACTCGTTAAAAATGCTTGAATTAACCAACAGAACCTTCCAATGTCAAGGCGAGTAATTTCTGTGCCTCAACTGCGAACTCCATTGGCAGATTATTTAATACTTCTTTACAATAACCATTAACGATTAATGCAACGGCACTTTCTTCATCAATTCCTCTTTGCTGGCAGTAGAATATCTGATCCTCGCCAATTTTAGAGGTGGTCGCCTCGTGTTCTACCTGAGCAGAACTGTTTTTTATTTCTATGTATGGGAATGTATGAGCTCCACATTTGTCCCCCATTAATAAGGAGTCACATTGTGAGAAGTTTCTAGAGTTTTCTGCTCTTTTGTGGATTTCTACAAGTCCTCTATAAGAGTTCTGACTCTTTCCACCAGAAACACCTTTCGAGACAATTCTACTTTTTGTGTTTTTCCCGATATGGATCATTTTCGTACCAGTATCAGCCTGTTGCATATTATTTGTTACTGCAACAGAATAAAATTCCCCTTGAGAATAATCTCCTTTTAAGATACAGCTAGGATATTTCCATGTAACTGCTGATCCTGTTTCGACCTGCGTCCATGCAATTTTCGCATAGTCACCTGCGCAAATTCCTCGTTTCGTCACGAAATTATAAATTCCACCTTTTCCGTTTTTATCACCAGGATACCAGTTTTGAACTGTAGAATATTTTACCTCAGCATTTTTAGCGGCATAAATCTCTACAACGGCTGCGTGCAATTGGTTTTCATCACGCATAGGTGCAGTACAACCTTCCAGATAACTAACGTATGAATCATCTTCTGCTACAATCAAGGTTCTTTCAAACTGCCCTGTATTGGCGGCATTGATTCTAAAATAAGTGGAAAGCTCAACAGGGCATCTTACTCCTTTCGGGATATAGCAGAATGAACCATCCGAAAATACAGCTGAGTTTAAAGCTGCGTAAAAGTTATCATTAGAAGGAACGACTGAACCAATGTATTTTTTAACCAATTCAGGATGCTCTTTTACTGCTTCGCTAAATGAGCAAAATATGATCCCTAATTCTCCTAATTGCTTTTTAAATGTTGTTCCAACAGAAACGGAATCCATTACAGCATCAACCGCAACTCCAGTCAATCTTTTTTGCTCGGTAAGAGAAATCCCCAATCTTTCAAAGGTTTTTCTCATTTCAGGATCTACTTCATCCAAGCTTTTTGGTTTATCCTTAGGCTTAGGAGCAGAATAGTATATGATATCTTCAAATTCTGGTTTTGGATAATGAACATTGGCCCATTTAGGCTCTGTCATTTTTCTCCAATTCCTATAAGCTTTCAGCCTCCATTCTAGAAGCCATTCTGGCTCTTCTTTTTTAGCTGATATAAAACGGACTATATCTTCATTCAGGCCTGGAGGTGCAGAGTCCGCTTCAAAATCTACTGTCCAACCATGCTCATATTCTTTTGAGGCAAATTCTTCCAGTATTTGATCGTCTTTACTCATATATGACTTATTTAGACTAATTTCAATTTAAGTACAAAGCTAACACAAATTGTGCGTTTTAGTTATCAAAAATCTATATTTTTTAGTGATCGAATTATTGATAAAAGCTATACAAGGGGTGTACGGCAATGGCAGTTTGAGGTTCGGGAATAGACAAAGCATAATTGTATGTCCTTGAAGTCGCACCAGTCGGTCTACAGGTGTTGTAATTGCTTCGTTTGAATCAATTTACGCACCCAGTATCCTATTTTTGGCTCACCTTTGTAGATGATGGCTACTTTATTACGTTTGGAAATTTTTGCCACTATCAAGCAATTATAGGAAGAGCGAATATTTTTATCGCTTATAAGGACCTGGTGCTTTTAAGTATAAGCCTGCTTCTTATAATGTTAACTGTAGGGTGAAACAGGTCTTTTATCAGATGACGAAAAGGACTAATTTAGGACTTTACAAAGTTACGTCAAGCTAGTCGCTAAATTTTTTAAACTCTAACAGCATTTTGACGAATTCTAACCTTCTGAATTACAGTATATTTTGTAAAATTAAATTCAAGTGTAGGAATGTTGTTTTAAATAGGTCTATGTAAGAATAATATTTTTTATTAATTTCCATCTCGAAACGAAAAAATTGAAACTAAATAGACGACTATGAGCGATTTTCCATGGTACAATCATTATCCGAAAGGAGTACCGAGAGAGATTAACCCCGATCAATATAAAAACCTCCCTGAATTATTTGAAGAGATTTTCCAGAAGCATGGGAGCAATGAAGCCTATGAAAATATGGGCAAAGTATTGACCTATGCAGAAGTGGATGAATTATCCAATGATTTTGCTTCCTATTTGCAAAATGAAGCGGGTTTGAAAAAAGGAGATCGGATGGCCATTCAAATGCCAAACTGTTTGCAGTACCCAATTGCTATGATTGGTGCCCTTAAAGCAGGACTTGTGGTGGTGGGGACTAATCCGTTATATACAGCAAGAGAAATGGCGCATCAATTTAAAGATTCGGGTGCCAAGGCCATTGTAATTGTTGCTAATTTTGCCAGTAACCTTGAAAAAATTTTAGAAGAAACTGAGATTAAAACGATAATCCATACTCAATTAGGTGACTTGCTAGGTGGACTTAAAGGAGGGATTGTAAATTTCGTAGTGAAGAATATCAAAAAAATGGTACCTAGCTATAATTTACCAACGGCAATAAAGTTTAAAGATGCCTTGAAGAAAGGAAGAAATCATAGCTTTAAGAAACCTGAAATAGCATCAAGTGATTTGGCATTCTTGCAATATACCGGTGGAACTACTGGTGTAAGTAAAGGAGCTCAATTATCTCATAGAAATTTAGTGGCACATACTATGCAAACTAAAGAATGGTTTAAGCCCCTTTTTACAGATGGTTTACAAGAGCAAATGATCACAGCACTTCCACTTTATCACATTTTTGCCTTAGCGGTAAATGGTATATTAATGTTCAGCATAGGAGCTAAGAGCATATTAATAACGAACCCAAGAGATATGCCAGCTTTCATTAAGGAGCTAAAAAAACATCCATTTACCTTGATGACAGGTGTGAATACTTTATTTAATGGGCTTTTAAATCAGCCTAATATAAATGAGGTAGATTTCTCACATTTGAAAGGATCTATTGGCGGAGGGATGGCCGTGCAAAAAGCGGTGGCCGAAAAATGGAAAAAATTGACTGGAGGTCCGTTAGTAGAGGGTTATGGCTTAAGTGAAACATCACCAGTATTAAGTGTGAATCCTTTAGATGGAACTGAAAGAATCGGGACTATTGGAATTCCTACACCTAGTACAGATATGAAAATTTTGGACGAAGACGGTAAGGAAGTTGCAGTGGGTGAAGCTGGTGAAATTTGTGGTAAAGGACCTCAAGTAATGTCCGGTTATTGGAAAAAACCTGAATTAAATGACACTACATTCTTTAATGGTGAATGGTTCAGAACAGGAGATGTTGGCGTTCAAGATGAAGATGGATTCTTTAAAATTGTGGATAGAATAAAGGATATGATCAACGTTTCTGGTTTTAATGTTTATCCAAATGAAATTGAGGACGTAATTGCTGGAATGGAAAAAGTACTGGAAGTGGCGGTCATCGGGATACCAGATGAAAAATCTACTGAGGTGGTCAAGGCTTTTGTAGTAAAGAAGGATGAGAGTCTGACTGAGCAAGAAGTCATTGATTTCTGCAAAGAGAATTTAACAGCTTATAAATGTCCCAAATCCGTTTCTTTCGAAAAAGAATTACCTAAATCGAATGTCGGAAAAATTATTAGGAGGCACTTACGGGAGAATAATAATTAGGACTTAATAATCAATATTTTTGAAATTATTAATTGAAGGGCTTCTCAGGTATGGGAAGCCTTTTTTCATAATAAAGATTGATTTACAAAAATCCAAAGCGGAAGAAATTGGCAGTGGCAAAAGTAAATCTATTCTTGCTTTAAAGATTTAATATTTCTAATACCCAAACTATGAATATACAAAAGTATAAATCATTCATACTATTCCTTATTGTCCTTATTATCACTCCTACACTAATTAGACAGTTTTTAGTAACAGATTCGGTGATTGAAATGGAGATTGTAAACAATAAGTTATTCCAATTGAGTAATATTAGTGTTGCAGAAGGGCAAATGTGGAAGTCCATTGATTATGCAGTGGAAATGACTATCCTTTTTTTTGATTTTGTGCTTGTTGTTGGTATTTCTATCGGATTGTTGAGGGGATTTGATGTTGAGTATAAATCAAATGAGGTCCTCAAGGTGATCTCTGAAGCTTATCTTATTATATTATTCGGTTACCTAATGAAGCTTTTTTATTTTACTATGATGGATGATTTTTCAAGTGAGCATTTTGATAATTATCAAATGCTTTCATTAGCTGATTTTTATAGTTTTGAAAACACTGATCAAGTAAAGTATTTTCTATTGTCTGGCTATAACTTATTTAGAATATCTGCTTTAATTTATCTTGTATTTTCCATTTATAAGTTGACCAATAAAAACTTGAAATTAGCCCTGATTTTTTCTTTTATCCTTGGTTCTATTTTTTTTTCTAATCCCTCTAATTGGATTATAAAAAAAGCCCGACTTTGATCTGATCGGGCTTCTAAAGATTATAAATTTTCTAACCACCATTTGGTCATCATTCTAAAAAGATGTGGCCGTGCTCCATCTTCTCCAATCCCGTGTGTCCTGTCTGGATAATAGAACAAATCAAATTGCTTTCCTGCTTCTAGTAATGCGTCTTGATATACAACCGTATGTTGAACATGTACATTATCATCACCTGTTCCGTGGATAATCAAATACGGGTCTTCTAATTTTTCTATTTTGCTTAAAGGAGAATTATCGTCATAGCCATCAGCATTGTCTTGCGGTAAATCCATATATCGCTCAGTATAAATACTATCGTAATAGCGCCAGTTGGAAACCATGGCCACAGAAACGGCCGCATTGAAAACATCAGCACCGTCTAAAATAGCATTTCCTGCCATGTAACCGCCATAAGACCAACCCCAAATACCAATTCTATCTGCATCTACATAGGCTAAACTACCCAAATATTTTCCGGTTTCGATCATATCTAGGGTTTCATATTTACCCAATTGTCTGTAAGTCATTTTTTTGAAAGCTTCTCCTCGTCCGCCAGTACCCCTTGGGTCAACCACAGCCACGATATAGCCGTTCTGTGTCATCATTTGATGCCAGTTGAATTGACTGCCTCCCCATGTGTTTTGGACTTGCTGACTGCCTGGTCCGCTATATTGATATACTATTACAGGATATTCCTTATTATCATCAAAATCTTCAGGTTTTAGGAAATAGCCATTTAAGCTTACATCCTCAGAAGTTTTAAATTGAAAGTACTCTTTTTCCACAAAACCGAATTCCTCTGTAATTGCTCTGTAGCTTTCATTATCCTTCAAAATTGTAAGTTTTTTATTTCCTTTGGTTTGGTGTAAGCTTACTTGGTTTGGTGTTGTGGGGTTGCTATAGTATTTAAGATAGTACTGAAAGTCATTGCTCATATTGATACGAGTATATCCTATTTCTTCTCCAATCAGCTTTTTCTTTTTTCCGTTCATGCCCACGGAATAGAAGGTTCTGTCTAATGGAGAAACTTCAGTGCTGATATAGTAAATTTTGCTCTCCTTTTGGTCGATGCCAACTATGCTCACAACTTCCCATTCTCCTTTTGTAATTTGCCTTACTAGTTTACCATCAATAGTATATAGATAAAGGTGCTTGAATCCATCCTTTTCACTAGACTGAATGAAATATTTGCCATCATCGGTATAGGTCAAATCATCACAATAATTCAATGCAACATAAGTGTCAGACTCTTCTTTTAAAACTACTTTGCTTTCACCTGTTGTGGCATTGGCGTGCAAAATCTCTAATATATTTTGCCTTCTGTTCATGCGGATGATGCTCAATAGATTAGAGTCTTTTGTCCATTGAACACGAGGAATATATTGATCTTTTTCTTTGCCAATATCCATTTTTTTACTCACTGCCGAGGCTAAATCGTAAACTGAAATCCAAACATAAGAATTAGCTTCTCCTGCTTTTGGGTATTTGTAAACGTAGTTTTCAGGATATAACTCCCCATCATTCCACTTTTGCAAAGTGTATTCTTTTACGTGACTTTCATCCATGGTGTAAAATGCTAATTTTTCACTATTAGGAGACCAGAAGAAAGTTTTGGTCACGTAAAATTCTTCCTCATAAACCCAATCTGAACCACCATTTATGATTTCATTAATTTTTCCATCGGAAGTAACCTGAGTAGTATTGCCTGATTCTATATCGAAAATGTAGATATTGTTTTCAAATACATATGCCACTTTTTTTGCATCAGGGGAGAATGTGGCAAACATTTGTGGATTTTCTGATAAGGCAGTTACAGTCTTATCTTCCAAGTTGTAAACATAATATTTTGCAGTAAATGAGCGTCTGTAAATATAGTTGACATCAGTTGCCAGTAATAATTTTTGTTCATCCTTGCTGAAGGAATAGCTTCTAATTTCAAGATTAGGATCTAACTCGCTACCATCCACAAGAGTCTCTACCACTTCGCCATTTTCCACATTAATTTTTTGGACTTTATTTTCTTCCAAAGCAGAATAGTATTTACCATCATTCATCCAGTTAACGTTATAAACAGATTCTTGACGGAATGTACCTTTTTCGTAAATATCAGAAACGGTAATTTTTTTTTGTGCGAAAGCAAGGCTAACACTTGTAAAACAAAGTATAAAAAGTAATTTTTTCATCATGATAAATTTGATTCAATTCCAAAAATAGTAAGCTTTTAGTAAATGAAAAGGTTGAAATTGAATTAGTGGTGAGAGGAGCGGTTGAGTGGTATATTTGGTTGGCCTGTCTGCTAGTTTTTATGTGGATAGAGTCCTGATGTGCTGATATTTCGATGTATAGACGTTTAAATATGCTGATAGATCGATTTATAAATTTAGAAGTTGTCTTGATACCATTCATTCCGTGCGTCATCGTAAGTTAACTTTTATAATTGAATAGATCTCTGCCTCCCCACTAAAGTAGGGGACAGGTTTGCGCAAGGGATGACGCACAGAACATAGTATCTGCAAGAACCTTTCATCCTGACATCAAATTTTCCGCGCTTTTTAGCCAAACCAATAGGCAAATCATTAGATTTGTGATTTAAGCCTTAGCATTAAAAATGGATAGAAACACAGCTCAACAAAAAATTCAGGAGTTAAGCGCAAAGCTTCATTATTACAACTACAAATATTATCAGGAAAGTGTATCTGAAATATCTGATTTTGAGTTCGATATGATGCTAAAGGAACTGATAAATTTAGAAGGTCAATTCCCGGAACTAAAAACTGATGACTCTCCTAGTCAAAGAGTAGGTGGAGATATTACGAAAAATTTTGAGACTGTTGAACATAAAATCCCTATGCTTTCTTTAGGAAATACATATTCTAAAGAAGAGCTGGAGGATTTTGATGGTAGGGTAAAAAGGGGGCTAGGTGAAGAGGAATACGAATATTTTTGCGAACTCAAATTTGATGGCGTAGCTATTAGTTTGCATTATGAAAATGGAAAATTAATTAGGGGTGTAACTCGTGGAGATGGTAGTAAGGGAGATGATATTACCAAAAACGCTAAAACAATCAGAACAATTCCTTTGAAAGTAAGAGGAGAAAAATTTCCCGAATATTTTGAAGCCCGAGGAGAAGTTTTTTTACCTAGGGAGGCTTTTAATGAGATTAATAGAGGAAGGGAAGAAAATGAAGAAGCGCTTTTGGCTAATCCCAGGAATGCAGCTTCAGGAAGCTTGAAAATGCAAGATTCTGCAGTTGTAGCCAAGAGAAAATTGGATTGCTTTTTATATTCTTATGCTGGTGAAGATCTACCTATAGATTCTCACGAAGAGGGAATCAAGCAATTAGAGAAATTTGGTTTTAATGTATCTCAGACCTACCAAAAGTGTAAAAATATTAATGAAGTTTTTGATTTCATTAAAGAGTGGGAGGAAAAAAGACATGCATTAGACGTTGATACTGATGGTATCGTAGTCAAAGTAAACAGCCTGGCACAACAGGAGCGATTAGGGTTCACGGCAAAAAGTCCACGATGGGCAATTGCTTATAAGTATAAAGCAGAAAGTTCTACCACAATTTTAAAAGAAATCACCTATCAGGTAGGGAGAACAGGTGCAGTTACTCCGGTTGCGAATCTTGAGCCAGTTTCGTTAGCCGGGACAACTGTAAAACGAGCTTCCCTGCATAATGCCAATGAAATTGCTAGATTAGATTTGAGAGTAGGAGACACGGTACATGTAGAAAAAGGCGGTGAAATTATTCCTAAGATTACTGCAGTTGATTTGACGAAAAGAGATTTAGGAAGTAAAGAAGTTGATTATATTAAAAATTGTCCTGAGTGTGGTACAGAATTAGTGCGGGCGGAAGGAGAAGCTGTACATTATTGTCCCAACAGAAAAGGTTGCCCGCCACAAATTAAAGGTTCTATTGAGCACTATATTCAGAGAAAAGCAGCAGATATTGATTCTATGGGTGAACGAACCATTCACCTTCTTTATGAAAAAAGCTTAGTCAAAAATATAGCCGATTTATATGATTTGACATATGAAGATGTTTTCGAATTAGAAGGATTTAAAGATTTAAGTACTCAAAATCTTTTGAAAGGCATCGAGGCTTCAAAGAAAATTCCTTTTGAGAATATTTTATTTGGCCTAGGCATACGGTTCGTAGGCAAAACTGTGGCAGAGAAATTAGTGGCTCACTTTAAAACCATTAAAAATTTGTCTGAAGCTTCTTTCGAAGAACTGACCGAAGTTCCTGAAATCGGTGAGCGAATTGCACAAAGTGTGGTGGAATATTTTCATGATGATGATAATATTGCATTAATTGAGCGTTTGAAATCAGTTGGACTTCAATTTGAAATTAAGGAAAACATAATTGAACAAAAGGGTAATGCCTTGGAAGGGAAATCTTTAGTTGTTTCTGGAGTTTTTGACAATTACGGCAGAGATGAGATAAAGGATGTAATAAAGCAACATGGAGGAAAAGTAGTTTCGGCTATTTCAGGAAAAGTGGATATATTAGTGGCGGGAGAAAATATGGGGCCAGCAAAAAGGCAGAAAGCAGAAAAATTAGAGATTAAAATTATTAACGAAACTGAATTTCGGAGCCTTATAAAAGAAAACTAAAGCAGTGATTAAGCACAAGATTTTATCGTATAAAGTTAAAAGAGGACAGAAAAAGAGCAAATTTTTGCATCAGGCTTATCCCTATACTAAGCTTAAGAAAGTAGGAGTAATTTTCTCCTTTGAGGATCTAAAAAAACACGAAGCAGTCAAAAAATTCATTAAAGTATTACAGGCAGACGGAATAGAGGTAAAAGCGCTTGCCTATAAACCAAAGTCAACACAGAACTTTGAGTTCTACTTTGACTTTTTTGAAGATAGAGATCTTGGCTTTTTTGGCAAGATTGATAACCCGTATTTTTTGAGTTTTATAGATCAAAAACTGGAGTATTTATTTTGCTTAGATGACACGCTAAACTTGTACATGCAATATTTGTTAGTGAATACTAAGTCCGACACGAGAATTGGTGCCTACCAGGCTAATTCAGATAATGCGTCATTTTTTGAATTGATGATCAAGCCAAGAGAAAGTGGTGATACCAAAATTTTAACAGAAGAGATAATTCATTATGTCAGAAAAATTTCAGGAAACAACTAAAAAATTTACAGGGGTGGGACCCGCATTAATCACCCCATTTAAGGAAGATTTAACAGTAGATAGAGAAGCTTTAGAAAAGCTATTGAGACATACTGCCAAAGGAGCAGATTATTTTGTGGTGCAGGGTACCACTGGTGAATCTGCTACAACAACATTAAAAGAGAAGCAAGAAATATTAGCTTTTGTAAAAGCACATAATCCTAAGCAATTACCTATCGTATTTGGTGCTGGGGGCAATAATACTCAGGCAGTAATTGATTTGCTTGGCGAAATGGATTTGTCTGGAGTGGACGCAATTCTATCTGCTTCTCCTCATTATAATAAACCTTCGCAAGAAGGGATATATCAGCATTTTGTCAAAATTGCAGATTCATCACCAATCCCCGTCATTCTATACAATGTTCCAGGAAGAACTGCTTCGAATATGAAGGCAGAAACCACCTTAAGATTGGCCCAGCATAAAAACATTATTGGCATCAAGGAAGCATCAGGTGATTTAAGTCAATGTATGGAAATCATGGCTAATAAGCCCGAAGAATTTCTTTTGATTTCAGGAGATGATTTGTTGACCAATTCTATGATTACATTGGGTGCGGTGGGCGTAATTTCCGTAATGGCCAATCCATTTCCGGAAGTTTTCGCTAATATGGTTCATAATGCTTTGAAGGGAGATTTTGTAAAGGCAAATGAAAGTCTGTTTAAGTTATTGCCAATCAATTCGCTCATGTACGAGGAAAGTAATCCAGTAGGGGCAAAGGAGGCATTACGACAACAAAGTGTTTGTAAAAATTATGTTAGATTGCCATTATTGCCAGCAACTGATGGGTTGTCCAAAAGAATAGCAAAGAAAATTAAGGAATTTGGGTTGAGGTAGATTTTATAATGTAGGCATAGGGCATGTCCTGCGCCTACATTATAAAATTGTTGGACATCAAAATTCTTCCGTATTATAAATCCTTCTAATCCTTGATCTAATAGCCCCTTTAGTCCTCCCAAAATGATTGGCTAAATCTTTTGTGCTCAATCCTTCTTCAAACATGTATTTCAATTCTTTGTCCAGTTCATCATTCCATGGCGCATAGGCTTTTTTGTGCTTTTCCCTGATTTCTTCGACATCATAGGATTTTTCTTCGAAGCTGTTAACCTTTAAATCTTTAATAGAAGCATCTTCATTCACTTTCTTTTTCTTCAGTAAAATGATGTGCTCATTCTTAGGCCAATTCTCCGGTAGAAGTTCTTCCTCAATGTAAAGTTTATTTTGGGTTCTGGTTATTGCCACGTACAACAAATTGATTTCTTCATTCAATTTTTCCTTTATCAAATCAGGAAGATTCTTTTGTTGGGATAATTTCTTTAATTTTTCTTCTGTCAAGAAATCATTTACCAAATGCACTGAATCATATTCCATTCCTTTACATCTATGAACTGTAGAGAATATGATGTTGGCTTTTTCTCTATCCTGATTTTCTACATGTTTTTCTTTTAGTTGCTTGATATATTCCGGTATTTCATTTCCATATTCTCTCACCAACTCCACCATCATACCCAATTGCATATCTTCGGTCTTCTCAATATACTCTTCCAAATTTTCCAGCGTATTCATCTTTTTAATTAATGGGTCACGGATGAATTTCCTTTTCCCATTGTACAGATTCAAAACATCATAGAGCGAAGTGCCATCATCAGCATAAGTGTAGGAGTTAATATTGCCTTCGAAATAAATTCCCTCTAAGTTCGCCCGTTCGGATATGTAGTCGATTGCTTTCGTTAATAAACCAAGGTTGGTGCGAGCCAATACTGCCTTCTGTTCACCTTTTGAAGGCTCACCTTTACCTTTTATGTGGAACTTCACATCTGCTTGAAGATGTTTTTTTCTTTCCACAATGGCCTGAGCCAATCGGGCTATTTTTTCATTGAATCTAAAGCTACTGGATAGTTCAAACGCTTTAAAATTTACCATTTCCAATGAGTTTACCGCATAGCGCCATGAGTAAATTTGCTGATGAGTATCGCCCACTATTACCTTCACTGCTTTTTGCTGAAGGAACACATCCAGCATGGCAGGAGAGGCGTCTTGCCCCTCGTCAAAAAGAATGTAATCATATTTTAACTGGGGTTTGAGTAGTTGAAATTTCTTTAAATAGAAGTCATGAGTCATCGCGATTTCGCCACTGTTCATTTTGGCCAAAAACTCTCGGGTTTTCTTTTTGATGTACGAGTTGTTACCTTTTACAAATGTATAGACCTTTTTATCAGAAATGGTGTCCTGATAATTCAATTCTCCCACTTTGGTAGCATTGCTATTGCAAAAATATGCAGTGAATTTATTAATATGGTTGGCCATTATCATTTCGGCCATGGGCTCACTTTTTATATTAAGGTCTAAAATATCAGCCAATTCATGGTTTTTGTACCCGGTGCTATTAATTTCTAGATTGTTTCCAACGATTACATGCTTGAATGCCAACGAATGTGCAGTTTGTACTTCAACATTGAAAAGCTTTTTAGATTTAAATTTTTTGGTGGCTTCCAATTTTACAGATTTGTTAAAAGCCAGATAGAGAATTTTACTGTTTTTAGATCTGCTTTCTGCATAAGCAATCAAGGTAGTGGTTTTGCCAGATCCTGCTACTGCATTAATTTTGATGTTTTCATTTGATGTGATAATGGAGGATTGTTGTTTAGTTAATTGCATTGGTTGATAATTTTAAACTAATCCTTATGTAGATAGACTTCAATATGTGTTAATCAGTTAATATATACTTTAAAATTATTAAAAATATATAAATCAAAAAATTGATTGAGGCAATAATCAGTTGAGAAGTTATCGACTAGTATAGTTGAAATGAAAGTAGAATATTGATTATAGAATTTAAGTATATTTGCTCCGTTTTTGATGCAACCAATCGTTTTTGCAATGCATCTCTTCCTTAGTCACCACCAAAAATTTTAAAGATTTTGAAAAAAATACTTCCCCTTTTATCCATTATATTTCTTTTTGCATGTGCCGAAAAAGAAGCAGGATTGGAATATATTTCTCATCAGGAAAGTGGTTTAGAATCACATATGTTGGATAGTTTAGATAGCTTTTTGGGTTCTGCAGGCTCGTCATCTTTAATGATCATGGTTGATGGTAAAATTGCACATCAATATGGCGACATTACTAAAAAACATACTGTACATTCCATTAGGAAATCATTAATTAATAGTTTGTATGGAATTGCTATAGAAGAGGGATTGATAGATACTAGCGCAACACTAGAAGAGTTGGGAATTGATGATCTTAATACATTGACCAAGCAAGAAAAACAAGCTAGTGTTGCAGATCTTTTAAAGTCTCGTTCTGGTGTTTATCACCATGCAGGAGCAGTTTCAGAGGGAATGTTGGAAAATATGCCTCAACGGGGTCAATATGCTCCAGGCGAATATTTTTATTACAATAACTGGGATTTCAATGTTCTCGGTTACATACTAGAAGAGGCTACCAATAAAACTATATACGCATTATTTGAGGAGAAAATTGCAAAACCTATTGGTATGGAAGACTATGCTGGTGAATTTATTGAAATAGACGGTGAAAACCCGGATTCTGAAATTCCTGAAACTGATGGGTTCTATCAGAAAGAATCTTCAAAATCTAAATATCCAGCTTATCACTTTAGGCTTTCATCTCGGGATATGGCACGCTATGGACAGCTTTATTTACAAAATGGAAGGTGGCATGGAAAGCAGATTGTACCAAAAAAATGGATAGAAGCTAGTACTACTCCTCACAGCATTACGAATCCTGACTATGGTATCGCCTATGGAATGCTTTGGTATGTATTGTATCCAAATGAAAATAGAAGTACTAAATCCTATTACCATACTGGAAATGGTGTTCATATGTTGGGTGTTTACCCAGGAAGTAACATGGTTTTAATCCATAGAGTAGACACTGAATCCCCTTACAGTTTTCATCAAGGAAATTTTTACCAAATGATATCCAAGGTATTTGGGAGCTTCAAATAGTTACTTTGCCACAATAGTAAACTCTACTCGCCTGTTTTTAGCTCTGCCCTCATCAGTATCATTGCTATTTATCGGAGCCGTTTCTCCCATCCCTTTCGCAGTCATTCTATCTGATGCAATTCCTTTTTCAATTAAGTATTCCATTACTGATTGCGCTCTGCCTTCACTTAAAGTTAAGTTATAGTCATCACTGCCTTTGCTATCAGTATGCCCAATAATATCTATTTTGATACCTGCATTTTGAATCATTAAATCTGTCAGCCGATCTAATTCCGGGAATGAAACTTCTTTTAGTGTGGTTTTATCAAAATTGAAATAGATGTTGTTTATGATTACTGTTTTACCTACTTCAATAGGTGACATTTCCAATGTAGTAGAATACTCTCTAAAATCTTGATTATCGCCAATGGTCAAACTGTCTTCCAGATTCAGATAATTTATTTTTTTACCCCTAATGACTAGTTCGCCATGCTTCGGAACTTTGAGCTGAAAAGTACCATCAGTATTGCTAGTTAAACTACTAAAAGTAGAGTCTTGAATTTCAAAGCTAAGCTCTGCTTCTAATGGTTCTTTAGATTTTTCGTCTATCACTATGCCAGAAATAAGGTAGGGTTTATAAGCTTTGTTCATTTGGTAATCCTTTCTGATCTCATAGGTGTATTCACCTTCTGGTATTTTCACCGAAAATGCTTCTATAATGTCTTCATACTCATCTGATAGAACTCTGATTTCATAATCTCCAGCACCATTTAAATTGATTGCATAACCACCATCTTTAAACCTAGTCCCAGCAGAGTCCGTGAAATTTTTCTTTTTAACGATTACTTTAGCATTTACAGGGTTTAAGGTTCTAGCGTCCGTAATCAAGCCGTTTAAAGTAACTTTTGTTTCTATTGGAGTTAAATAGAAATCTTTATTAATTACAGTATCCTTCAAAATGTTTGTTAAATCTAAGGTTTCATTTAATTGTTCATATCCTATTTTTGCAGAAATGAAACTGAAGTTTTTATTTTGATAGGTTGTGAATTTGTATTTTCCATCGGATTTAACATCAAAATTTAGTGCCTTGCTACCTTCAGGTTCAGCAGTTAAGTAGACGGCTAAAGGTTCTTTGCTAGCTGCATTGAATACCTGGCCTTTGACGATAATTTTTGCTTTAGGAATTAAGCCATATACGTTCATGTTGCTTCCATCAGCGCTAACATAAGTTCGGGTTGTAAAAGCATTATTCCCAGTCTCATCAACAGAAAAGTAAGAGTCAAATCCATCAGTATTAATAGGAGTGCCAATATTCTCTGGTTCGCTCCAATTCAGCCAACTGTCATCCAGTCTTTTTACTTTCCAGATATCCACTCCTCCCATCCCACCATCTCGATTACTAGCATAGTACATCACTTTATCATTTTCGGTTAAATAGGGGCCAAATTCATCTTTATAGGTGCTAAGAGACTTTATCATTATGGGTTTGGAATAGTTGCCATCTGCTTTTCTCATGCTTAAGTAAAGGTCGCTATACGGTTTTTTCGAACGTTCATTCATGTAGATTATGATTGCGCTGCGGTCCTGACTAATAGTTGCACCTGAAAACACACCCTGATTCATTTCCTCATAATCTTCCACTTCTAACTCTTCCGTTTTGCCCCAACCTTTATTATCCTTTGTTACAATCGAAAAGCCATCTTTATTTTTATTTCTTCCTCCTCGTATGAACAAGGCATTTCCCTCATCTAAAATCGTGTATACCTGATTAAACTTTCTTTTGTTGAATGGTGACTCCATATGTATGGCCTGACCCCAGCTTCCGTCCGCTTGCTTATCCGAATACCATATATCCTGAGAATTGTCCCGTCCCTCGTTATTTTCAGGATGATTTGAAATGGTAAAATATAGTCTTTGATTATCAGGAGTGACAAGGGGAGCACTTTCATGATAGCGTGAGTTAACTTCTTTATTGAGTTCTACTAATTGATAAAGAATTTGCTCATTTTGTGCAGAAATTAAATAGGGCAGAAATAAAAAGAGGAATCCTAGCTTTTTCATATTTGATATTTTGACGTAAATATTAATAAAAAGAAGAAAAATAGCTATTCATCGAATAATAATATCCCTTTGTCTGTAATATTTACAATTAGATTATATCAAATCTATAGTCACAAGCTAATTTAAGGATCGCAAACCTAAAACTTATTTTCTATTGAGTGATTTCAGACTGGGAGAAATACTTGAAATTTAGTCTTCGATTTGGTCTTTATTTTCTTTGTAATAGGCCTTTGCTTCTTCTTTGCTCTTTTTGATGCCAATACTACTTACTGCACCGCTTAAAAGGGCTTTTGCCCACAAGTTAAAAATTGATCTACTTTCAATTCGCTCATAAAAGATATTTCCTTGTTGCAGTTTAAACCATCGGGGATTTTTGTTACTCACTACGAAGCTGTTCGCAAATATGGTTTTGAGGTTGTTTCCAAATCCTTTGGATTGATACGTTTCCCTGTCTAAGATGTCAATTTTCAAATTATTATATCGAAATTCCATCAATCCCTCAGCATAATCTTCATTTCCCTTAAAATTGATATTTACGCCTTCATTATATCCAGAGCGGACCTCAATTGCCCCTAGTGGTATTAACATTTCATTCAAATTTCTTAATTCCATTGGACTAATATTCCCAAGAAATTGAAATTCACCTTTTTCCGAAGGTATAGGGAAATTCACTTTGGTATTAAATTTAGCGGCCTCATTTAATCTCCCCTTTGCTTGCAACAACATTGGCTTCCCACTTTTAAAATGGTGGCTTCTCATATTAAAAATAAATCCACTGTCAATGTTTAGGGTCATGGTTCCAATACCCGAAGCTTCCTTTGGCACTATATGAATATGTATATCAGAGTTTACCAAAACGGAATCCACGCTGAAAGCAAAGTCAGATTTTGAAAGTACTTGTTGTGGCATGGGTACTCGCCTCTGATCATTATGAGGGACGTTTAGGTCGCGAAATACCGTAAGATCTCCATTTGCAACTTTTAATTTATTAAGGATGAATTTTTCAGCAATTAACAAACTATCAATATTTAGCTGTTCTAATTCTAGTGATGATATATCTAACTTAAACCAATCATTTTGTGATTGAATGTGATCGCTATATTCAAAACGGTCATATTTCGACCTCATTTTTATATTATGAGCCTGAAAGTTGGATGCAGGATAACTGAAGGTATATTCATCGGCATAAACAGTATAGTGTTTACCAAAATTTTCTCTATAATCTTTACCTGTGAAAATTAAAGATTCAATGTGATGATGTATTTCTTTTGGATTTAATGTCGAATCTACCTTTAAAGCATTTATAGATAAGTCTGCTTGTCTAACGTAGAAATTTCTTTTTCTTTCTTTATGAAAAATCTTAATGTTGATATTATTGGAATTCAATTGCTCGATCTTCAATTGCTTGAAAGGTAATTCGATACTTTCGGCTATTGAAGATTTATCCTGATTTTCAATCTTAAAGTTAAAGTTCGTTTTCGTACTGCTAATTTCTTGAATAACTACTCTATTTTTTCGTAAATACTCACCCAAATAGGCATTTTGAAGTTTTAGATTTTGAATTTCCAAAGAAGTAGCACTGTCAGATCCCATAAATCTAAAACTTCTTATTTCTCCCGCTTTATCATAGCTTCGATAGCTCAAGTTTTTGACGGCAATTGTATCTGAATTTGCTGTATAAAGAGTAAAAGTTTCATTATTAATTGTAAAATCCTCTGCATAAACCAGATCGCTATTGGCTTTTTTAGGAAAGTTAAGATTTTGAAATTCCAATTTTGAGTTAAAACTCTGAAATTTGCTATTTTTATTTTCGGCATTCAAAAGTGAAACACTAGATCGCACTACATTAACATTGGCATTCCCAACTGCAAATTTAAATTTACTAGCATTTTCATTTTTTGATTCGAAATATTTATTTAAAGCTGTAGTCCCAATGTAATTCAATTGTTCAATATTGATCAACATATTATCTGCTTCAAAACTGTTGTTTTGAAAAAGCGCATCTTTATTGAAATTACTAAATTTGATTTCTGGTATTTTTACATCAAGAGATAAACTGTCATTTCGTTGTATAGGCTGTATATTCAATTGCTGAAGAGATAATTGATTTTGATTTTTCGGAAGAACTAATTTTGTCACGCTAATCCGATGTTTTAATTGCTCATCTTCAAATCGTAAATCCTTAGCTAAAATCTGAAAAAGCCTTACTTCATTTTGATAATTAAGATCAATATCAAAATCAGCAATATTCAAACTTCGGTATTTATCGATTTGGTATTTTAATGCACCTTCTTGAAGTAGAATATTGATTGGTTTTTGAGGAAATATCCATGCATTACCCTTGTTAGATTGTTTTTTCAAGTCTTTATAGCTAAGCTTTAATTGAGGTTTTAAAAGTGTTAAACTGTCTATATTGAGCTTTTTCTTATTAATGATGCTATCCAATTCAACACCCCTAAGACTTAAGTAATCGATTTTTATTTGGTCTCTCAACCCTTGAAAATCTAAATTTAAATTGTTTAGATCCAGCGAGTGAAGATTATTTTGCGATTGAAAAGTGCTTATACGAACTTTTCCGTTCGTCATATTATAAACCAATTCCTGTCCATTTATTAAGGTACTATCAGATATTTTGTGCCATGATTGTAGCGTTGAATCTATCTGTAAAAAGTGCGCTTGAATGTTTAAAGACTTTCCTTTAAATATATCCGCAACCTGCAGATCAGAATTGAGCACTGCAAATTTCTTCAACTTTATTTCAGTGAAATTTTTACCTAGTATTTTGTACAATTCTTCAGGTGTAATGATTGCTTGCTGTTTGTCACTATTTTTAAAATAGGGAGGAGTTATTTCTATTTTTGCATTTCTAAGTGTCAAATCCTGTAAATCAATGCGATCGTTATCATAAATATTTCTGTGGGCTATTCCTCGCATTTCAAGTATGGGAAGGTTTAAGGTGAACTGCGTTAAAGTGCTGTCTTTCAGTGTTCTGGACGGTCTTATTTCTAGGTTCTTGACAAGTAGGGTAGAGTCAAGAGTGTTGAAATTCAACTTTTTGAATTTGATGTTATGAAGATTGTCAGGCAAAAGATAATCATAGTCATTAATTTCAACTGAAGCATTTTCAAAATAGTGAATAATGTTTTGAATATCTCTTTGTGTGGAGTCCAGCTCAATATTGAATAAATCGATACTTATGTTGTCGGATAAAAATCTTTGTTGATTATCGCCCTTTAAAGTTAGATTGAGACCCCCTTCGTGAATTCTAAAGTCATTTATCTTTATTAAATCAAAGAGAGCTAGTAATGAGGCACCTATGCTGTTTTCAGCTTGCTCTGTATTTAGCTTTCTAGATTTCAGAACAGATTGGATTTTGATCTTAGGTTTTGGAATATTGACTTGCTCAACTACCAGAAAATTATCCTCATATGCTTTTAGATAATTGATTCCTTTCAATTCTAAAGTAGGGACATCTATATCGTATACATTTTGATTTTGTTTTTCAAATACTTCTGCTCCATCAATATCCTTTCGAACAGTAATTTTGAGATCATTGAAATTGAGAATTGAATCTTTGGTGGAAAGTTCAAAGCCTTCAAAACTCAATTCATGAATGCTGTCAGGAAGTAATATAGATTGTTGGTTAACACCTAAATTAATGGCTTCAGAGTAGAAGATTTTCTTCTTTTTCCTTTGTTGTGAAACAGTAAATTCTTCCACTGAAAAGTCAATGGCTTTCAATTTGAAATTACTAGGTGAATGATTTACAGATCCGCTTCTTACTTTTAAGAAATTGATTTGCAATAAATCTAGATATTGAGATATAACATCGTAAAGTTGACCTGTTTCCCGCCCAAATTTTAGTGGTTTTTTTTCAGGATTTATTTTGGTCATGAATAACTTCGGGTCAATCACTTCGATTCCATCTACAACTAGTTCCTTATCTGTGTAAATTCTGATTACTGATTCTAGTGAGATATAGACTTGAGCCACTTGTGCTTCATAAATGTTTTTAGCGTTAATGGAATCTTGCCTGTTTTCAGGAGTGGCTGTAAGTTCTAGATTATTGATGGTGATCGACTTTTTAAAGAGATTTAATTCGATATCATCGAAATTAATTCGATAAAGTCCTTGGCTTTCTTTTGCAATTAGTTCTTGTAAATAGTCGCCCGAAATTCTGTTTCCTACTTTTCTTAACTGGTCGTTTACAATGAAGCCAACAGCGAAAATAAGTATGGCAAAGCCGATAGTTCGGTATAATCTTTTACGTTTTCGGTTCATAGAAATCTAAAAGCTTAAGATAAGCTTTTTGACTGAATTAGTAGTGAATTTGATTTAAAATCTAATTTAATAGTTAGTTAAAACTAAGGATTTCTATTTCTGTACTGTATTTTACTTTAACTGGGAAGAGAATTTACACTTGTCTTACATCCAAAATGACGTCCGTGTATTGACCCAAATTATTAATGAGGTGGAAATACTTTTCAGCTACTTCTGCTTCACTACTTAGCTGGTTGTCTGCTTTTAGATTTTTGAATTTATCTACCCCACTGAAGGATTTTTCATTAGTGTTTCGAATTTGTGTTTGCATTTCAGTATCTACTACTCCAGGTGCAATAGCTTTGATGATGAAGCCGGTTCCATCCATTTCAGCTTCTTTCGCTGCTACTTTTGAAGCCATATCTAATGCAGCTTTTGAAGCGCAATATCCTGACCAGCCGTCAACAGCATTTTTACCTGCTCCAGAACTTATATTAATGATGATTTTTTCACTTTCATTATCTTTCAAATCACGTATAAACTGATTCATCAGAAGGAGAGGAGCATTTACATTTAAATCAAATAAAGCGGGAATGCTTTTACTGTCAATTTTTCCTAAATGCTCAATATCCCCTAAAGTTCCGGCATTGTTTATTAATACGATCTTTTGAAAACCTGAAGTATTCGAAAATATTTGAGGCAATTTTTCAAGAAGCGTAGGAATATTAGACAAATCATAAGTCAATGCTTTGTAATTTTCATGCTCAATAGAATGAGTTCTATTGATTCCCCATACTTCAGCCCCAGTTTTTAAGGCTTTTTCGGCCAATCCTCTTCCAATACCCTTGCTTGCTCCTGTTATAATGAATAGTGATTTCTTCATAATGTAAATATTAATACCTTATACATAATCGAATGAGATGAATTTAAGTTTTGTTTTATGGCGTACAAAAAAGCCCGGAATTTCATTTAAAATTACGGGCTTTAATAATTGATGAATTTTAGATTACAAAATATACTGACTCAAGTCTTTATCCTTCACTAAACCATCTAATTTTTCGCCTACCATTTGTTTAGTAATCACTACTTTGGCATTGGCTCCAATTTTATCTGGAATATCAAATAGTAATTCATTTAATAATCTACTCATGACAGTTTGCAATCTTCTTGCTCCAATATTTTCTACCTCAGAATTGACTTGATATGCTATTTCAGCCAATTCTTCCAAGGCATCATCATCAAATTGTAAATCTACCTCTTCTGCTTTCAATAAGGCCGTGTATTGCCTTGTCAGCGCATTTTTAGGCTCTTTTAAAATTCTTAAGAAATCAGCTTTCGTTAAGCTGTCCAGTTCTACCCTGATTGGGAATCTACCCTGTAATTCAGGAATCAAATCAGAGGGCTTGCTTACATGGAATGCTCCAGCTGCCACAAATAATATATGGTCTGTGTGTATAAGCCCATATTTGGTATTTACTGCGCTACCTTCCACAATTGGCAACAAATCTCTTTGTACTCCTTCTCGGCTAACATCACCACCGCTTGAGTTCCCACTTCCTTTCGCAATTTTATCAATTTCATCAATGAAAATCATTCCAGTGTTTTCAGCTTTCTTGATGGCCTCTTCTTTCACTTCATCCATATCAATAAGCTTGGAAACTTCTTCATCAATCAATATTTTCCTAGCCTCTTCAATGGTTACTTTTCGCTTTTTATTTTTCTTCGGCATCATATTGCTCAACATATCCTGAAGGTTGATCATAGATGTCTCATCCATCATACCTCCGCCTACCATGCCCATGCCATTATTGGCAGGAGTCTTCACATTGATATCAATTTTTCTATCTTCCAATTCACCATTTCGCAATTTTTCTCTGAATCGCTCACGAGTCTTTTGGTTTAAATCATAATCATTCTCAGGTACTTGATTATCAGCTGTAGTGTTTACAGGGCGCTGATTTGTTGATTTCATTGGTGGAATTAAGGCATCTAAAATAATGTCTTCCACTGCTTGCGAAGCCTTTTCTTTCACTTCTTCTTTCTTCGAGGCTTTCACTAAATTTACTGATTGCTCAACCAAATCACGCACCATGCTTTCCACATCGCGCCCAACATAGCCCACTTCTGTAAATTTAGATGCTTCCACTTTCGTAAATGGGGCATCTGCTATTTTTGCCAATCTTCTGGCAATTTCTGTTTTACCTACACCCGTTGCTCCAATCATTAAAATATTATTGGGTACAATTTCTCCCTGAATATCCTCAGGTGTATTCATCCGTCTCCATCGGTTACGCAAGGCAATGGCCACATTTCGTTTAGCGTCATTTTGTCCAATAATATATTTATCAAGTTCTGCAACGATTTCTTTCGGTGTCAAAAATAAATTCTTGTTCATGATTTCTTTTTTACAAATTCTTTCAAATTACATCCCAGCGTTATAAAATGCGCAAAACCGCCCGCCTGGTAAATGGCATTTGAATAAGCCATATTAAATTTTTTGGTTTGGAAATAAACTCCAAATGTAAAACCACCTGCTCCACCAACTTGTTCAGCCCTCAATGATTGTCTTATTAAGTGGTTATATCCAGCCCTTAGATTTACATTTTTCCCTAAAACTACCTCTGTCCCAATGGTAAGGTGCTGAAATATTTTATCAAATGTATTGGGGGAATTATTATTCACGTCCGTAAATACCACATTATCATCATCACTCAACAAACTTTCGTCAAAATAGCTTAGATCATATTGATAGAGCCTGTTTAATGTTAGTGAGAAACGGAAGGGCATGAACTCAGGTTTGTAAGTTCCACCTACTTGTATATCAAAAGGTAAATTTCGATTTCCCACCACATATTTTGATGTGAAAAAGCCTAAGTTTTTAATAACCAATCCAAAACTCAGTTCTTCATCAGGATGGACAAATGCCCCACCCAAATCAACTAATATAGCGGACTGATTAAATCCACTAATTTGAGATCCTACAAACTTCAGACTAGATCCATAGCGGAAAACTCCATCTTCTCTTGAATGGCTAATCTGGATGGCATAGTCAGACGCGCTAAAGTCTTCAGTTCTCGCTCCTGTATTATCAAAACCTTCAAACTGCCCATAATGAAAATAGCTAACACCAAAGCTAAACAAACCTAGGTTTTCAAATTCTTGAGCATAGGTCACTTGACTATTGTAAATATTAGCAAAATAAGGATTTACGCTAAATGACAGCTGACCGTCCATCTCTGAATTTAGCAAGGCAGGGTTTTGCCACACCATATTGACATCCCCTGCATTTGAACTTACATTGGCAGTTCCCAAACCAGCAACTCTAGCGTGATTAGGTTTTTCTAAAAATTCAAAGGCACGCAATCCTCCAATTTGACCAAATGAAATTGAACCAGTCAAACTGAAAATAATGAGGATTACTATGACCTTTTTTCCAATCATAAGGTACTAGCAGGTACTGTTTTTTTATTATCCTCTTCGGGAATCACAAAATCAATCGGATTTTTGATTTTCTCTTTCAATAAAGCAATTTCCAATACTTCACTTACTTGATCCACAAAGTGAATATTTAAACCTTTAATGTAGCGAGAATCAATTTCATCAATATCTTTTTTATTACGCTGACATAAGATCACATCTTTTATTCCAGCTCTTCTGGCAGCCAAAATTTTCTCTTTCAAACCTCCAATTGGCAATACCTTCCCTCTCAAAGTAATCTCACCAGTCATAGCTAATCTCGATTTCACTTTTCTTTGCGTGAAGATTGATGCTAATGATGTAATCATTGCGATTCCAGCCGAAGGCCCATCTTTTGGTACTGCCCCAGCCGGAACGTGGATGTGCAGATCGTAGTGATCAAATATTTTGTGGTGAATTCCTAATTCTTCTGCGTGAGATCGTAAATAGGAGAGAGCAGTCATTGCTGATTCTTTCATGACGTCCCCTAATTGACCAGAAAGTGTCAGTTTACCTTTCCCTCTGCTCAAGCTTGACTCTATAAATAAAATCTCTCCACCTACTGATGTCCAAGCCAAACCAGTCACCAATCCAGCAGTTTCATTATCTTGGTAAATTTCCTTCTCAAATGATTCTGCACCCAAGATCCTTAATACATCTGCAGGTTCAATCTTACTGTTGAATTCTTCCTCCATTGCTATGGATTTGGCAATGTTTCTCACAATTTTACCAATTGTTCGTTCCAATCCTCTAACACCTGATTCACGGGTATAATCTTCAATTACTTTTGCAATAGCTTTTCTGCTAAAACTAACATCTTTAGCTTTTAAGCCATGTTCCTTTTTCTGTTTAGGTATAAGGTGTTTTTTAGCAATTTCTACCTTCTCTTCTAAAGTATACCCAGTCACCTCAATAATTTCCATCCGATCTCTTAGTGCAGGATGAATGGTATCTAAAGAGTTTGCTGTTGCAACAAATAATACGTTTGATAAGTCATATTCAACTTCAAGATAATTATCCTGAAAAGTCTCGTTTTGTTCAGGGTCCAAAACCTCAAGCAAAGCAGAAGAAGGGTCTCCTCTAAAATCAGAATTAACTTTATCGATTTCATCTAGAATATAAACAGGATTAGATTTTCCTGCTTTTTTCATGTTTTGGACGATTTTCCCAGGCATAGCGCCCACATATGTTTTTCTATGGCCTCGAATCTCAGCTTCATCATGTACACCACCTAGCGACATACGTACATATTTCCTGCCTAATGCATCGGAGATTGATTTTCCCAATGAGGTCTTTCCAACACCTGGAGGTCCGTAAAGACACAAAATAGGGGCTTTCATATCCTGCTTTAATTTCAAAACAGCAAGATACTCTATGATCCTTTCTTTGACTTTTTCAAGACCATAATGATCACGATCTAATATTTTCTTGGCTCTTTTTAGGTCAAAGTTGTCTTTCGTCAATTCTCCCCAAGGTAATTCTAATAATAGCTCTACATAATTCATTGCAACAGGATACTCTGCAGCTTGTGGGTTAATGCGTGAAAGCTTATCAATTTCTTTATCAAAATGTTTTTGTACTTCTTTAGACCACTTCTTTTCCTGAGCTTTTAATCTTAGGTTATCTAATTCCTGATCAGGACTATCTTGTCCTAACTCATCCTGAAGCACTCTGATTTGCTGTCTAAGGAAATAGTCTCTCTGTTGCTGATCAATATCAGTGTGAACCTTTTTATGGATTTCATTTTTCAATTCCAGCATTTGGATGTCCTTAAGCATAAATTCTAGGAGAAGCGTTGCTTTTTCCTTAGCATTGGTTTTCTCCAACAGCTTTTGTTTTTCAGCTACATCTGAATTTATGTTGGAAGAAAGAAAATGAGTTAAGAAATTTGGATTCTCTATGTTGTCTAGAGCAACTTGTGCCTCCTGTGGAATTTCTGGATTCAGCTTTAGAATTTTACTTGCTGCATCCTTCAAAGACTGAATAACTGCCTTATTGGATTTTTGCTTAGGATCCAATTCCTCATCATTCAATTCTTCATAAGTAGAAATCAGAAATGGATCTTCCTGTACAATTTCTTTTACTGCAAATTTTTGTTTCCCTTGAATAATGATAGTGGTATTACCATCTGGTAGAACAATCATTTTAAGGATTCTGGCAACAGTTCCAACGCCATAAATGTCATCTTTACCAGGATCTTCTACTTTGCTGTTTGATTGGGCTACTACTCCAATTATTCTGTCGCCTTTATAAGCTTTCTTCACCAGCTTAATAGATTTTTGCCTTCCTACGGTAATTGGTATCACTACTCCTGGAAAAAGAACAGTATTGCGGATAGGTAATATCGGAAGTTGATCAGGTAATTCTTCCTCTCGCATACTGTTTTCTTCATCTGTTGAAATGAGTTGGATTAACTCACCAGTTTCATCATCATTTATATCTGAAAATACTTGTTGATGTTTAAATATTGAATCCATATATTATTTTAATTCTTACAGCCAATTTGGCATTTGAAATCTCTTTTTGAACCCTTTAATTGGGCTTATTCCATTATTCAATTGTTATGCCAATAAAATATTTCCTAATTTTGGAATTATTTTAGGTTCAAAACCGACATTTTTCGGATATTAAAGTTTAATATACTGACATATTTACCGTAAAACTATCAAATTGTCTTGAAGCACGCATTTAAATATTGCTTTTTCCTAACCTTATTTTTTATTTCAATAGATCTATCAGGTCAATTCAATCCTCAAGTAGAATTATCAAAGAAAGAAGCCGAAAAGTTATTCCCCTTTTATTTTCCCAATGTAAATCAATTTAATTTTTATGTGGATGAAAATGCCATGAATAGAATTGAAAGAGCACAAGAGAATAAAAACTGGGAAAAATTTAAGGATTTGCTGGAGGATTACGTCAAGAAGTTTGCAACAGAAAACTTCTATAAAGACACACGTTTGATCTGGCAGTTGGCCAAGATGGAGGAACTCTACGGGGATTTTGAAACTGCAAAAAGCTTATACAGACTCGCTTTAAAACATCATCAAAGTAGAATTGATTTAAAGCAAATGGAGATTTTTATGGATTCTGTTCAACTTGAGCAGACTGATGATTATGTCCCGATCGATTATTATTACGAGTTGGTAGATTTTAGAAAATCAATTGATACCCTTGTGCCCCCTCGCGGCATATTATTAAGCATGGGCAAGCAAATCAATTCAAATATGGAAGATTATGCTCCGGCTTTAACTTTGGATAATAAAACTATGATTTTTACCTCCAAAAGGAGTTTGAGTGGGAGTTTATTGTCAAACAATTCTAATGAGGATTTATATATAGCAATCCAGGAAGATGGAATGTGGCAAGATGCCGTTCAATTAAGGGATATTAATAGCCGATATAATGAGGGTTCAGCTACTTTAAATGCGGACGGTAATCAGATTATCTTTGCTAGATGTGGTTCTCCAGATGGTTTTGGGAATTGCGATTTATATGAAACGCATCTTCAAGAGGATAGCACTTGGAGTTCTGCAATCAATTTAGGTGCAAACTTGAACTCAAAGGCATGGGATTCTCATCCATCTTTGTCCGTAACCGGTGATTCACTGTTTTTTGCTTCAGATAGGATTGGGGGATTTGGTTTGTCAGATATTTACTTTTCTATAAAGGATGAGGATGGTAATTGGACAAGAGCTAGAAATCTCGGCCCTGTGGTGAATACCCGAGGGAATGAAGTAAGTCCCTTTATTCATCCACGATATAAAATTCTATATTTTAGTTCGAATGGTCATTTACTAAATTTTGGAGGCTTTGATATCTATAAAGCTAATTCGAAATTATTTTTGTGGGATGAACCTCAGAATATAGGGCCATTAATAAACACTGAAGGTGATGAGTATTATTTCACTATCGATTCAGACTCAGAAGATTTATTTTACGCTGGTTCCTCTTCAATGAGAAGCAGTAATCTAGATCTATTTTCTTTTCCTTTACCCATGGAAGCGCAGCCTGGTGCAAGTACTACCGTATCAGGAGTAGTGACTGATACAGTTCAGGGTAAACCATTTAGAGGTATTGTTTCCATAGTAGATATTGAAAACGGAATTGAAATTGCACCAAAATTTACAAGAGAAGATGGTAGTTTTGAGTTTAATTTGATTAATAATGCAAATTATGTAATGGTTGTGCAGTCTGATAAATTGTTCAGAATAGAAGAAATGTTTTTCCTTTCTGGAGACACAGTGATGAACAAAAATATTGATCCCGTCTCAAGTAAAATACGGTTTAAATCGATTGAATTTGAAGAAAATTCTTCCAAATTAAGACCAGATATGTACAGTGATTTGGATAAAGTAGTTGATTTCCTGTTAGATTATCCAGAATTTAAGCTTAAGATATCTGGTCACACTGACTCTTCAGGAGATGAGTTACGGAATAAGTCATTGTCTCAAGAAAGAGCAGATGCAATTCGCGATTACATAATTATTCTCCATCCTATTGAAGAAAATCGCGTGGTAGCTGTTGGGTTCGGAAACAATCAGCCAGTGGTTAAAGATGAAAAAACCGATGACGATAGAAGATTAAACAGGAGGGTAGAGTTTGAAATCTACCGTCCAGAATCTGAGTAGTTATCTTAACTCTAATAAAACCACATTTTCTACATGGTGTGTTTGTGGGAACATATCTACTGGCTGTACTTTAGAAACTTTGTACTTTTCGTCAAGTAAGGCGATGTCTCTAGCTTGAGTTGCTGGATTGCAGCTTACATAAACCACTTTCGGGGCCTTTATCCCAAGTATAGTTTCGATGACATCAGGATGCATGCCAGCTCTTGGCGGATCCGTTATAATAAGATCAGCTTTGCCGTTTTGTGCTAAAAATTCATCATTGAAAACATCCTTCATATCACCAGCAAAAAATTCAGTGTTTTCAATATTGTTTAATTGTGCGTTCACTTTAGCATCTTCAATGGCCTCAGGGACATATTCCACTCCAATCACCTTTTTGGCACTTTTAGCTATAAAATTTGCAATGGTACCGGTTCCAGTATAAAGATCATATACAGTTTCGGTCCCTTTCAAGTCAGCAAAATTTCTAGCCACTTTATATAGTTCGTATGCTTGCTCTGAATTTGTTTGATAGAAAGATTTAGGTCCAATTTTAAACTGCAAACCTTCCATTTCCTCAATGATGTGGTCTTTTCCGTGGAAGACATGCACGTCCAAATCGTGGAAAGTTTCATTTCCTTTTTGATTTATGATGTACAGCAGGGACGTGATTTCCGGGAAGCTCTCCTTAATGTGATTCATCATCAAATTAAGCCATTCAGTATTTTCTTCCGCAACTTGCAGAATTACCATAGTCTGACCAGTAGAAGAGGTACGGATGATTAAGTTTCTTAGAAAGCCAACTTGCTTGATTAAATTGAAATAACTAATGTTATGTTCTTTCGCAAAACGATCAACAGAATTCCGGATAGCATTGGAAGGATCAGCTTGAAGATAGCATTTTTCTATTTGGACTATCTTATCAAATCTCTTAGGGATATGAAAACCTAACGCGTCTGAATCAAATTTTTCACCTGATTCGATTTCCTCAGTCGTTAGCCATCTGTTGTTGGAGAAGGTGTACTCCATTTTATTTCTATAGAAAGTAGTGTTTTTGGAACCTAAGATCGGTAGCATTTCTGGCAGCTCAACCTTAGCAATTCTTTCCAAAGCATCTTTCACTTGTTCACTTTTGAAACCCAACTGATCTTCATAGCTTAAATGTTGCCATTTACAACCACCGCACACTCCATAGTGACTGCAAAACGGCTCAATTCTTAAGTCAGATTTTTTATGGAATTTTATGGCGCTTCCTTCTAGGAAACTTTTTTTCTTTTTATGAACCCTTACGTCAATAACATCTCCAGGAGCTGTATTTGCTACAAATACTACTTTATCTTTATAATAGCCCAATGATTTGCCTTCTGAAGCTATTTTTTCAATTGTTAATTCTTGTATAATCGGATGTGGTTTTCTTCCCATAGTCAGCAAAATTAGGCTAATAATTTTGAAGGGAAAAGCTAGCGCGTTGAATTTATGTTCGCTGCTCTAGTCAGCAATTGAAAATGTTGGACGTATTTATATTCTGTGTTGACGATGTAACTTGTAAAATCATTATTATAAAAACTGGATACTATATATTGATCCGATGATTTAAATCGTCAGTTATACGAAAACTTAAATTCAATTATTATTTCAGTTATTTTGAGAGATTTATTGAAGAAATGAAAACCTGCAAGGTTTCCAGAAATTTCAATAGTCTATTGATACTAACATCAACATTAATGCCCAACTCAAACCTGTCAGGTCTTGGCAAAGCCTCAAAAATAATCCTATAAACTTTTAATTTGTGATGTTTTGATGTACGCCACTTTATCTTCAAAAACCACTTTACTCCAAACATCAATTTGATCCTTTACTTGGACTTTTGCTGGTGAATTTACTTTTTCAATCAAATTTGCTCCTGATGAAGGACCTTCCAAAAGGAAACTTGGTGTACTAATTATAATAGCTTCTGATTTTCCTTGGTAATTGTTTAATAATGCAATTACTAAAATGGGAAAAATAGTAAATGCAAAGTAACTCCTTTTTTTGGTAGCTGATTTTTGATTTTTAATCATCATGCCAAAACCAAAGAGTAATAAAATTGAAAGGAAAGATTGTAGGTATATCTTCCATTCTTTATAAAATAAATCAGCTTTATAGCTTAATCCATATTCAAATCCAATAGCATTCTTTTTCTCTGTAGTTTCTTTAAGATATTGCAAGGCTGTTTCGTCTTTAGTTTGTTGGAAATAGTTTTCTAAATAGAAAATAGAATTTCCGATATTACCCATACCTTCTTCAATTCTTGCTAGCTTTAAGAGCATTGCAGGGCTAGATTTTCCCTCCTTATAAATTTTATCGTAAATTTTTATTGCACTAATATATTGTTTTTTTTCATATAGAGAATCGGCCATAACTAATTCCTTTTCAAGGGACTGTGTAAGACCGATATTGCTATTTGCAGTAAAAAGAATCAGTAGCCAAATCAGAATTTTAAACTTTTGCATTTGCATTTTATTAATTAGTACTTACCTTTGCAACGCAATTAAGGAAAACGACTCCTTAAAAGCAATAAAAATACTCTTTACTCAATGAATCGAGTGAGTTAATTAAACGAATTAACAAGAGATAAATTTTAATGTTAATGACTCGCTAGCTCAGCTGGTAGAGTATCCCGACTGAAAGAGTCGGGAGGGTCTTGGGTTCCGAACCCAAGAAAGAGAAAGTGTATTGATGAAATAAATGACTCGCTAGCTCAGCTGGTAGAGCACATCCCTTTTAAGGATGGGGTCTTGGGTTCGAACCCCAAGCGGGTCACTTTTTTTGAATTGTGAAAACAATTTTAAATAACAAATTCTTTATAAAGCTCTAGTTAAGTGAACTAGGGCATTTTTTTTCTTTAAAAAACAACTTGCTGGCTCTTCTGGTAGAGTATCCCGACTACAAGAGTCGGGAGGGTCTTGGGTTCCGAACCCAAGAAAGAGAAAGTGTATTGATGAAATAAATGACTCGCTAGCTCAGCTGGTAGAGCACATCCCTTTTAAGGATGGGGTCTTGGGTTCGAACCCCAAGCGGGTCACATTTGCGAAACCTATCTATTGAGAAATAGATAGGTTTTTTAGTTTTAGGATGTATATTTGCCTCTAGAGTGAAGCGCACGTGGTGAAATTGGTAGACACGCCACCTTGAGGGGGTGGTGGGCGAAAGCCCGTGGAAGTTCGAATCTTCTCGTGCGCACAAAAAAAGACTAATTAAAATTAAAACCTATAAAAGAAAAATAGCATCATGAATATTCATGATGCTATCTAAATGTTTATTATTGTAAAACTGTAACGCTATTTTAGGACGTCACAATGCTAGTTTTTAATCTGCAAAAGCCATTAGCAAATCTTGCTTAGTAATGATATGAGCCTCATTTCTATCATCTAAGATCATCAAGGCCTTATCTCCATGATTCATCATAGAAGAAATTGTGTCTACAGTCGTGTTCATTGCAATGAATTTAAAGGGATCATCCATTATTTCTGCAATTGGCTTGTCTCTCAAATCAGGGTTTTCAACTAGTTTATTTAATAATTTAGTGTCTGAAATACTTCCTACAAATTCATCAGATTTTGTAACAGGTAATTGAGATATGGAAAGTTCATCTAATAACCTTACAACTTCTCCAATCTTCTTTTCACTGTCAATACTAATTAATTTGTAGCTTTTACTTCTTTTCTTAATTATATCCTTGGCTGTAGCATAATCATTATTTTCAATAAAGCCATGATCACGCATCCAATCATCATTGTAAATTTTACCTAAATATCGAGTTCCGTGATCGGGTAAAATTATCACCATTACATCATCTTCTTTCATGTGTTCCTCTGCGTACTCAAGTGCACCATGTACAGCTGAACCACAAGACCATCCACAAAAAAGACCTTCTTCTCTAGCCAATCTTCTAGTCATAATTGCCCCATCTTTATCAGTCACTTTTACAAAATGGTCAATCATGGCGAAGTCCACATTTTTAGGCAATATATCTTCCCCTATACCTTCTGTCAAGTATGGATAAATTTCTTTTTCGTCAAAAACGCCTGTTTCTTTATATTTCTTAAATACTGAGCCATAGGAATCTATTCCAATGCTTCGTATTTCCGGGTTTTGTTCTTTTAAATATCTCGAAGTACCGCACATTGACCCACCTGTTCCAACGCCAGCTGCCCAATGCGTTATTTTGCCCTCTGTTTGTTCCCAAATTTCAGGTCCAGTTGTTTCATAATGTGCCCGTGCGTTGGACATATTATCATATTGGTTTGGATAAATAGAGTTAGGAGTATCCTGGTGTATTTTTTTGGCCACAGAATAATACGATCTGGGATCGTCTGGACTCACGTTGGTAGGGCAAACAATGACTTCCGCTCCCATGGCGCGAAGAATGTCCATTTTTTCTTTAGACTGCTTGTCAGCCAAGGTGAAAACGCATTTGTAACCTTTAGAGATAGCAGCTAATGCTAAGCCCATCCCTGTGTTGCCAGATGTCCCTTCAATTATAGTACCTCCGGGTTTCAGTTTACCTTCTTTTTCAGCATCTTCAACCATTTTGATCGCCATACGATCTTTCATGGAGTTGCCGGGATTGAAATATTCAACTTTAACCAGAATTGTACCTGGTATTCCCTTGTTGACCTTATTTAATTTTACCAATGGAGTGTTGCCAATGGTCTCTATAATAGAGTTGTAGTACATTTTTTAATAGTTTGCTTTCCGCAAAGTTAGTTATTTATAATCATCATTGAAATGTGACGTATGTAATATTCATATTCTTTTAAGAAGAACAGTCAGTTTTAAAGTGGCGTTATTTGTCAAGTATTAAATAAAAAAAAATATGCAGAGCCTTAATCCACAAATCTTATTTAAAATCAGTGAGTTGTCAGACTACGGTTACAACAATAGTTTTCAATTTGAAAACGGAGAATTGGTATTAAGAAAAGAAGTAGAAGAGCGTAAAATTGAAAAGCATTATGTTGCAGAACAAGTTTCTGTTGAAGCTGAGTACTTATATGAAGATAAAGGATCCGCTGTAATTACTTTCATGACCAACGATGGTGAGTTGGGTTATGCTATTGATACTATGGATCCAACAGGTCAATTCCCATTACTCAAATATTTTGAGGCTATAGAAGAATAATGTTCTTTAACAATATTTTATTGTATCCGTTGATTTACCAAAACAAACAATGTAATTATGGATCCAATGAAAACAGTGGCTCAAAAGATAGATGAATTGAAAGAGAAGGGGTTTGTTGAAAACTTTTTCTTTGAAAATGGGAAGCTTCAAACTGAAAGTGATGCCTTTGAGCAAAACGACATTAAAGAGATAAAAGAATATAGATTTGAAGGTAAATCCAACCCTGATGACTTGTCGATTTTATACCAGATTACTACGAAGTCTGGAAAAAAAGGAACAATAGCGGATGGGTTTGGCCCAAATGCAAATCAAGAACTAACAGAATTTGTATTACAGGCAGAATCTTAATTCTGCCTTTTTTGTGCCAGTAGGTATAACACAGCCATCCTGATGGCAACCCCATTTTCAACTTGATTGAGGATAATAGACTGCTTTGAATCTGCAACATCACTACTGATCTCTACCCCTCGGTTTATTGGACCAGGGTGCATCAAAATGATCTCCTTGCCTAATCCATCCAATAACTTTTTATTTACTCCATAATAAAGAGAATATTCCCTTAGAGACGGGAAGTATTTCAATTGTTGCCTTTCGAGCTGAATTCTCAAAATATTGGCAATATCGCACCATTCTAAGGCTTCTTTAACATCCCAACTTATTTCTACTCCCAATTCGGATATATATCTGGGTAGAAGAGTGGCAGGCCCACAAACCATTACCTCTGCCCCGAGTTTTTTTAGTGCGTAAATATTTGATAATGCGACTCTGGAGTGTAAGATGTCGCCAATGATTGCAACTTTTTTTCCTTTAAGATCTTGAATTTGCTCTCTTATTGAATAAGTATCTAGTAATGCTTGAGTAGGATGTTCATGAGTACCGTCACCTGCATTTACAATATTTGCTTGAATATTTCGTGCTAAAAAATGTGCTGCTCCCGGACTTGAATGTCTCATCACAACCATATCCACTTTCATGGATAAGATGTTATTGACAGTATCAAGAAGAGTCTCTCCTTTCTTTACAGAGCTATTAGAAGAGGAGAAATTAACCACATCTGCAGATAGTCGTTTCTCTGCCAATTCAAATGATAATTTGGTTCGAGTAGAATTTTCGAAAAATATATTAGCAATGGTTATATCTCTGAGTGAGGGGACTTTCTTTATGGGTCTATTGATAACTTCTTTAAAGTGGTCTGCAGTCTGAAAAATCAATTGAATATCATCAGCTGTTAAGTCTTTGATACCCAATAAATGATTTACACTTAAATTTGTCATTGTTCTTCGTTTGTCACTAACCAGATTTTATCATTTTCTGCGCCTTGATCCGTCCACTCCACTAACACCCGTTGCGTCTTGATTGTATTTACTTTTCTACCAACATAGTCAGCTTGAATAGGTAAATCTCGAGTATATTTCCTGTCAATAAACGTTAATAATTCAACGAGTCTGGGCCTGCCAAAAGCGATCATAGCATCTAAGGCCGCCCTTACTGTTCTTCCTGTGAATAGGACATCATCAATTAAGATCACTTTTTTATCTTCAATAATGAAAGGAATTTTTGTAGCATTTGCTTGCAGCGGAGTGTCCCGTCTTCTAAAGTCATCTCGATAAAATGTGGTATCCAATAAGCCCAAGGGGAGGTCTTTATTGAGACGTTCATTTAATCTTTTTTGAATTCTTTGGGCTAAGAATTTACCCCTTGGTTGCAAACCAATTAATACAGTGTTCTGAAAGTCTTTGTGATTTTCAATCAGTTCTTCCACTAACCTGTTTATGGTTATTTGCAGCAGATCGGTATCTAGGATTAGACGTTTTTCCATGGCGCTGGGGCAAAGATAGTAAACTAGCTATTTATTCGACCACGATTTTATTGATAAAAAATACTTTTCTGTTCAATTTTATATTTTTTTCTTTTAGATTTTTAACTCTATTTACCCCATAAGCATAAAAATTATTACCATACCACTGCTTCAAGCCTTCTAATTCTTCATCATTGCTTTTCATTTCATCACTTTCATACATTAATTTTAGGCTTTCAGTAAATTTACCTTCAATTAATTCGCTGCCTTTTATGACTTTAATTTTCAGCTCTTGATTAAAGAGATATAGCATCACAATTTCATTTTCAAGAAAAGCTAGATGAACATGTTCTTCCAGCTGGAAGCTTTTTAGGTCATTGATTTCAAAGCTATTATCCCAAAGTAATTTTCCGTCATCATCGAAGGCAATGATGACAGCATGCGTATATTTATATCCATCGAATACTTGAGAACTCGTATTATTGAAAACTGCGTCATAAGTATAAGATGAATAACCATAACCACTAGATCTATTAGAGTAGGTCGGGTAATAAGCTTCTCCAATTAATATATTCTGATTATCTTGTCTGACTATATCTTGAACAAATAGTCTATAACTGAATCTTAGCTTTTTTCCTTTAATTTTCTTCCTAGCGATTCGCTTTAGCACTCTGTCCTTCCGTCTTTCCTTCATGTAGTTGAAAAAGTTTTCTAAATTGGCGTAGTTGTAATATCTAATTTTGTCTTGATTCTCTCGTTCAAGATCAGCAACATAGATTCCTCGGGAAGTTTCTGTTCTTCTTTTGATTGAATAAGTACCAGCTAGTAGATTTCCACCGTCACTGCTGTTAATAATTCGTCCGTCAGTAAGACTTAAGTCATCTTTCGCCTGTAGATTTTCTTGGAAAATCGGTTCTCCCATGGTGTTGAAAGCCCGAACAGTAATTCCATATCTTTTGCTCGGTAAGCGGTCAGAGGTAATGACCCGTATCCAATCATCATCTGTTTTCGACACAATTTGCAAAAGTGAGCTTCTTTCATCATAAAAACCAGGCAAGACCACCCCTCGTTTTGCTGTAAAATTGTACATCAATACCACAGTCCGCATATTTACGTTACCACCTAGAACCACTGCATCATTTTTAACTTCAAATTCACTTAATCTGATAGGCACAACATTTTCATATACATATGATTTGAAAGTATCGCTGTTTATGGAAAAAGTTAGAAACAGCAGATCTTTTGCAAAATCATACCCTTCCTGGAAAAGCATTACAAATTGACCGTTGTCATAACTGTAGCCCCGAAATGAAAATTTATTATTGATTATTACTTCACTTCTATTTACTTCCTGGAGACTAGTGTCAAGTCTGATAATTTCCCAAATTGATTCGTTATCTTCTGTTCTTTTGTCCATTTCTTTAAAAAGGAAAAGTCCATTTTCTTTAGCGGAAACAATATAGTACTCATCAGTAAAATTATCGATTTCAATTTCATACCTTAAAGGCTGTGAAATTTGACCTATTACGGATTCACCAAATGACAATATTATTATCAGGAATACAAATTTTAAGTGCATATTAAAAGTCATGATATTTTATTCATTCGTAGTAACTTATCTACATCTCTATTGTTAAAAGAAAAAAATACAGAAGCTATCCATTATCCTTCTCAATATATCCTTTAATTTTACAAAAAATCAAGAAGCTTTGGAAAATAAACAAATTATAAAAATTTTAAAGAATACCGCCAAACTCATGGAGCTTCATGGCGAGAATGATTTTAAAATTAAAAGTTACCAATCTGCTATTTTTAAGCTCGAGAGATTTAATAAAAGTTTGGCGGGAATGGATTTAACGGAACTTCAAAATATTGAAGGAGTTGGAAAAAGTTTAGCCCAGTCTATTACTCAAATTAGCCAAAATGGTTCTTTTGATGTTTTTGACGAATTAAGCAATAAAACACCTGAGGGCATTTTGGAAATGATTCAATTAAGTGGCTTTGGACCCAAAAAAATAAAATTGATTTGGGATCAGTTAAATATTGATAATCTGGAGGATCTTCTGATTGCTTGTAAAGAAAATAGAGTAGCTTCACTAAAAGGTTTTGGAGAAAAGACTCAAGTCAAATTGATGGAGGCAGTTGAATTTAAATTGAATTGGAGAGGATATGTCCACTACAGAGAAGCCATTCAATTGGCTGAAAAAATCATTGAAGATTTAGTAAAGATCGAAGGAGTCATTGAACTGTCCATTACATCAGATTTGAGACGAAAGATGGAGGTCATTAAGCCTCTTGAGCTATTGATTGCCACTGAAAATAAGGCCAAACTTGTGCAATTTGTTGCCAAAAATGAAAATTATGAATTAGATAAAAAAAATTCGGGGCCTTTAAGTTTAAGATTTAAATTCAAGCCTTTGAAAGCTGAAATTAAGCTAATTTTTACAAGCAAGAATCAGTTCACCAATGAACTATTTAAAACTACAGCAAATCCTAAACATTTGAATTTTGAATTAGAGGACGGAAAGACTTTCCATTCTATTTTAAATGAAAAACTGTTTGCTTCTGAAGAAGAAATCTATAAAGCCGCAGGACTTCCTTTTATCGTTCCCGAATTGCGAGAAGGCTTGTGGGAATTTGATTGGGCAAAGGAAAAAAAGATGCCTGCCTTAGTCGAGATGAAAGATTTGAAAGGGATTTTACATAATCATAGTACATACAGTGATGGTAAAAATTCTTTGGAAGAAATGGCGGTTTATTGCAAAGACTTAGGATATGAGTACTTAGGTATAAGCGATCATAGTAAAACAGCAACTTATGCCAATGGATTGCAAGAATTTAGAGTCAAAAAGCAGCATGAAGAAATTGATGAACTAAACAAGAAGCTAGCTCCATTTAAGATTTTCAAAGGAATTGAATCCGATATTTTGAATGATGGTTCCTTGGATTATGCTAATGATGTGTTAGAAAGTTTCGATTTTGTAGTATCGTCTATCCATTCACCGCTAAGCATGGATGAAAAAACGGCAACAGAGCGGTTGTTAAATGCTATAGCTAATCCCTTTACAACCATACTAGGGCATCCTACGGGAAGATTGTTACTGCAAAGAAAGGGGTATCCAATCAATCACAAAGCTGTTATAGATGCCTGTGCTGAATATGGAGTTGTGATTGAAATTAATGCGCATCCCTGGCGCCTGGATTTGGACTGGAGGTATGTCCGATATGCATTGGATCAAGGTGTACAAATTTCAATAAATCCTGATGCTCATGAAACAATTGGATATCACGATATGTATTATGGACTCTGCGTTGGTAGAAAAGCGGGTCTAACAGCTAAGGATACTTTAAATGCCAAGAGCTTGAATGATTTGTCGAAATATTTTAAAGACCGTAAAGCGTCTGCACTTTCAAAAGTTTAAAATTTGAAAAATATAAATAAAGTTTTAATTGTACGCTTTTCATCTATAGGTGATATTGTGCTTACCACACCTGTTGTAAGGGCAGTAAAATTACAGTTAAATAATGTGGAAGTTCATTTCGCTACTAAAAATAGTTACGCGAGTATTCTGGAAAATAATCCCTATATAGATAAGGTTCATCAATTAGATAATGATTTAAACGATTTGGTTTCTAGATTAAAATTAGAAAACTTTGATTATGTAGTTGATTTACATAATAACCTTAGAACTCGCATTATAAAGTTAAGATTAGGTTTGCCATCAAAATCCTTTGACAAATTAAATTGGGAGAAGTGGTTAATGGTCAATATGAAAGTCAATAAGCTGCCTAATCAGCATATTGTTGATAGGTATCTGGAAGCTGCTTCAGCATTAGGGGTTAAAAAAGATCAGTTTGGTTTAGATTATTTCATTCCTGAGAAAGATGAAGTGGAAACTACCTGGTTGCCAGAAACTCACCAAAAGGAATACGTAGCTTACGTGATTGGTGCACAGCATAACACCAAAAAATTACCATTTAAGCGAATGGTGGAATTATGTGATAAAATTAATAAGCCAATTATCTTGTTAGGTGGCCCAGAAGATGCAGCAATGGGGGAGCGGGTTGAACAGTTTTTCAAACAGACCGATGATTCTGCTGCTTATGAAGAGAAGTTAACTGAAATGGGTAAAAAAGCTAAAATATTTAATGCATGTGGAAAATTTAATTTAAATCAATCAGCTTCTTTGGTTAAAAATGCTTCTTACGTCTTCTCGCACGATACTGGTCTAATGCATATAGCGGCTGCGTTTAAGAAGAATATATTTTGTATTTGGGGTAATACCATTCCCATGTTTGGGATGTATCCGTACAAGGCCAAATTTACGATATTAGAAAATACAAAAGTGAATTGCAGGCCCTGTTCGAAAATAGGTTTTCAAAAATGTCCTAAGGGCCATTTTAATTGTATGAATAAAATTGTATTTGATTTTTGGTTGCCTTAATGGAAAGCGTCTTCTATATGATAGTGGTTGTCAGGATTATTTAAATCAATGCTTAAGACATCGAATCGTATATCTTTCTGCCAATTTATTGCAAAAATGTAATTTTCAGCCGCTTCCAGTATTTTATTGATCTTTCCCTGGTTTACTCTTTCTTCAGGAAATCCATGTTTAAAAGAATGTAAAGCCTTTACTTCTATAAAGATAAGTAAGTTGTTATGCAGACCAATAATGTCAATTTCAGCTCTTCTAAACCTATAATTTCTCTCTAAAATTTCAAAACCTTTAGATTTCAGTATATTTATTGCAAAATCTTCTCCCTTATCTCCTATTTCTTTCGTGTTCATGTTGAAGATGTCATTCTAATATTATATTTGTAAATCGAAAAAAAACTGAACTAAATAACCATTGTGATAAAATTAATAAAAACTTTTCCAGAGCAACTTAAAGAAGCATTGGAATTAACAAATCAAATTAACCCAAATGACTTTTCCAAAGAAGATATTCAGCATATCGCTATCAGTGGAATGGGAGGGTCTGGAATTGGAGTCCATCTTGTGAAAAGCATAGTAGAGAATCACTGCAGTTTACCTGTTACTTTGATTCAAGGATATAATTTACCAGCATGGTTAAACAGCAATACATTATTTATTGCATGTTCTTATAGTGGAAATACTGAAGAGACGCTAACGTTATTAGAACTGGCAAATAAAAGGACGAATCATATTTTTTCAATTACAACTGGCGGGGCATTAAAATCGATATCTGACAAGGGTAAAATCCCACAATATAATTTTTCAGGTGAAGCTAAGTGTCCAAGGGCAGGACTTGCGTATCCATCAGTATCAATTTTAATGCTACTTCAGAAATTGGGTTTTTGTCCAGGTTTAGAAATTGAGGTAGAAATAAAGTCTTCTATATCCCTGCTAGATAAGCTTCAACCTGAAATACAATCAGAAGCAGAGAAATTGTCAAAACGAATCAAAGGTTTTTTCACTTTACTATATGCAGATCAAAGGTTTTTTCCTGCTGTTTTGAGGTTTCAGCAACAATTGGCAGAGAATAGTAAGCAGTTATCGCATGCGCATGTTTTTCCAGAGCTTAATCACAATGAATTAGTAGGTTGGAGATTTCCAGAGGAACATGTCAAAAGTTCTAAAGCATTGGTTTTAAGATCTGATTTTGACCATGAGCGTAATCAAAAAAGGATGAACATAAGTAAAGCAATTATAGCAGAGAAGGCAGAAGTAATTGAGCTTCATGGAAAAGGAGATAGCTTTATACAACAGTTATATTATTTCATTCATTTGATTGATTGGACAAGTTTCTATTTAGCCATGGAAAACCAAATTGATCCTTTTCCTGTTGATAACATTGACTTTTTAAAAAATAAATTAGCAGAGTAAATCGTGAATTTCAAACTCAATAAACAAACTCAGTTTCTTTCTTTAGGAATGATGGACTATAAGAAAGCCTGGGATTATCAGGAAGAATTGTTTCTCAAAACCATAGAGATAAAAACTTCTAACAGAAAGCTTGAGGAAGTAAGTCACAAAATAACTCCAAACTACCTCATTTTTTTGGAACATCCACACGTTTACACGCTTGGAAAAAGCGGTTCAGAAAGCAATCTCCTATTGGATCAAAATGGATTAAAAGAGAAGGAGGCTACCTATTATAGAATAAACAGGGGGGGAGACATTACCTACCACGGACCAGGACAGATTGTTGGCTATCCTATTTTAGATTTAGATAATTTCTTCACTGATATTCATAAATATTTAAGATTATTGGAGGAGGCTGTTATCCTCACTTTGAAAGATTATGGGATTGACTCTGGTAGGATAAAAGGCTTAACAGGTGTTTGGTTAGACTACGAGGAAGGCGCTACAAACCCTAGGAAAATTTGTGCTTTAGGTGTGAAATCAAGCAGATGGGTTACTATGCATGGCTTTGCTTTTAATGTGAATACAAATTTAGATTACTTTAAGAATATTATTCCGTGTGGAATCGAGGATAAAGCGGTTACGTCTATGGAAGCCGAACTAGGGGAGAAGCAAGATTTTTCTGAGGTTAGTAGCAAATTGAAGCAATACATTGCAGAACTATTTGAAATGAAATTGTTGGAAGAGATATGAAAAAAGATATTGATTTTTCACCTGTAACGGGTGTAGAGTTAGTAATTACTCGATCGGAAAATGAGGGAAATGCCCAGTGGGATGTTTATCTTATTAATAAAAACCTGATTGAATTAACCACTGTAATGATTACTTCGAAAGGTTATGGTGAAATCAATGGAGAAGAAAAGGAGACCTCCGTTTTACGTCATATGATTGAACAAGTGGAGCAACAAAGTTTTGAACGCATTGAGCCCATTCAACCTGAACTCTTTAAGTTGAACAATGAATATTGGGTGAGTTATTTTATTCTCGACCAGGTTTTTGATAAGAAATTTGTCTTTGTTCCTGACAGCATCCAAAAAGAGAATCTTCAATACATTCCTGAATTAGATTTGATGGGAGTTCGTCATGCCTAAGTGGCTTTGTTGAAATTTTATTCACAATTCTGTATATTGACTTTTTTTATAACCTCCTTTTTATGAAATCACTTACTATTCAACTCTTATTTTTGCTAGCTATTGCTTATTCTGGTGCCCAGGCTCAGATTAGTGGGAAAAGCTGGAATGAAGTTAAAACCGCAGGGCAAGGTGAACTTACTTGCGTTTATTATCAAACGCCTGGACTGGTTTTTGAAGAAAACGGAAAGATGCAAGGGGTATGTATTGACATTATGAATGAATTTAAAGCTTTTGTAAGTGATAAATATAAAGTAAATGTAACTTTCAATTTTGAAAAAAAGGTGCCAGTTTTTACAAATTTCATTAATACAGTGAGAAATGGTAAGAATGTGATGGGAGTTTGTAATACCAGTATTACATCGGAAAGAAAGCAGTACTTAAGTTTTAGTCCTGCTTACATGAACAATCCCTCTGTTTTACTTTCCAACCAAGATGCAGAAACGCTAAGGGATTTTTCTAATATGGCTGAAACCTTTGAAGGTTATAAAGCGATTATCATCAAAGGCTCCACGCATGAAAAGTACCTTAAGAAGATAGCAGACCAATACTATCCTAATTTGAATATCGAATATGCTAATTCTGGAACTGAAGTGAATACTAAGTTAAGGAGTAATGACAAGTATTTTACTTTAATTGACTTTACGGAGTATTTTGACGCGGTCAGGAAGAAAATGAACGTTACAAGACACCCCGTTGCTTTAGATGAACTAGAAGATCAATTAGGTTTCATTTTCCCAAAAGGAAGTGATTGGACAAAGGTATGGGAAGAATTTCTTACACCTACCTTTAAAGAAAGCGTTACCTACAAAAAGATTGTGGCAGATAATTTGGGGACGTCTTTCGTCAATCTAATTAGATAATTATTTGTCTAAAAGTTTTATTGATGCAGAATTGATGCAATATCTCAAGCCTGTTGGTTCAGGTCCATCAGGAAAGACATGGCCAAGATGAGCATCACAAACGTTGCAAAGGACTTCGACTCTCACCATTCCAAAGCTAACGTCTTTCACATATTTGATGACGTTATTTTCAAATGGTTCAGTGAAACTAGGCCAGCCCGAACTTGAATCAAATTTCAAGGTAGAATCAAAGAGAGTTGTCCCACAGCATCTGCAAGCATATTGTCCAGCCTCATGAGCTTCACAATATTCCCCAGAAAAAGCCCTTTCTGTTCCTTTTTTTCGAGTAACTCTATATTCTTCCTCAGATAGAATGTTTAGCCATTCTTCATCAGTTTTTTCAACTCTTTTCGGGGGTTGAGGACTACCGTTATTTGCAAATTTTATTACTTCGTTCCAGTTCATTCGTTAGCTATTATTTAATACAGTAATAAACTGATGAGTTGATGCTATGTTTTACTAAAATCAGAAAGTTCTTGATGGTTTAAGTAGTAGACATAAAAAAAGGTTTCCCAAATTTGAGAAACCTTGATTCAATTAAATGATCTTAAAATGTATATTTATCAATTAAGCTAATTTCACATTCACTGCATTTAAACCTTTTTTTCCGTCTTGAAGTTCATAAACAACCTCATCATTTTCTCTGATGTCATCAATTAGACCAGATACATGTACGAAATAATCTTGTTGTGTGCTCTCATCAATAATAAATCCAAAACCTTTTGAATCATTAAAGAATTTTACTGTTCCTTTATTCATTATAATAATTTTAATTTTCACAAAGCTACGTCTTTTATTTTCAATTACTATCACTTTGCTCTTTTAATTTATTATTAAGAAAATCTAAATACCAAGAATTTTTTCAGAAAAGACATAGAATTGACTAGTTCACATTTTAATTCTATTAATTTTACCAAAAAATTTACCTCCTAATTTAATAGTATGATTAGAAGTTTCTTATGCCTAATTTTTGTTGGTCTTATATCTATTTCATGTTCTAATTATCAAACTGATCAATCTATCACCAATTACACTATTGATTTTATAGATAAAATAGCTATTTCTAATTCTGATTTTGCTGATAGTACTAGATTTGGAGGCTTATCTTCAATTGACTTTTTAGGTAAAGATAATTTTGTATTGATTTCTGATGACAGATCTGAATTTTCACCAGCCAGAATCTATGAAATGAAAATAGATTTTGATTCTAGTGGAATAAAGGAGTATGCTCTTACTAAGACCACCTTTTTATCTAAAAAGGATAAGTCACATTTTGCATACAATGAGATCGATCCGGAGTCAATCAGATACAGAAAATCAACTGATACTTATTTATATGGCAGTGAAGGCGGCAGAACAAAGGAGTGGGTGAATCCATTTATTTGGGAAATAAATCGAGCAGGTGAGTTTATTTCAGCAGTGGAGGTACCTGAAATTTTTCACTTTCGCAATGAGAAAGGGTTGAGAGTTAATGGAGGATTTGAAGGTTTGACGTTTGAAAATGACACTATCATTTGGTATGCCAATGAATTGCCATTAAAGGAAGATGGTGATGAAGCTGGATTTGAAGTTGGTAGTTTTCCTGTCCGTCTGGTGCGCCATGATATTAAAAATAATAATGTTTTAGGTCAATATGCTTATAATATCAGTCATTTGGTTCAGAGACCTATTCCTGAAGGTGGTTTCTATATCAATTCAGTACCTGAATTATTGTATATTGACAATGGTAGTCTGTGGGCAATAGAAAGATCATATACCAAAGGGGTAGGGAATTTTGCGAAGCTATTTCAAATAAATCTTGAAGGCGCTACAAATATTAAGGAGGTTAATGCCTTGAGTAAAGAAGAATATAAGGCAGTAGGCAAAAAAATGATTCTGGATTTTTCAAACTTCAATCAGAAAATTGATAATGTGGAAGGGATGACTTTTGGCCCCAATTTCCCTGATGGCAGTAAAAGTCTGTTGTTTATTTCAGATGATAATTTTAATCAAGAGCAAGAAACTCAGTTGTGGTTGTTTCGTGTAAAGTATACTGATTGATTTTATTTAGATTTTAAAATAGTTAAGCCAAGAAGAAGATATTTTGCATGGTTTGTTTTTACTAAAAATAATATGAATTTCTTTTCAAACTTTCTCAATAGCTCAGGTGTTTTGGAAAATTCCAAGATAATGGAAAACTATGGACATCTTTTCCTTGATGAGGAACAGATAGAAGTAGGTTTTAAACTCAACAATGACACCTTTGTTTTTACAAATAAGAGGTTGATATTTATCGGTAAGCAAGTGATGGAAAGCACTGATATAAGTACTCTATCAATTCCATTTACTCAAATCTCTTTTTTCTCTCTGGTAACAAGTAAGAATCTAGATCCCAAGGCAATTTTAAAAATATGGCTCATTGGGCAGCAAGAACCAATTTTAGAAAAGGAATTTAATAAGTCGGTAGATGTTTACGAGGTGCAAAAGATTTTGGCAGGACATGTACTGTAACGAATACTTCAAATAGGAAAATTTGATTAAGCTATTCCGTCAATTGAGTGCTCAATTATCAGCCTAGCTTAATCAAATAAACAGTTGGAGTCTTATTTCAAGTCAATATCATAGATTCCAAACCTTCTTTTTAGCTCCATACTTCCCATAAGGTCTTTGGCAGGAATTTCCTGCAGTTTTGTCTGTCTACTGACCTCATCAGAACCAGCCAAATAGATTAAAGCCTCCCTCAATAGTTTTTCATTCACATCACCTAAATCTAGCTTTACTAAAGAATTGTCTCTTAAGGGGATGTCAGGATAAAATCCTAAATCATAATCAGATTGATTCAGGCTATTAAAAGACTTGGTAATGATAGGTTGCATTCCCCAAGTGTTGTCGGGGTTGTTCTCTTCGTAGAAACTAGTGGAACCAACATTTTTACCAACAGTCGTATCTCCTATGATAAAAGTTTCCATAAAAGGGTTTAATCCATTTATCAAAAGTTCTGATGCGGAAGCTGTTCTGGTGGATGTTAACACAGTTAGCTGCGGACTTTTAAGGTTTGAGCCTATATTTTGAGTTTTTTGAACGAATTTCCGGTTCAAAAAATCTTCACCGTACTCATCAATAAAAGCTTGTTTTAGTCCTTCGTTATAATCCCTTTTCACAAATATGTCCTGCTCGGAGATATTGGAGCCTATTAAGCTTGCCAAATTAATTGTTGCTCTTTCAGCACCGCCACCGTTGTATCTTAAGTCAAGCACAAGATGATCGATCCCTTCAGATTTGAATTGTTCAAATATTTGATCCATTTCCTCGGCATATTTGGCACTATCAGTGTCAATCCCTACTGAAAATAAATTATATACATAATAGCCTATTTTTTTATCGTTTCGTGTATAAACCGTATCAAGGTGATTAGGATTTTCAGCAAATTGTACTGCACCCAGCTCGAAATCTCCTATTTCTAAAAATTCCTCGTTTTCGAAATCATATCGCTCAATCGTTAAAGTATGGTTTTGACTGAGATTGCCAAGTTGATCTCTGTAATTATCTAAAGTCAAGGCACCCCCATTGATTTTAGTAAAAAGATCGCCCCTTTTTAGACCACTCTGCTCTGCTGGAGATCCATTTTTCACATAAGCGATTTGTCCAATCACGCCATTCTCGTTATTTGGGTCATTATATAAGATGTACTCATAGCCCGATTCTAAGGTGATTCCTTGAAGGGAATTAAGTAATTCTTGAAAATTTGGCTGAATCCAAGAAAATCTATCTTGATTTGAAAGTAAACTATAGAAAAAATCGTCAGGGCTTGCTCCATTTATACTTTTATCCGGTAAATCCTCATTCCAATAATAGTAAAGATTCATATTATCATAAATCCAATTGTTCACATATTCATTGGTTCCTTTTTCAAATTCCTCTGGCTCCGGCTCCTGTTCCCGGCAAGATGAAATCAGAATAATAGAAAAGAGCATTAAAAAAGCGAGAAGACTTTTCATTTTTGCCATAGTAGGTGGTTATTATTTTAATAATCTAAATTTCTAATTTAAGAAAAAAGTTCCGTTTACTGTATAATAAGATTGAGCTATTAGTTTAAAATTTTCTGAATTATGAATAGTCTTAAAATATCCTCCCCTTGGGCTTAACTGCCGTGATTCTAATTGGGATTTGCCTAATTTTTCTGCCCAAAAGTCTACTAGAACTGCTTGGGTTGAGCCCGTAGCATGATCCTCTAATTGCTGAACATGTGGAACAATAGTCCTACAAACAAAATCATCATTGAGTGAAGAAGGAGCAGTCACGCTATATCCAAATACGTCAATTTTCCTTAATGCTTCAAAATTCGGTTTCATGTCGGCAAGACTGTCCTCATTTTCTAAGAGCACAATATGCTTGTTTTCAGTAGAATAATATTCTACAATCTTTTGTCCCAATGCTTTTTCCAATCCTTCAGGGGGAGTTTGGACTTTACTTCTTTTGATGTTTTTCAAAATTATGAAATGTTCATTCTCCGAGTGTTTATCTGCTTCTATAATTATGTTACCTTTCAATAGTTTGAAACCATTCCCTAAAGCTAGTTCTGTAAATTCTTGAGTTAGGAATACTGTGGCCGCCATTGCCCCATGACCGCATAAACCAATTTCAGCGTCTGGCGCAAACCACCTGATCTTAAATTCATTTTCATGATTTGTTCTCCATAGGAAGGTGGTTGCCGGCTGCTTCATTTCGGTGGCTATTGATTGTAGCCTTTCATCAGATAGTTCTTGGTTAAGAAGAATTACAGCTGAAGGGTTTCCTAAAGTACCAGTCTTGGAATTAGAAAATACATTAATGATGGAAAATGGAAATGCAGATTTCATAGAATTTTATTTAAATTAAAATTACAATTAAAAAAAGAATAGCAAGTAAAATGGCAATCCATTTAAGATTATTCTGGTAGCTACGACTTGGGAATTCATATTGACAAATAGGACAGAAATGAGCATTTTTTTCAATCATCATAGCACAAGAGGGGCATTCTTTTTTCATTATTTCATTTCTGATCTAGTATAGATGCTATTTAATGTTTCTACGCACAAAATTCAAGAAATGGATAGCCAAATTGTAAAAAGATAATCTTGAATTTTCTTGTAAAGATTGACTAGAATATGTACATTCATATCAACGAGTAGGGAGATTTGATTTCCCAAACGTTATCAAGAGGTAGGATTAATGGTGAAGTACCGCCATTATCACCCCAAAGGCGAGTTTAAGCTCGCCTTTTGATTTTTGGGGTAGTAACTTCTAAAGAATTAATTCTCTTTATTTTCAGAATTTTCTTCTCTGTCTTTTTTCTTGTCTTTCTTAGGCTCTTCTGGTGGGCTGTCTAATATATTACCGTATTCATCAACATATGCTATCATGTCATCTAAATTGCCTCCTTTGGATTGTTCTTTGCGCAATTCTTTCTTCTCTTGCTTCTCTTCTTTTTTCTTCATGCGCTTTTTCTCTTTTTGTTTTTTGATAAAGCTATTTTGTGATCTTGCCATAAAGTAGGGTTTTAATTAATAGTGTAAGACAAGCATTCTACTTGAATATAAATACCCCCTTTGAAAGGGTTCAAAGTAGAGTAACCATGGGAAGGTATCGTTAAAGATAGATGCACAAATGGTCAAACTGACTTCGAGTAGATACAAAGCTACCAAAAAGCTTTTGAAATAACTATTATTTAAAGCAATCAGCTCGCTAGTATTCTTGTATTGCTAAGTCAGAAGTTTTACTTTTGGTTCATATTAAATTGAATTAATTTGAAAAGATCCCAAACAATTGAAGAAGAACTAGCCAACAGCCTTACTCACGGCTTTGGTATTTTATTTAGCGTGGTTGCCATATCTCTCTTAATCACATTTTCCGTCTTAGAAGGGAGTGTGCTACATATAATAAGTAGTAGTTTTTTTGGTGGAGCATTTTTGTTAATGTACACGTTTTCAACGCTTTACCATGCTATTCAACATCAAAAAACAAAAGCAATTTTAAGAGTATTTGATCATATCAGCATTTATTTTCTTATTGCCGGCACTTATACTCCATTTTTGATATTAGGAATCGGAGGTACAATGGGTTGGATTATGTTTGGGATTGTTTGGGGCATTGCTTTATTCGGGACCATCTTTAAAATCTTTTTTACTCATCGTTTTCCTAAGCTTTCTCTAATACTTTATTTGGGGATGGGGTGGATTGCAATCTTTATTGCAAAACCATTATATGAAGAACTGTCAACTACTGTATTGTTATTATTGATAGGAGGGGGGCTGAGCTACACTTTAGGAACAATCTTTTATACGAACCATAAAATGCATTATGCACATGCTATTTGGCATGTGTTTGTGTTGATTGGAACGATAACGCATTTCATAGCCGTAATGTATCTTTTATAAGATTTAATAATCTGATTCACGGATATTTAAAAGTTTTTTTATGGCTTCAATGGTTTTAGTTTCCATATCATGAATAAATCCATCGGCCATAATTACTTCTTGTAAATCATTCATGATTCTATTTGCGTTGATATTATCATTTTTATACTGGAGGTAATTATGATATATGATATGGTTGATGTCAGAATCAGATAGTTCTTCGTAGTCATCCTTCAAGCTCACAAATTTTGATTGAAGTTGATCCATATCTTCAATATCTGGAAAATAATCTTCCATTTTAGATAGAATAACTTCAATTTCAGATCCTTTTAAGCTATAATCTGAGCTTCCAACGTGAATCAGTAGGAATAAAATAAAGCTTTCGTAATTCTTAAAAATATGATGCTTGTCCATTTCTTAGTTATGTTTATGTAAATCTAAGCTTTTTAAGAATAAAAAAATAAAAAAGGCTTTGTCAATCGACAAAGCCTTAATTTTCTTCTTTGAACTGGTGAAATTACATCATTCCACCCATTCCGCCCATGCCACCTGGCATTCCACCGCCTGGCATTCCACCACCGGCTTCTTCTTCCTCTTCATCTGCTACCACACATTCCGTAGTTAACAACAATCCTGAGATAGAAGCTGCATTTTCTAGTGCTAAACGTGTTACTTTCGTTGGGTCAATGACACCTACTTTGAATAGATTCTCAAATTTATTAGTTCGTGCGTTGTACCCAAAGTCGTCTTTTCCTTCCAATACTTTATTGATGATTACCGAACCCTCTTGGCCAGCATTTTCAACAATTGTTCTTAGAGGTGATTCAAGAGCTAATCTGATGATATTAACACCAGTTTCTTGATCTTCATTTTCCACGTCAACTTTTTCTAAAGATTTGATAGCTCTTAATAAGGCAATACCGCCACCTGCAACAATTCCCTCTTGAACTGCAGCTCTTGTAGCATGCAATGCATCATCTACTCTATCTTTCTTTTCTTTCATTTCTACTTCCGTAGCAGCACCTATGTAAAGTATAGCTACACCACCTGACAATTTAGCCAATCGCTCTTGTAATTTTTCTTTGTCATAATCAGAAGTAGTGTTCTCCATTTGAGACTTGATTTGACCTACTCTCGCCTGGATGTCTTCTTTCTTACCAGCACCATTAACAATAGTAGTATTGTCTTTGTCGATGGTTATTTTCTCAGCAGTACCAAGATATTCTAAAGTAGCTCCATCTAATTTGTAGCCTCTTTCTTCAGAAATAACTGTTCCTCCAGTTAAGATAGCGATGTCCTCTAACATTGCTTTTCTTCTGTCTCCAAAGCCTGGAGCTTTAACAGCAGCAATTTTTAAAGAACCTCTAATTTTGTTTACCACTAAAGTAGCTAAAGCTTCGCCTTCAACTTCTTCAGAAATAATCAACAAAGGTTTACCCGTTTGAGAAACAGCTTCAAGGATTGGAAGCAACTCTTTCATGCTACCAATTTTCTTATCATAAATTAAAATATAAGGATTATCTAATTCCGCTTCCATTTTTTCTGTGTTGGTCACGAAATATGGTGATTGATACCCTCTATCAAACTGCATACCTTCTACAGTTTTCACTTCCGTTTCAGTACCTCTTGCTTCTTCTACAGTGATAACACCATCTTTTCCCACTTTGTCCATTGCTTCAGCAATCATTTTACCGATAGTGGCATCATTGTTTGCTGAGATAGTACCTACTTGCTCAATTTCGTTGCTGTTAGAAATATCTTTAGATTGCTTTCTTAGGTTTTCAACAACAACTTTTACTGCTTTTTCAATTCCTCTTTTCAAGTCCATTGGGTTTGCACCAGCAGTTACGTTTTTCAAACCGTGTTTGAAAATAGACTGTGCTAAAACCGTAGCAGTAGTAGTACCATCACCAGCTTCATCGGCTGTTTTAGATGCCACTTCTTTTACAAGCTGAGCACCCATATTTTCGATTGCGTCTTTTAATTCTATTTCCTTAGCAACAGAAACACCATCTTTAGTAATAGTAGGAGCACCGAATTTCTTGTCAATAATTACGTTTCTACCTTTTGGTCCCAAGGTAACTTTTACTGCGTTTGCTAATTTATCAACGCCTTTTCTTAAGCCATCTCTAGCTTTTAGATCAAATGAAATATCCTTTGCCATTGTCTTATAATTTTTTAGTTAATTTTTAAATAGTACCGAATATGTCGGAATTCCTCATGATTAAATACTCTTTTCCTTCTAATGTAAATTCTGTTCCGGAATATTTGCCGTATAAAACAGAATCACCAACCTTAACGGTCACAGGAGCATCATCTTTTCCCGGTCCTACCGCAACTACAGTACCTTGTTGAGGTTTTTCCTTCGCTGTGTCTGGAATAATAATACCGGATGCTGTTTTTTCTTCTACAGGAGCTGGTTCTACTAGAACCCTGTCCTCGTTTGGTTTAAATGATACGTTTGACATTTTAGTTATTATTTATGTTTTGATTTTTTATTTAATCTGTGATGCTGGTATCATTAAATGTGCCACTTCTTAAAGTGTGTCAAAATTGCAGGCTTTTTATCTATAAAATGTCATGTAATATTAATCCCGTAATTCTTTGTGAATTTTTGACAGATTTTTACTATATTTCTATGTCAGTTAAGTTGTTAATTTTGATGAATATGGAGAAATTATCAGATGATTGGATTACTAAAGGTAGTTTAGATTTTGAATACAAAAAGTATATTCTCTTGGCTTATTTGCAGCATGTGAGTAAGGATTTTGAGCAACATCGGCTGTATCCAACATTTGCCGATTTAATCATGCATTATAAAAATGCAGCCCAATTAAAGGCAGGTAAGGATAAGCTTTTAAAATCATTTCCTAAAAAATTAACGAAACTTGATTTAAAGAATTTTAGAATGTTTTTTGAATCGAAAGTTGAAAAAGATACTCAACTAAAGGAATTGGAAGACATTGTTGAATTTACAATGAATAAGCTGAAAGATCACATAGTAATTGGAAAAGATATTTTCGACCAAGTTGAGCAGCAAATAATAATTGAGCCTGTAGGAGTAAAGGCCTTAGAGGAAAATGAAGGTTTACTTGTGATTGACCCTCAGTATGATTCCTATTATCTTTTTTATCAATATCGAATTTCGATTTTTGAAGCTACAGAGGAAAAAATCAGAGGTTTACAGACTGTTTTTCTCAATAAAATAAAGAAGTCGCTTGGAACTACTTTGGAACAGCTCAAAATCCAGATACTACAAAACATCCAGTTAGTTAGTAATTACTCCGCCTTCAGGGTAGTAGCCTTACAGCCATATCCGTTCGAAGAAACACTATTGCCAATTGTAAAGAGAAGCTTTGCTAGTTATTTGGAAAATACTAGCAACTGATGCGCTTCGTAACCATTAAACATTTAGTTACTCCTTTTACGTACTTTGATTAGTAAAAGAGCTCGGGTTTGTATAAATTCAATTATATCAATCAATTAATCACAATATTCCTAAGCTTGTGGTTAAATGGTCTTATTTAACCCTTAAATTAAATGACATGAACAAAGTAATTTATCTTTTCCTGCTGTTGTTCATCAGCTGGAATACATTTGCACAAGAGAATTTAGACTATCAAAAACCACCTAAAGACATTCTAGAATTGGTAGACGCACCTTTAGCGCCTTCTGTTTTAATTGACAAGGAGGGTGAAAATGTGGTGTTGATTTATAGAGATCCATACAAATCAATTGCTGAGCTGTCTGAAGAGGAATTAAGATTAGGTGGTTTACGAATTAATCCAAAAACAAATATTGGTAGTAGAACACGCTATTATAATAATGTAAAAACTAAGAAAGCTCTTGGAGATAAAATAACAGAGGTAAAGGGTTTGCCAAAAAACCCGAGGCTGGCTAATTTTAATTGGTCACCTGACCAGAGTATGATTGCATTTACTCATACCACTGAAGTTGGCGTGGAAGTTTGGGTCTTATATATTAAAGAAAGTAAAGTAAGCCGTTTAATGGAGGCGAAGGCTAATGCTAACATGGGGAACCCCATAGAGTGGAGAAAAGACAATTCGGGACTGCTGGTCAAGGTGCTCCCTGAAGATAGAAAGGACCTTATCGACACAAAAACTTCAACACCTAGCGGTCCGGTAATCTCTGTTAGTAAGGGCGAAAAGGCACAAAACAGGACATATCAGGATTTATTGAGCAATCCTAATGACGAGTTTAATTTTCAACAACTGGTATTATCGAAAATAGTCTCTTTGGATTTAAATGGAAATCAAAAAGAATTCCTGCCTACAGCTATGTATTCCGATATTTCCGTTTCACCAAACGGAAAATATGTAATGGTGAGTGAAATCAAAACACCATTTTCTTATTTGGTTCCATATTATAGGTTTCCAAATGAAACCAATATTTATGACATGAACGGTGATTTAGTCAATCAAGTGAATGATGTACCCCTTCAAGAGGTTTTGCCTAAAGGATTTATGTCAGTAAGAACTGGTAAGCGAAGTATGAGTTGGAGAAATGATAAACCGGCAAGCTTGATTTATGCCATGGCTCTGGATGAGGGTGATCCTGAAAATGAAGTAGAGTTTAGAGATGAAGTCTATCAGTTAGATGCCCCTTTTAAAGGAGAAGGCAAACCGTTATTAAAAACCATCAATAGGTATCGATATATCCAGTGGGGAAATGATAATATAGCCATTGCTCATGATTATTGGTGGAATACTCGAAATATGAAGACTTATATTTTTAATCCTTCCAATAACAAAAAGCAGCCAGAAGTACTGTTTGATAGAAATTATCAAGATAGCTATAGTGACCCGGGGAGTTTTGTAACTACTAAAAACGATTTTAACGAATACGTAATTGAAATGGATGGCAGCAAGGCTTTTTTGATGGGAGCTGGATATACTCCTGAGGGTCAGTTCCCATTTATCGATGAGCTTGATTTGAAAACAAAAAAGAAGAATAGACTTTATAAGTCAACCTACACTGATAAACTAGAGAGTTTATATTCATCCATTGATATGAAGAAGGGAACAGTTTTGGTAAGGATAGAGTCTCAAACCGAGTATCCAAATTACTATTTTCGAAATGTTAGGAAGAAAAATGATCTAAAACAAATTACTTCATTTGATAATCCATTTAAAAGTATGCAGGATGTTCATAAAGAAGTGATAAGTTATAAAAGAGAAGATGGTTTATCTTTGGACGGCACTTTGTATCTACCAGTAGGCTACGATAAATCCCAAAAAGAGAAGAAACCAATGATTTTATGGGCTTATCCAAGGGAGTACAAAGATAAAAGTAGTGCAGGACAGAATACTTCTAATCCTAATGAATTCATCTATCCATATTATGGAAGCCCTATTTATTGGGTAACGCAAGGCTATGTTGTATTGGACGGTGCAGCATTTCCAATTGTTGGCGAAGGAGAGGAAGAGCCAAATGATACGTTCAGGAAGCAATTAGTTGACAATGCTAAAGCTGCTATAGATGCCGTTGATGAATTAGGTTATATTGACAGGGATAAGGTTGCAGTTGGGGGTCATTCTTACGGAGCTTTTATGGTAGCCAATCTACTTTCGCATTCCGATTTATTTGCGGCAGGGATTGCCAGAAGTGGAGCTTATAATAGGACGCTTACCCCATTTGGATTCCAGAGTGAAGAACGTTCTTATTGGGATTCGCCTGAGACTTATTATAACATGTCGCCATTCATGCATGCTGAAAAAATGAAAACGCCATTACTGTTAATTCATGGTCAAGCAGATAATAATTCAGGAACTTATCCATTACAAAGTGAACGTTATTTCAATGCTTTAAAAGGATTGGGAGCTACTGCGAGATTAGTTATGCTACCTAAAGAAAGTCATGGTTATAGTGCAAAAGAAAGTATATTGCATATGCTTTGGGAACAACATGAATGGTTAGAGCAGTACGTTAAAAACAAGCCAGAGGATTCAGAAAAAGAGGGGAGTTATAAATAGAATAATAAAGCAGTGACATCATGAAATTCTTTACTGATAAATTTTCGGTAAAGAATTTTTTATTGATGCTCAAAATATATTTCACTTATATTTTGATTAAAAGAACTATAGCCCTACATTTGCAATCCAATTTTGACAAAGAACTAATCATGGCAGGAACAAGTCTTAAAAGAAAAGCAAGAAGAAACAGAGTAGTAGCAAAGCAAAGGGTAACTAGTATCCAAAAGTTGCAACAGCAGCCTGTTATCAAAAATGTTGATATAGAAGCAATTAAAGCAGATTTCGCAAAAGCAGATAAGAAGAAACCTGCTGCTAAGAAAGAAGATACTGCTAAGGCTGAAAAAAAAGAAGAAGCACCGAAAGCAAAGAAGGCAGCTCCTAAAAAGAAAGCGGCTCCTAAGAAAGAGGAAGCAAAGACAGACGATAAGCCAAAGGCTACCAAGAAAAAAGAAGATAAGAAAGAAGACTAATACTTTTTCTTTTTGCAGATATAAAAATGAAGCGAACATCAGTTCGCTTTTTTTGTTTGTAGATATTTAATCATCACTCTCTCTACATGGCTAAAATTATTTTAGAAGCGCGAGGTATCTCAAAAACATTCGATAAGCCCATTCTTTCAAACATTATTTTGCAGATAAAGGAAGGAGAAACGCATGTGCTCATGGGTAAAAGTGGACAGGGTAAATCGACTTTACTTAAGATTTTAGCCGGATTAGTGGCTCCAGATAAAGGAGAAGTGTTGTTTGAAAATCAGAAATTGGAAAATCCGGAGGAAGTTTTGGTTGCGGGGCATGAAGAACTTGCATATGTTGCACAAAACTTCAATCTCTTACGGAACAGAACAGTGCTTGAGAACCTGAAAGATGCGTTACTTTCTTTTAAGGACGAGTTTGCGAAAGAGCAGATTAATCAATTATTAAAATTGATGAGACTTGGAGATTTGAAATCAGTAAAAATTGAAAAATTATCAGGCGGGGAAAAGCAGCGATTGGCAATAGCTAGAGCTTTAGCAACGCAACCTGCAGTCCTTTTACTTGATGAACCTTTTACCCAACTAGATTACCCAACTCGTCAGATCCTTTTAGATGCCATTAAAGAAGTAAAAAAGGAATTTGATAGCAATATTGTTTTGGTAAGTCATAATCTATATGAGGCTTTCTATCTTGCGGATTTCGTCCATATACTGCAAAGTGGTGACATTATAAAAAGCGCTTCACCTAAGAATCTGTATAGAAATCCCGAATTTGTATCTGTAGCTAATTTATTAAATGAAGTCAATGTCCTTCCCATTGCTACCTTAGGTAAGTGGCAAAAAAATGTGTTAGGGATCTGGAGTGAAAATATTATTATTGAAGATGAACGAGAAACTGAATATCAGCTGGATTTGATGTTGACAGAGAAGCTTTTTATCGGAACTTATTACCGTTATCAATTTGAGTTTTCAAAATCGCAAGTCTTAGTTGTAAAATCAATTCATTCAGAATTCGAACTTGGCAAGTACTACAAAGTAGGCTTTTCTGAGGCCGATCTATTCGATTTAAAAGAAGATTGATTTTTTTATTATCTGAGCCCCAACATCTTGTGACTTCATAAATAAATCGTACCTTTGCATTCCGTTCAAGTGAACGGGCTTATCTGAGTAGATAAGTATTTGTAAACCAAAACGATGGCAATCTTGGCTCGGGTTGTTATTGTAATTAAAGAGCCCTGACACATTATGGCAGAAAATCAAGAAAACGTGAAGAACGAAGAGTTCGACTGGGAAGCATTTGAAACCAAAGGATTTGGTGAAGGCTACTCAAAATCTAAAAGAGAAGAATTAGCAGCAATGTATGACAATGTTGCTACTGATCTAGCAGAGCAGGAAGTGGTTAAAGGTATCGTTGTTGCGATTAATGATCGTGACGTGGTATTGAACGTTGGCTACAAATCTGACGGATTAGTTCCTACCAATGAATTCCGTGACACTCCTGACTTAAAAGTAGGTGATGAAGTGGAGGTTTACGTGGAAGAGCGTGAAGATCAAAATGGAGAATTAGTTTTATCCAGAAGAAAAGCAAAAATTGTTGGTGCATGGGACAAAATCCAATCTGCACTTGACAATGACGAAATAATTGAAGGATTAGTGAAAAGAAGAACTAAAGGTGGTCTGATCGTGGATGTACACGGTGTTGAAGCCTTCTTACCAGGTTCTCAAATTGACGTTAAGCCAATTCGCGATTTCGATGTTTTCGTTGGAAAGAAAATGGAAGTAAAAGTTGTGAAAATTAACTACAGCAATGATAACGTAGTAGTTTCACACAAAGTATTGATAGAAAAAGACCTTGAGAAGCAAAAAGCTGAAATCTTGAACAACCTTGAAAAAGGACAAGTTCTAGAAGGTGTAATCAAGAACATGACCAACTTTGGTGTATTTATTGACCTTGGTGGCGTTGATGGTTTATTGCACATTACTGACATCTCATGGGGTAGAATTAACCACCCAGAAGAAGTATTGAAGCTTGACGAAAAAGTGAAAGTTGTAGTATTAGACTTTGATGAAGGCAAGAAACGTATTTCTTTAGGTATGAAGCAATTGACTTCTCACCCTTGGGACTCATTGGCTGAAGGCCTTGATGTAGGTTCTAAAGTGAAAGGTAAAATTGTTAATGTTGCTGATTACGGTGCATTCTTGGAAATTGCTCCAGGTGTTGAAGGTTTGATTCACGTTTCTGAAATGAGCTGGTCACAGCACTTGAGAAATCCACAGGATTTCATCAATGTTGGAGATGAGCTAGAGGCTGTTGTTCTTACTTTGGATAAAGAAGAAAGAAAAATGTCTCTTGGTATCAAGCAACTAACTGAAGATCCTTGGAACAAGAAAGAAGTATTGACGAAATATGCTGTTGGTACTGAGCACAAAGGTGTGGTTAGAAATATGACTAACTTCGGCTTGTTCATCGAGTTAGAAGAAGGTATTGACGGATTGGTTCACGTTTCTGATTTAAGCTGGACTAAGAAAATCAAGCATCCATCTGAATTCGTGAAAGTAGGAGAAGAGTTGAACGTTGTTGTTTTAGAACTTGATGTTGATAACAGAAGATTAGCATTAGGACATAAACAATTGGAAGAAAATCCTTGGGATACTTTCGAATCAGTATTTACTGTTGGATCGAAGCACAAATGTACTGTGTTGAACAAAAACGAAAAAGGTGCGATATTGGAGCTTCCATACGGCATTGAAGGTTTTGCTGCAACTAAGCATTTGAAGAAAGCTGACGACTCAATGGCAGAAGTTGGAGAGTCATTAGAATTCCAAGTATTAGAATTCTCTAAAGATGATAAGAGAATTGTTCTTTCTCACTTACATACACACGCAAAAGTTGAAGAAGCGGCTCCTAAGAAGAAGCCGGCAACTGGCAGTGGTAAGAAGAAATCAGCTCCTAAGCAACAGGCTTCTTCATCCACATTGGGTGATTTAGATGCTCTATCAGCATTGAAAACTCAGATGGAAGATGACGCTAAAGGCGGAAGCAAGAAAAAAGCTGCTCCTAAAAAAGAGGAAGAGCCAAAAGCTGAAGCTAAAAAAGCAGCTAAGAAAGAAGAGCCAAAAGCGGATGAAGTGAAGGCAGAAGCCAAGAAGGAAGAAGCTAAAGCGGATGAGAAAGAGGCAAAAGCTGAAGAGAAAAAAGCTGACGATAAGAAAGAAGATAAAGAGTAAATCTTATTTCTTTCAATCATATAGGAAAGCCATCTGCTGAATAAGTAGATGGCTTTTTATTTTTTGAGGATATATTTATCCTATTCATAGTCAGCTTAATGTGAAATTATTTAATAATAATTGAATTCTCTATTTGACAAGCACAATAATATGTCTATTTTTGCAATCGCAAATGCGACAATGGTCACGTGGCCGAGCGGCTAGGCAGTGGTCTGCAAAACCATCTACAGCGGTTCGAATCCGCTCGTGACCTCTTTATTTTTACCTCCTACACTAGCAATAGGGTAGGAGGTTTTTTTATGCATAAGCTTTCCAGCGGATGAGAACCGAAGGTTCGAAATCAAGCCGAAGGCGCAGATTCACGAGAGCAAGTGCAGCAAGGAAGTGCGTATGAGTAATCCGCTCGTGACTTTTTTATTTTTACCTGCTTCGTGTTAGAAGCGAAGGGGGTTGTTTTATGTATGAACTTTGCTGCGATTAATCAGCAACGTATATTTGAAGAACAGCTAACAGATGTTTTTCAGTGTGTTGATTAAGGTGAAATAAGTAGTTTAAGCAAGGCTTAGGACTGGCACAGATACAAATTCAATACCATTGGACTATTTAAACCTATCAAGTTGATGTGATCAGCATAGTTTCACTTTTTCGATTCTTTATTAGCTTTGATTTCAGCATTAATATTTTCTATACTATATGATTCATATGCCTCGCTTAAATCTCCACTATCCAGCGTTTGATTTATTTTTCTTGTTATAGCATCAAGTTCAAATCCTGTTGCTTGTATCAGATCCAATATTTTTTGTTGCTCCTTTGGTTTTGTGATTTTTAGGACATTTAATAAGCCAATCATTCTGCATATTGGCCCTCTTAATTCATGGGAATTCATAAAAGCGTAACGTGATAGGCGCTCATTCTGCTCTTGCAGTTTTTGAGTTCGGTCTTGAACTACCTCTTCTAGTCGCTCATTATTGGTAGCTATTTCTTCACTTTGACTCATTAGCTCTTCATTTTGAGCTTGAATTTCGTCATTCATCCGTTGAATTTCCTGGGTTCTTTGACTAACCTCTTTTTTAAGCTTTTTCTGATTTCGGAGTATTATATTAAAGCGGATTCTGTAAACTGAATAAAGAATGATGATAATAAGTAGGGCCAAAGAAATCAAGAACCAGTAGGTCGAATAAAAGGGTTTCTCAATAGTGAAACTTATGCTTTTTGGATTACTCCAATGGTTAGAATCAATGCTAGCTTCCACTAGAAATTCATAATCATTGGGGGGCAAATTAGTATACCGAATAGAATTTGAATTTGGATTATTTATATAGAGGTACTTATTATCAAATCCCACTAACTTATATCGATACTTTACTTGATTTTCGTCAAAAAATGATACTCCTATAAACTGAAATTCAATAGTGTTGTCATCATAATTTAAAATATTACTGTCTTCTTTTAAGGACTGGCCGTTTAATGTAGATGCTTTGGTTATTTTTAGATTCGGAATAATCTCCATACTGATGTCTTTGCTGTAATCATAAACAGAAGCACCCAACTCAGTTCCTATCCAAACTTTCTTCTTATTGATTTGAAGAAAGGCATTTCTATTTATTTCATCACCAATTAGTCCGTGCGAACGATTGTAATTAACTAGTTTTTCCTCATCCCATATAAATACACCTTCGTTGGTCCCTATCCATAATTTATTATTTGTACTTACAAATACACTATAAATTGCAACTCTATTTAATTTCTCAGTTGTGAAATAGGGAATAATCTCATTGTTTTTAATTATTGCCAATCCACCATTTGTACCAACAAAGTATTGGCCATTCCAGCTACAGATATCATATACGTTTCGATAATTGAGAGATTTAGACGTGATGTGTTTTAGCTCCTTTGTTTTAGGGTGGTACAAATACAAACCATTGTTTGTACTAACGGCAGCAATACTATCGGCACTTAAATCTTTAATGTTTCTAATTCCAGATACAGAAACCTCTTTTGTTATTTGTCCTCCCTCATATGAAAACAAAGCATCCATGCTAGCAAAAAACAATTTGTCATCGATAAACTCCACGGTAGTTATCCTATTTTCCTGAAGCTTTGGTAATTTAATATTAGCTACCTTAGTGCCATTATATACTTGTAAACCAGCTGAATTGGTGGCCATGTACAATACGTTTTGACCATCATATGCAATGTCAAGTATTCTAATGCCTACTTCATAGTTTACAGGGATTTTTTTCTTGATGTCCCCTTGTTCTAAAAAGTTCAAATAGGCTTTATTAGCTAAAACTAGTTGATCTTGATACTCGGAGATAGCAGTAACTTCGTCATCAGCTAATCCGATATTCTCATTGTAATTTTGGAATCTTAATACATTAAACTTGAAAAGCCCACGATGATCTCCAACCCAGATATTGTTTTCGTCATCTACAAAAATCTTATTACTCTTTGCATTGAAAATCCGACCGTTCACGAACAAGATTTCGCTTTTACCTGTTGCAGGATCTAAAAAGCGTGCAGAACTCATACTGCTAAAAAATATCCTTCCAAACTGGTCAATGGTTAAATTATGCTTATTGAATTGACTAATATTGTTGACCCCAGTATTCTTGCTTAAATACACCAGTTGATCGTTTTTATAATGTCCTAGCCAATTCTTACCCAAAAGATATAAGTGATTATTGTGCCATGTAATTTGAAGAATTTCTTTTTTCGAGCCTAAAAGCTTAGTCACTTCATGTGACTTTATAGTTTCGTCAAATACAAATAGCCCTTCAGAACTAGGAATGTAAATTTTATCCTCACGAAAAGAGACCGAGTAGATTTCAGCGGATTTAGTAGTGGGTAACAGAACTCTCTCCAATTTATCCTCTGAGGTATTTAATATCTGTAGATAATTTTGATTGCCTATTACCAATTGGTAACCCTTCTGTTTCATTTTAACATCAAAAGTGAACTTACTTTTTACTTTATCGATCGCTTCAGTCTTAATTGAATGCCATTTTTCATTTTTCAAATAATTAATCGTAAAACCTTCACTGTTCTGGCCCGCAACCCAAATTGACCCATCATCAAGTGCTCTAATGAAAGAATAAGGGGAGTTAGGAAGCTGGAGACTGTCGGGGTAAAGTTTCCAGTCAAGCGAGTTATATTCGGCAACACCTTTAGAAGTCATGAACCACAAGGTCCCATCTGGAGATTGGGTGATGTCATAAATAGCATTTGTAGGCATTCCATCACGAACGGAATATAATTTTGCTGGGTAGAATTGACACAAGCTCTCATGACCTGACAACAAAATCAAAACTAAAATAACTATTATTTTAGATAGCAGATTAGACTCACTACTCGCGTCTCTAAGATTTCTTTTAGTTTTATTTGAATTAGTAATCAATGGCTCATTATTAAATTAGTTCAAATGAATTGAAAGAATGAAAAAGCTTGCATAAAATTAAATAATTGAAAATACTTACTAAAGAAATATTGAAATAGAATATATTATCCTCAGTATTTATTTCAGGCTCTAACTCATAGGATCATATTTGAATCGATTGTAGTTCTAATTTAATCCTGAACTAGTTGTATTACATAGCAATAATGTAAAATACATTCAATAAACTTTAAAACATAGGATTGTGTTATTGTTTTTGGAGAAAAAATGAATAAAAACAATATTTATTATTAATAAATTAATTTTCCCCGCTGGTAGGCTGAAAGATCTTAATACTTGTTTTAATCGTGCTAATCAATTTTGTCAGGTGTAATTGTTTTTAACAGTGCTTTGTAATATCGTAGTTTTAATATTAAAGATAAACTTAATTTGATATTAATGTTTGGTTGAAAATACAACTTTTGATAAAATGAGATGGGGTACTCTGAAAACTACTTTCTAATCAGAGAATTCTTCGTTTCATGATTGTAATTAACTTTGCTTATATTGTTATTAAAACGCAATTCGGATTTGGATGTTCTAATTGCGGTTTTAATAGAGTTTATATATCCTATTTAACATTCTAGAAAATATTACTAGGATATATAAATCACATAGAAAGTAAATCATATTTCATGATCATACGGAAGGTAGTTTTCCCACCTCCAAGGAGTAAAAGTATCCTTAATAGATAATTCTAATAGATATTTAAAAATACTCTCCCCATTATCACTATTAGTCATGAGCATAACTCCGCTTTTTGTTTTTGGAAACAGAATGAAATAGTGTTGAAAACCATTGCCATGCCCTTCCTTAAATGCTGCCCATCTATAAGGTGTTTTAAATAATCCAAAGCCTAATCCATAGGAAAGCTGAATGATATCATATTCATCAGTTATTTCATTGGAGAGTGGTCCGAATTGTCTTTTAGATTTAATTCGGGTGTGAGGTTGTAGAATTTCATTCCAGCTTTGATGACTCAAGAGCTTTTTATTTAAAACTGCTTCTAGAAATAAAGCATAATCTGATGCGGTAGTTTCTAAGGTGCTGGGACCTCTGGGCTCATTGTCCTTGTCTTTTTGATACAGTTCGCCCTTTTTGTTATGCCCATAAGCAAAATCTGCTTCATATTGGGTTTGCCATTGAAAGCTGGAGTTGTCCATTTCTAAAGGGGTAAAGATTTTTTCTTGAGCCAATTCTTCTAATCCTTTTCCTGTAATTTTTTCAATGACTACTTGGAGATATACCATGCCTTCACCAGAGTAGAGATACTTTTCTCCAGGTTCAAATTTAACTCTCAGCTTTTTATCAGCTTCAAACCATCTCCAATTTGGGAAGCCAGAAGTGTGGGATAAGCACATTCTTGTGGTGATTTTATGGTAGAGCGTATCATTTTCTAAATCTGAATAGTCATCGTGCCAACGGGTTTGTGGCTCATACTGGTAGATCTTCTTGGGCAAGTATGATTCCAATGGAGTGTCCAAGTCTAAAACGCCTGCCTCCACTAATTTCATTACCAAAACACTAAATACAGCTTTACTAAGGGATGCCCCATAAATACTGGTGGTGTCAGTTAAAACGGTCTTATCCTCAAAGTTTTTGTAGCCAAATGAATTTTGATAGGAAACCTTATTGTTTTCTAAAATAGTCATGCTTAAACCATGGACTTCAGCTTTGCTTATGAGGAGCTTTACCTTTTGTTCCAGTGAGTCAAGGGTTAGTTTGCTTCCATCTAAGCGAGTTATGACATGCTCAGTAGGAGCTGAACAGGAAGAAAATATAACTAGCAGTGCGATTAGAACATGTTTTGCTTTTCTTTTGAGTGAAAGAAAAGGGACTGCGAAAGGGTAATAGCATTTTTGTTTATTCACCACATAAAACATATTAAAAATGATGATGGCAAAATTGATCGGTACAACGCTTACAAAGAAAAGGAAGCCATAACCTTCCACAGTTAGTAGTGCAATAAATGCAATGATAAAAATTAGGGTAATTGAAATGTTATAGTTAAGGATTTTTCTACCATGTAAATCATAGATTGGATTGTCTTCTCGCTTATGTACCCATAGGAACAAAGTCGTAAAGATATTGAAGAAAGGAACTACTACTCCTAATAGTGGCAAACCATGAAAGAGCAATAGCCATTTTGTTTGAATGCTTTCTTCTTTTGGGTTATCTAAAGGCTTTAAATCTTCTAGTTGAATACCCAATCCGACTGCCAATAATTTAAGAGTGTCCAGATGCGGATTAACGGAAGCTTTCTCGATTCTTTGGATTGTTCTTACCGTGACACTTGACTTTTCCGATAGCCTTTCTTGAGATAATCCTTGCTGTTTACGATAGTAAACTAAGTTTTTTGCGATACTTTCTTTTTCCATCATTTTTCGATTTGTTAAAGTACAAAACTATTTTTAAATGATGGACTTTGTTACGACATAGTGGTGTCACCTTGATGTCATATTATGTTTAATTGGGTTTTAAGGTGGTTTTGAGAAATAGATTGGCACACGCGACACGCGTGCGCCAATCTATGACTGCCAGTAGCTAAGTAAATGCTACTTATTAATAATTATAGAAGATATTTTATATTGTTATTAATTTTTTATTAAACTTTTAGTTAAAAATAATTTGCTAAATTCTTCCTACTAATTACTTTAGTATTTATAGTAATTTTAGGACAATACATTAGCAAAGCTAGCGCACGCGTGTCGCATGTGTCTCTAACCAAAGTCAGAAAATAATTGAGAAAATATTTATTATCAACCTTAACCTAGTTGTATATGAGCAGAAAGTACAAATTTCATAATAAAGAAGGTCTGTATTTCGTAAGTTTTGCCACAGTATATTGGATTGATTTGATGGTACGGGAACAGTATTTTTCAATCCTTATTGATAGCTTGGATTACTGTAGAAAAAATAAAGGAATGGAAATTTATTGTTATTGTATTATGCCAAGCCATTTACATTTGATTTTCAGAGCCAAAGAAAATAACCCGGAAAAAGTTTTAGGAAGGTTTAAAGAATTTACCTCCAAGCAATTGCAAGCATCCATAAAGGAAAATATACAAGAAAGTAGAAAGGAATGGATGCTTTGGATGTTTAAAAGGGCTGGTTCAAAGAGCAGTAATGTGAAAAGCAGTCAATTGTGGCAACATAATAATAAACCTATAGAATTGTACAGTAATGCTGTGATCGATCAAAAAGTTAATTACATTCATCAGAATCCAGTAGTTGCAGGTTTTGTATATGAGGCTCATCATTGGAAATATAGTAGTGCTATTGATTATAGTGGTGGTAAAGGTGTTTTGGAAATTGATTTTGTAAATTAGCATATATAGGCTTTGTTGCAGATAGGCACACGCGACACGCGTGCGCTAGCTGGGAGTCTCTAACCAAAGTCAGAAAATAATTGAGAAAATATTTATTATCAACCTTAACCTAGTTGTATATGAGCAGAAAGTACAAATTTCATAATAAAGAAGGTCTGTATTTCGTAAGTTTTGCCACAGTATATTGGATTGATTTGATGGTACGGGAACAGTATTTTTCAATCCTTATTGATAGCTTGGATTACTGTAGAAAAAATAAAGGAATGGAAATTTATTGTTATTGTATTATGCCAAGCCATTTACATTTGATTTTCAGAGCCAAAGAAAATAACCCGGAAAAAGTTTTAGGAAGGTTTAAAGAATTTACCTCCAAGCAATTGCAAGCATCCATAAAGGAAAATATACAAGAAAGTAGAAAGGAATGGATGCTTTGGATGTTTAAAAGGGCTGGTTCAAAGAGCAGTAATGTGAAAAGCAGTCAATTGTGGCAACATAATAATAAACCTATAGAATTGTACAGTAATGCTGTGATCGATCAAAAAGTTAATTACATTCATCAGAATCCAGTAGTTGCAGGTTTTGTATATGAGGCTCATCATTGGAAATATAGTAGTGCTATTGATTATAGTGGTGGTAAAGGTGTTTTGGAAATTGATTTTGTAAATTAGCATATATAGGCTTTGTTGCAGATAGGCACACGCGACACGCGTGCGTCAGTTGGGGGGCAATTCTGCCCTATATTTTCTAAGCCAAGGGCCACTAGTACCTTGACTTTTTACGCCATATTCTCTCTGTGCATCGCTGTAGCTGATCTCGCCTGTGTCTATCCTTCTACAGATCTCATAAATTGTACTTTCGCTGTATTTTATTCCCATGATTAGCTTTATTTGTGTAAAGCTATTTCAGGACAAGACACCTAAAGCATAGAAAATCGATAATTTGATGAAAAAGAAAGCTGCCTTTAATAATATTTTTCATCAAACCTCTTCTCGCCTCATCTTCATTTCTCCAACACTCATGTTTTTTTCTTTAGCCAATCTTCTTTCTTGACTAGCTTCAAAGGCGGATATACCTTGCAATTCTGAAAGATAATCTAAATGACCAGGGGAAGTGACGACCATGATATCATCGGCTGTAATTTGATTAGGGCTTTCATAACCACATGATTCAGCAAGCATTTGAGTTTCTTTATAGAGCGCATCAGCATAGGTGGCAATCCTTTTGGCTGCGGCTTCTATATCCAAGGCTTTTTGTAAGCGCTTGTTTTGAGTTGCTATGCCTGTAGGGCACGCGTTTGTATGGCATTCTAAGGCTTGAATACAGCCTAATGAAAGCATGAAGCCTCTGGCAATGTAAACGGCATCAGCTCCTAAGGCCATGGCAACGGCAATATCGATGGTAGTAGCGATTTTACCGCTAGCAAAAAGCACTACTTTATCTCTTACGCCATTGTGTCTTAAAGCCCAGTCAGCTACGGCTACTGCTTGCTTCATAGGTAAGCCTGCATAAGAACTCAAAACATGCGGGGAGGCACCTGTACCGCCATCTCCGCCATCAATAACCATATAATCAGGTCCCCTGCCTGGCTCATCTTTCATTTTTTTGGCTATATCTTCAATCTCTACAGTATGACCTATCACCATTTTTATGCCCACAGGTTTATTGGTGATTTTCCGCACTTTATCTATAAAGTCAAAAAGTCCAGCTACATCAGAGAATTCTTTGTGCCTTGCAGGTGCATAGGCATCTTTTCCCATCGGGATTTTTCTTATTTTTGCTATTTCTTCAGTGATTTTTTCTTTTAGCAACATGCCTCCTTTGCCAGGTTTAGCTCCTTGTGCCAGCTTTATCTCAAACATTTTAACTTGAGGATGATCAGCCATCTTTTTTAAAAGTGATTCATCCAAATCCCCATCTTCAGTTCTAATCCCGTATTTGGCTGTTCCAATCTGGAATACTAAATCTGCTCCACCATATTCATGGCAAGGGGCTAATGATCCCTCACCAGTATTATGAAGTATTCCTGCCAACTTAGCTCCTTTACTCAAAGCAGCATGAGCATTGTAAGAAAGAGCTCCGTAAGACATGGCACTGATATGAACAAAATGATTTAAAGTATAGGTTTGAACTCCCGTATGCTCACCAATTACTTTTTTATAAAATTGACCTGTTTCATCTCCTGTCTTAGTTTTGGTATTGGTAAATGTGGCGGGCATTATAAGCGTAGTCCCTACTTTATCCATGTCTATTTGGCTACCAAAGCCAATGGTGTTACTAACTCCTGCTGAAGTCGCATATATCCAGTTTCTGGTGATTCTATTATAAGGTGTTTCCTCTTGGTCATTAGAAAATAGGTATTGTCGCAGTAATGGACCTACTTTCACAAGAAATTTTCGACCCCATATGACCACTGGAAAAACACGTTGAATAGGAGTAGAGGTTTGCCTTTTATCATAAATAAATAAAGTAATGAATCCCGTCAATATGAGTGCAAGAATGAATTCACCCCCTAAAGTCAATGCTAATTTCCATGGACCTGATTCTTGCAGGTATTCCGATTGAAAAAAGTATCCGTAGGTAGCAGTTACTAATAGGGCTGAAATTATCCAAGCGCTCGTGTAGCTATTGAAGATTTTAGAAAGGTATTTCAGACGTGGACCTGTTGTGCCTGATTGAATAAATTCGCGATCGCCCATTGCATGAAAAGTTTATAGTTATTTGTAATATAATACAATTCATAAGTTTTAGCAATAGCGTTGGTCGAATAATTTAAATTAATCTATTGATAATCAGTATTTAAGAATCCTTAGTCCATTTGTTTCCGCCAAAATGCGTCAATAAGCAATTGCGCTGTAGCTGGATTAGTGGCGATCGGGATATTATGGACATCGCAAATTCTCATTAACATCTGCACATCAGGTTCGTGTGGGTGTTTGCCTAATGGATCTCTGAAAAAGAGTACCATCTCCAATTTCTTTTCAGCTGAAAGTGCAGCTATTTGTGCATCTCCGCCAATCGGGCCAGAAAGTAGTTTTTCTACATTTAAGCCTGTATTTTCCACATATTTACCAGTTGTTCCAGTGGCTACCAATTCAATTTCCTTCAGTTTATCTTTATTTTTGTTCAGGAAAGAAACCATCTCGGGCTTTTTTCCATCATGGGCAATTATAGCGATTTTCATTTTTTTCTTTTCATAGTTTTAAAGTACTCTAATCCCAATTGATATCCTTTTAGACCAAGTCCAGAAATCATTCCAATGCATTTAGATGAAATGATACTTTTATGTCTGAATTCCTCCCTTTTGTAGATGTTGGAGATATGAACTTCCAATATAGGTACTGAAATAGCCCCAATAGCATCATGAATGGCCACCGAGGTATGTGTATATGCAGCTGCATTAAGAATAATGCCGTCATATTTGCCATCAGTCTCTTGAATTCTATTCACTAATTTCCCTTCAATATTTGATTGGTAATACTCGAGCACCAAATCAGGATTGTGTTTTTGCAATTGCAAGAAATACTCCTCAAAGCCGGAAGCACCATAAATTTCAGGTTCTCTTTTGCCTAAAAGGTTTAAATTTGGACCATTGATAATAATGATTTTCTTTTTATCCATTACATTCGATTATGGCTTGGGACATATTTTTAACTGAATATAAAAATTATTTGCAATTGGAACGTTCATTAGCAGAAAACTCTGTTGCTGCTTATGTACATGATGTCTTAAAGCTAAAACAGTTTTTGGATATCTCCAATCGAAATGTTGGACCACTGGAAGTTTCTGCCACAGATTTACATGATTTTTTAGAATATGTAAATGAACTGGGGATGACAGTGCATACTCAAGCTAGAGTCGTCTCAGGCATAAAAGGATTTTTCAAGTATCTTTTGTTTGAAGATATTATTGCTGAGAATCCTGCTGAGTTGTTGGAAGCACCGAAACTGGGTAGAAAATTACCAGATGTGCTAAGTCTTGATGAAATTGATTGCATTATTAATTCAATTGATAGAAGTACTTCAAATGGCCAAAGGGACAGAACAATGCTTGAGGTTTTGTATTCGTCAGGATTGAGGGTCAGTGAATTGGTGGGATTGAAAATATCGAATACCTATTTTGATATCGGCTTTTTGAGGATAATTGGGAAAGGGAGTAAAGAAAGATTGGTTCCCATGGGGAAATCTGCAGCCAATCAATTGAAAATTTATATCAACGAAGTGAGAATTCATCAACAGCCAAAACCAGAGGCAAAGGATTTTGTATTCCTAAATCGATTTGGAGGTTCATTAAGTCGTGTTTCCGTATTTACAATGATTAAAAAACAAGTAGTGATGGCAGGATTGAGAAAAAAGGTAAGTCCACATACTTTTCGGCATTCATTTGCTACTCATTTGATTGAAGGCGGGGCCGATCTTAGGGCGGTGCAAGAAATGTTGGGGCATGAATCCATCACCACTACTGAGATTTACACCCATCTGGATAGAGATTTCTTAAGTCAGACTTTGAAGGAATTTCACCCTAGAGCTTGAAGAAGACTCAAGAGGTTTTAACAGTAAAAACTTGAATTCGATTAATAAAACTATCGTTTCTTCAAAGCGGAATAGGCTATGATGGGAAATTAGGGTACTCTTGATTATTAAACAAAACTCTAAAATTGCTTCTAAACAAATTTAAAAAGTCTTTTATAGATTACAATCATATACAAAACCCTAAAATCGAAGGATATTGACAATATCTGGGGGTTTATATGTTTTTTAATAAAGTATGTATCAAATTATATTTTTGCAGTGTCTACTTTTTCTTTTTGCTTGAACAAAAAGAAACAAAAATTCAAGACAAAAATAAGTTTCAACCCGCATCCTCGTCTGGCTTGCATTCCTGCCTGCCAGCAGGCAGGTTTGTTCTCATACCCGCAATCTTCAATCAATATTTTATGTGGTTTGCAAGGCATGTGGAATTTTAACTGAGTTACCGAAATTAAGACCTGATTTTTTCAAAAGTCTGAATTTATACTACTTATGCCAACCCATCGGTATATCTTCTTAAGATTTCAGATATTTTTCTTTGATTGGAAAAATAAAATTTCCTAAATGACACTCTGAATGTATTTAATCAAGATTTAAAATCGACCATAGGATAAAAACTATTTGACCATCAACTGTTTAATAAGGACATTATCAATGGTCTCCAGATAAATGAAATAAATCCCACTATTCAAATCTTGAATAGAAATCTCGAGTTCCGTTGCATCATTAAATTTAACATCTCTTATTTTCTGGCCTAAGCTATTTCTAATCTGAATTTTTTCAATTTCATATTGACTCTCATTTTTGAGATTAACAATTTGCTGGGCAGGATTGGGAAATAAAGTAATTTTTGATTTCCATTCATCTCGAACACTAAGAACACCATTTTCTAGATCTATTTCAACTGTAACCTCATTACTGAAGTTAGAATTTCCCCTCGTATTTCTAGCCAATACCCTATAATTATAGTTGCCAGAATTTAATATTTCTTCATAACTTTTACTGTCAACTTCCAATTCAGCCACAGAAATAAAATCATTTCCATTATCAGATCTTTGTACCCTGTAAGAACTTTCATTTTGAGCATTGTCAGCCCAGTTGAGCCTTACCGTACTATCATTCAATAACTCAAAGTCTAGATCGGTTGGGGCAAGCGGCAATCCAATCAAAGTTTCAATTTCTACTTCGCTGGAATAATTGCCGTCTCCGTTCTCATTAAATCCCTTTACTCTGTAGAAATATACACTTTCTTCTTCAACTGTTTCGTCTACAAAATCAAAGGAATTTGCTTCTAATTCTGCTAAATTACTATAGTTAGTGTTATCACCCTGCGATCTTTCCAATATATAACCTTCTTCTAAATCAGTATTATCTGTCCATTGAATCAAAACATTACCACTTTCTAAATTAGAGGCAGTTATTGTAGAGGGGGCAGGAGGTACTTGTAATTGGGTAGTAATATTGATGTCATTCGAATAATCCGATGAAAATATATCTAATACAGCCTTCACTCTATAAAAATATTGGGTTTGTCCTACTATATCGGTATCAGAATATGTTGAGGTATTGGAATCTACATCAGCAAATTCCTGAAAATTTGAATTGTTGTCTGTCGATCTTTCAATAATAAAACTAGTCTCATTTTCAGAATTATCTGTCCAAGAGAGTTCCACAGTTCCTGTTACATTTTCATTCGCGGTTAAATTAGTGGGTGCTAGAATTTCAGGAGCTACAACATCCAGTAAGCACAGATCAAGTGACCATGATTGCAATTCTCCACCATCTGCTGCAAAACGATCAATAACTATTAATTTCCATTCTCCTTCTGATTCTTCTCCATTTAAGGTATTGAGGGCTTCTTCAGATTGATAGGTTTCCCCATCGCTTGGAGGACAAGGTAATTCTGATGATGTTCCCTCATCACTAATGGATAGGTTAAAATTATCCTGATCATCGCAAATATTGGAGAGTAAAGTGATTTGAGTACCAGTAGGGCTTTCTAATATGAAACTTAAATCATTAATATAGGAATGCGTACCTACTAAATTGCTTATGCCAATAGATTCAACTTTTCCTGAGTATGGAATATTTATAATAGATTGAATTGTATCTACATTTTCAGATGAAATTGATAAAGGCAAATCCGTTCCTTCGTATAAATCACAAATAATATCTGCAGTTGAAAAGGAAATAACATCAGAAAAATCACTTTCCCCACAATTATTAATTGCCTTTACACGCACAAAATAGCTTGTGAGTCTTTGCAGGTTCTCTTGTAGTTTATATTCTTTTGCATTAACTACCTCTACAGAATCTACTTTTTCATTAAAATTATTATCTAAAGCGATTTCTAATAAGTAGTTAGCCTCCAAATTACTGTCTTCCCACATTATAGTTGGGCTTAAATTGATATTGTTGTCCGCTTCCACAGGAAAAGTAATATTGGGTGCTGTCGGGAAATCAACTACATTAAAGCTCAATTCTTTACTTTTTGATTTGTCCACCGTATTGGCTTCCAATGTGAAATTAAATTCTCCTGTATTTTGGTTGGTATTGGTGATTGTTAAGATAGTGCTTTCCCCAGGGGCAAGTGTATTTTGATCGAAACTAACCTCAAAATCTGCTAAGTCACTTACTGATAAATTAATGCTTTCATCATATTCTAAAATAGAAGTTATATTGATGGTAAATGTAATTTCATCCTCAGGGCAATATTGATCACTGTCAATTTCAGCTTCCAAAGTAAAGGTTGGCTCGGTGGTTTCTGTAATGGTAAAAACGTCCGGGCTAATGTTAAAGAAAATATTATTGGAGGCGACCACTTTTATTTTTGCCTGATTGGTATTGATATTTGGTAATTCAATAGGTTCTGAGCCATCATTTTCTGTATTTTCCAACACTTTTACAGAAAATGTTTGTCCTCCATCAGTGGAGAGGTATATATCCACAAATGCTGCATTTACCGGAGCTATATTGGTATTATTCACTTCCCAGCTTACTGTGATAATATTGAGTCCACTGTAGTCCCCAGAAATGGTATCAACAATGAACGGGCCGGCTATATCTGTTACACTAAAACTAATTTCATCATGATCCACAGCCGCTATTGCTTGATTATCACGTACGCTAAGTCTAAAGTTAAGATTCCTTGCATAATCCGGTAATATTTCACCCTTGGTCTGTGTACCATTAAGGATATCCGATATTTGTGGAAAGATTCTAAAACTGTCAAGAGTAGGTGAAAAGGATCTGAATAATGGTGCATTATCTTGAGGTAAATTCGGAGAACCGGCAGGTCCCAAATCAAATTGCTCCCAAGCGTAATTTAACTGATCGCCATCAGGATCTGTAGCGAACCCATTTAGCTGGAAAGGTGTACTAATAGGGATTGTAAAACCACCTTGGCCAGCTTCTACTATCGGAAGGTTGTTGCCTGTCTCCGTAATGTCGGCACAATTATTCCCCGCATTATCTTGAATATACGCATTCATGAAATCTAAGCTGGCCGTATGAAAATATGGATCACTATTATTTTGAATGTTATCGCCACCACAAATACCAGCATAAGCCATTATGGTGGAACCACTACCTGGCTCATATGCGGAATTAGCGGAACGGTTCTGCCCGCAAGAACTGACTGTTCCATTAAATGTGTGTGGCGCCCCAAATTGATGACCAATTTCGTGTGAAACATAGTCCACATCAAAGGGATCACCAATGGGTTGATTAATACCTGTTACTCCCCTTGCTTTTGAATTTGATCTACATACCACTCCTAATCCTGCTAGTCCACCAGCAGCAGTTGAGAAATTATGCCCTAAATCATAATTTTGATTACCAATTATACTGTCTAGGACTACTTGATTTTCATCAATTAATATCCCGACATCATCAACTGTAAAAGGGTCTGTACTACTATTTGTAAAAATAATTTCATCATTATTTTCTACTAACACCATTCTTACTGCAATTTCTTTTTCATAAATGCTGTTGACCCTGTTCATAGTGCTCACTATGGCAGACAAACCATCTTCCACAGTACCTCCGTGAAATTCAGTGTATTCGCCCGTTGCTGCCACGGCTATTCTATAGGTTCTTAATTGTGTTCCGGAAGGTTGATTTACATTACCAGATTCAACCATGGATTGCATTCGTTGAAATTGAACATCATCTGCAATGATAGGTTCTAATTCCTCAAATCTTGGCTTTTTGGGATCTCTTTTCAAATCTTTTTTATAATAGATTTGGTAGTCGTTGGATTGATCTTGGACGGGGTCAATAAAAAATACGCCTTCAGTGGAATAGACCATGGCATGAAATCCTTTTTTGCTTAGGTCTAATCGTAGAGTTTCACCAGTTGTAGGGTTTCTCCCACTATAGGTTTTGATGTTGGGATATTTTTTAGCTAAAGCCGGTGCCATAATAGGGCTTTCCTCCAATTTGAATTCCTGAAATGCTCCGTCAGGGTAGGGGATGCTAAAATTTAATTTTGAATTTTGATTTAATTTTGCCTTTAACTGGTCAACAGCTAATTTGTAAATTTTTTGTTTTTCAGTCGAAATTAATCTTGCAGAAGCTCTAGCATTACTTTCCGTCCAAAATTGCCCATTAGAATTCTGAGCATGCGAAACAAAGCCGGTAAAAAAAACAATTAAAAATATTAAAAATCGTTGTAGCCTCATTTCGATCAATTCTATGTTTTAGCAAATGTCTAAACTGATGACATCATAAATCATAAATTTAATAAATAAAGCCAAGCATTTTTGATCAAATTGTAAAGATTTAATACATCTATCAAATCAAATCCTGATCTTTCATATTTAGGGGTTAAATTTTAATCGCTTTAAAGGAATTTGCTTCTTCTCTAAGCCAGCTGTTTTTCCTTATCATCATCAGTAACAAAAAGGCTTAATATTCCAGCCAGAATTAAAGAAGTGCCTCCAATGATTAAAGCATAAATTGCATCGTTGCTGAAGAAATTTTTCAGTATGAATCCTAAAATTCCCGCGGCCACAATTTGTGGGATTACAATAAAGAAATTGAAAACACCCATGTAATAGCCCATTTTATCAAAAGGTAAAGCACTGCTTAACATGGCATACGGCAAGGAAAGTATGCTAGCCCAAGCTATTCCTACGCCAATCATACTGAATACCAATAAATTTGGATCGCTAATATAAAATATGGAGATGAGTCCGGCAGCACCACAAAACAATGCGATCATATGTGTTCCTTTGCGACCAAAGTATTTGGATAATTTTGGCAATAAAAATGCTGCAAAAGCCGCTACTCCATTGTACACACCGAACATAACTCCCACCCAATTAGCTCCTTCATTATAAAGAATGGATTTAGGATCAGTGGTTCCATAAATATGTTCAGTTACTGCTGGAGTGGTATAAATCCACATGGCAAACAAAGCAAACCATGAAAAAAACTGGACGAATGCCAATTGAACCATTGTTTTGGGCATTTTAAATATTCCCATAAATGATTCTGCTAAGCCTGTAAAAACGCCTCTTTCACTATTTTCCTTTTTGAGTTTCTCAATATCTTCCGGAGGATATTCCTTTGTATTGAAAACGGTCCACATTACCGCAGCTAAAAATGCAACACCTCCGATATAAAATGACCATTTGACTGAATCAGGTATCTGTCCATCCGGGGCTTCGTTGCTGAATCCAAGCCAATTGGTTAGGACATAAGGTAATACAGAGGCAACCACCGCTCCAATTCCTATGAAAAATGCTTGTAGTGCAAATCCCTTGGATCGCTGTTCGTTAGGTAACATATCGCCTACAAAAGCCCTAAATGGCTCCATACTGACGTTGATTGAACCATCCATTACCCAAAGCATTCCGGCTGCTATCCACAGACTAGGAGAATTTGGCATAATAAATAATGCAATAGTCGCTAGAATAGCACCAATAGCAAAAAACGGCCTTCGCCTTCCCCATTTTGGAATCCAGGTTTTATCCGAATAATAGCCGATGATGGGCTGCACTATTAGGCCTGTCACTGGAGCGGCTAACCATAATATAGGTAGACTCTCTTTTTCTGCACCTAGTGTTTCAAATATCCGACTTACGTTTGCATTTTGAAGGGCAAAGCCAAATTGAATACCTAAAAAACCAAAACTCATATTCCAAATTTCCCAAAAGCTTAATTTTGGTTTTTCAGAGGCTATCGATATGTTATCCATTATTTATCTTTCAAACTGTTTTGAGTTAAAATCATATAAGACCAAGCATCAAAGGCAAGAGGTTCTCGATTTTCAGAAAAGGTAACTGTAAGTTCTGGATTATTACCCTTCTGATAGGTCTTTCCTGTATAGTTCTTATCAATGACAAATGATTGCGTAGAATCAGATAAATTCATGATGACTAACACCTCATTATCATCTTTTTTTCTGCTGAACGCAAGCATCTTAGATGAATTTTGGGGTTTATTAATTTCTTGAAAACTTCCTCCAAAAGCCCCATTCCACAAGGCAGGATTATTATGCTTAAGTAGCAACAATCGGCTATAAAAGTCTTCATAAGCTAATTCTGACCAGTCAATAGTGTCTTTGTCAAAAAATGGTAATCGCTTGTCCAGTCCTGCTTCTTGACCACTGTATATCAGCGGCATTCCTGGAACTGTTGCAGTTAAGACAGCCAAAGCTTCATAAGCATTCCCCATCCTTTCAAAAACCGTCCCATTCCAGCTATTTTCATCATGATTGGAGGTGAAATACATTCTGAAAGCTGAAGAATCATATTTTTCAACATCTTTTTTCAGGTATGCTACTAGAGAATCAGCATTTGCGTGTCCTTTTGCTATATCATTCAATAAATGATGAAATTCCCAGCCGTAGGTCATGTCAAATCCTGCATCATGCATTTTGGGTTCATCCCATTCTGCCAACATAAAAACATCTTTTGTAGCCTCAAGACTATCAATAGCTTTTTTCCAAAATTCATTTGGTACCATTCCTGCCACATCACATCTGAAACCGTCAATGTCAGTTTCGGTAATCCACCATTTCATTTCATTAATCATGGCTTGATGTAAATCTTCATTTTCATAATTAAGATCTGCAACATCAGTCCAATCTGCTACAGGTGATTGTAGATTGCCTGCAGAATCTAAATTGTAAAATTCAGGATGTTCTTGTGCCCAATGGTGATCATAAGCGGTATGGTTAGCCACCCAATCCAATAGTACAATCATTTGATTTTCGTGGGCTTTGGTAACCAATTTTTTGAAATCCTGCAAAACACCAAAATTGGAATTTACAGCAGTGTAGTCTTTAATAGAATAATAACTTCCCAAAGGCTCCTTCCGGTTCTTTACTCCAATAGGTTGAACAGGCATAACCCATAAAATATCAACTCCCATATTTTTTAATCTGTCCAGATGAGGGAGAAAGGCTTCAATTGTACCTTCTGGAGTATACTGCCTAATATTTACCTCATAAATATTCATAGCCTTAGCTTTTTCAGGATATGATAAGATAGATTCCTGTTGATGGTTCTCATTAACAGATTCACAAGAGTAAAGAAATATGGCAATGGCGATTAAAAAGATGTTTTTCTGCATATAAAAATCTAGTTGCATAGTAAGGACTAATAATCAATATCTATTCTCCCATCTTCTAAATTGAAAATAGCATTTGGTAGATCGTTTACCTTTAAATTAATTCTTTCATTTTCAGGTAAGGGATCGAAGTTAGAAATTTGATCTACAAAATTAAAATCTTCTTTGTCCAACGGTATGGTTTGTTGATTAATGTGGATTTTCCCATTTAATTTTCCTTCGAATCCATGAAAGAAAACCTTAACTTTCTGATATTGACTATTGTAATTTCCCTCCTTTTGATGTAGAGTCAACTGTCTGTTTTCAGGCTTGAACTCAATCAGTCTTTTATAAAAATCTCCACTCACATGATTGAAAGTTTCTCCATCATCCTCATAGTATTCATATTTATTTTTTTCTTTGCCCCCGTAAATATGCAAATGCAGACAATCATTATTGTTTTGGCTTAAATTTTCCAGTTTGTCCTGCATTGGAATTATTGCCGAAGCTCTCACAAAAACAGGTAATCTCTCAATTGGGCATTCAACGATGACTTCCTGATTCCCTCTATAGAAAGTATCATCAAATAAATCGTACCATTCCCCTTCTGGAAAGTATACTTTTGCTAAATTAACTTTACTGGCTACGGGAGCCACCATGATGTCCGGTCCAAAGAAATACTGGTTTTCGTACAAAGAGTTATAGATTTTCTCGTCATGAGGATGATAAATAGCCAAACTTCTAGCTACCGGAATACCTTTTTCATGTGCTTCGTAAAAAGCTGAATAGATATAAGGCATCATTTTATATCTTAGATTGATATAATTTCTGGAAATCTCTTCTACTTCTTCTCCATAAGCCCAAGGTTCAGAATCTCTACTGTTAATCATACTGTGTCCTCTGAAGAATGGTGCGAAAGCCCCAATGGAAATCCAACGAGCAAATAATTGACTATCTGCATCTCCCGCAAAACCTCCAATATCATAACCCGAAAATGCAACTCCTGCTAATCCTAAGCTATTGACCAAACGAACGCCCAATAACATATGCTCGTCATCTGCAACATTATCACCAGTCCAAACGGCAGCGTATCTCTGAATCCCAGAAAAACCGGCTCTTGTTAGATTAAATACTCTTTTATTGGGAGAATTTTGCTTAGCCCCTTCGTAGGTACTTCTGGCCATTTGCATGCCATAAACATTTCTGGCTTTTCGAGTCGAGGCTTTTTCACCTTCGTAATCGAATTCCATTAAATCAGGTAAATATTGCCCCCAGGTGGCAATTTCATTCATATCATTCCAAAGCCCCAGAATTCCTAAGTCAGTATAGGCTTTTAGTTTATCTTGCCACCAATTTCGGACTTGTCCATTGGTGAAATCAGGGAAATGGCACCATCCGGGCCAAACTTCTCCTTCATAGTATTCACCGTCAGGATATTTAATAAAAACATCTTCTTTTTTACCGGAATCATAAGCTTCGTAGCCTTCTTCGATTTTTATTCCAGGATCACAAATCACTACCACTTTAAATCCCATTTCCTCAAGCTTTTCAATCATTTGCTTTGGATTGGGGAAATCTTTTCCATCCCAGGTGAAAATCTTGTATTGCTCCATATGATGGATATCCAAAACAATTACATCGGCTGGGATTTCTTTTTCCCGGAAAAATTTAGCTATACTAATTACTTCTTTGTCGGGTTTGTAACTGTAACGGCACTGCTGGTAGCCCAAACTCCAAATAGGGGGCAGTTCCATTCGACCAGTCAGATCGGTATAAGAACTTATAATATCTTCAATAGAATCTTCATGGATGAAATAATAGGCCATATCTCCCTGATCAGCTGAAAAGCTAGAGAATCGTCTGTTTGAAGCACCAAAATTAAAATGAGTTTTATGTGAATTGTCTAAGTAAATACCGTAATTCAAACCGCTATGGATGCCGATATAAAAAGGAGTCGTACAATACAAAGGATCACTATCTGGTGGATATCCAAAATGATCTGTATTCCAGTTTTGGTAGCCTGTGCCTTTTCTGTCCAGCGGTCCCGTTTTTTCACCCAATCCGATAAATCTCTCTCCTTTTTGTAGCTTTTTGTAGGTGGTAACTTGTTCGCCAATCCAGGAAGTTCCCAATGCATGGTCATCCTCACTGATTATTTCACCATTTATATCTTTGAAAATAGCAGTAAACGGATCCTTTTTAATTTCTAAAGTTAGCGCTTCAGTTTTTAGTTCTATATGTCCGTTAGAATCAATAATGGAGAAATCAATACCTACCGATTTAGAGATCACTGCATAAGAATGTTCGTCAAAATTTTCTGTTCTGCTTATATGAATTTTAAAAATCCCCTTTTGTACAACGGATATTCTAAAAAAGGCATTTTCGGTTTTTCCGGAAATTCCATAAGCATTGCGCTTATAGTTTTCAATTTTTCCGCAGTGAAGGTTGAGATTGGGTTTATTTATGGTTTGTGAACTAATCATCTATTTATCCTTTAAAAGAATTGCTAAAGTATTGAATATTAAAATTTCATAGTATTCAATTAACTATAAAATCAGCGCAATCGTTTGCGGTTACGTTTGCAATTTAACTTTTTGTATTTAAAAATTAAATTATATAGCTATTACAGGATTTTAAATTGGTCGATTTTTGGGGTTTTCTGGAGGGGGATAACTCTTTGGGATATTTTTTATGGATTGGAATTCATTTATTTCTATTTTGAATTTTAAAATAGCAACTTTGCACTCAGATTTACTTTTAACAGTTATAATATTTATTATTAAATAGATGTCGCAAGAACTATATCAGAATTTAACCGCAGATAAGCCATTTTTTATTGTTGGCCCTTGTGTGATGGAAAGTATGGATTTACTGCATTCAGTAGCCAAAGAATTGGTGAGCATTAAAAATGAATTAGGAGTCGAGATTATTTTTAAATCTTCATTTGATAAGGCAAATCGTACTTCAGCATCAGCTAAAAGAGGTCCTGGTTTAGAAGAAGGGAAGGAATGGTTAAAGGAAATCAAAGCAACCTACAATCTGCCCGTGACAACTGATGTGCATGAATCGTATCAACCAGCATTATTGCAGGATGTGGTGGATATTATGCAAATCCCTGCCTTTTTGTGCCGTCAGACTGATTTATTGTTGGCAGCTGCCGAAACAGGTCGTATTGTAAATATAAAAAAAGCACAGTTTTTGTCTGGAGAAGATATGTTATATCCTTGCCAAAAGGTAACTGAAGCAGGAAACAAGCAGCTTTTATTGACAGAGCGTGGCAATATGTACGGCTACAATAATTTAGTGGTTGATTTCAGGAATATCCCAGATATGTTGCAGCATGGCTTTCCTGTTGTGATGGATTGTACTCATTCGGTCCAAAGACCTGGAGGAGCAGGAGGAAAAACCGGTGGGAATCGTGAATTTGTTCCAAATATGGCATTGGCAGCAAAAGCTTTTGGAGCCAATGGATATTTTATTGAAACACATCCAAACCCAGAGGAGGCATGGAGTGACGGACCAAACCAATTGTTTTTAAAGGATTTAAAAGATTTAATAAAAAAATTAACAGCATGAGTCGAATTTTAGAATCTGCTAAAGAAACGATTGCCATTGAAGCTAAATCAGTACAGGATTTAGCTAGTTTGTTGACGGATGATTTCGAGAAAGCTGTTAACGCCATCATGGAAAGCAAAGGAAAGCTAATCGTCACAGGAATGGGTAAATCTGGTATTATTGGAAAGAAGATTGCAGCAACATTTTCCAGCACAGGAACCCCAAGTTATTTTCTCCATCCTGGAGAAGCGTACCATGGGGATTTGGGACTGATTCAAGATCATGATATTGTGATGGCCATCTCCAATTCAGGAGAAACGGATGAATTGTTAAAAATAATACCTTTTTTCTTACGTAATGGTAATAAGGTGATAGGAGTAAGTGGTAATCCCGCATCAACATTGGCTAAAAATACGCACTTTCATTTAAATGTTAATGTAGAGCAAGAAGCTTGCCCGCTTGATTTAGCGCCTACTTCTTCAACTACTGCTACTTTAGTGATGGGAGATGCTTTAGCCGTGGCCTTAATGAAAGAGCGTGACTTTAAACCGGAGCATTTTGCCTTGTTTCATCCGGGAGGATCATTAGGTAGAAGGCTATTAATGACGGTGAAGGATGTGATGCGCTCTACGGATTTGCCCGTAATTGATGCTGAACGCGAAATGGATGAAGTGATTGGTACTATGTCTAATGGTAGGCTAGGGCTTGCTATAGTGGAAGAAAACGGGCAGTTAGCAGGTGTCATTACAGATGGTGATTTGAGAAGAGGGATGAAAAACCAAAAAAATGCCTTTATGGATATGAAAGCGAAAGACATCATGACTAGCTCACCTAAATTCATTGACAAAGAAATGAAACTTAAGAAAGCCGAAGAATTAATGATGGAGTATAAAATTAATGCGCTTTTAGTGGTAGAGAACCAAAAGTGTATAGGGGTCTTACAGGTATACGATTTGTAATTTTTCAAGCTTGCGGATAGTGGAAAATTCGCTTTGACAAATAATGCATTCAATAAATCCGCTAGAGGCGACAGCAATTTCCACTGTCTCACCCTGTCGCCAGCGTCCCGCTACTGACGGATACTTATGCGACTGGTACATTCTATTTAAGAGTTAAGATTTTTTTTATAGTATTTCTGCCAAAAAATACCTGTTAAGTAGTGGTCAAATAAAATCGCTTGTGAATCTATTTAAATCTTCTTCGAAGATTCCCTTACTACCAAATTGGTCTTCAAAGAAATGGTCTCCGTAATGCTTTCCTCATCTTCGCCCTTATTGATTTGCTTCATTAACAAGCGCGTTGCCTCTTGCCCCATTTTAAAGCCTGGCTGGGTGACTGAAGACAGAGCAGGCTGGATGAGACTTGAAAACCGCCAATTACTAAAGCCCACAATGGCAATGTCTTCTGGAATGCGTAACTTTTTCTTTCTAATTGCCATCATAGCCCCATAAGCGGCCACATCATTATTAGCAAAGATGGCATCCGGTGGAAAACGATAATCCAAAATTTCATTGGTAATAGATTCGGCTTCTTCAAAGGTGCCCAAACCGCAGACTTTGATCAGATTATCATCTATCATATACCGGTTATCTGCCAATGCGGCTTTATATCCATTTAATCTGTTTTTACTGATGGCTAAGTTTTGTGGTCCAGCCAAATGAGCTATTCTGTAACAACCTTGTTCAATGAGATGCGTGGTGGCTTCATAGGCCCCTTGCTCATCATTGACAATCACTTTACATGCATTAAGCGAATCAATAATCCGGTCAAAGAAAACCAATGGGATATCATAATCCAATAAACTTTGTAAGTGATCGTAATTTTCTGTTTCTCTAGAAACCGACATCAGGATACCATCAACGCGAGAGTTAAATAAGGCTTTGGTATTCATCACTTCCCTTTCAAAGGATTCATTGGATTGCGTGATAATGACGTGATATCCGGCATCATGGGCGATATCTTCAATGCCGCTAATGACGGCAGAAAAGAAGAAATGGGCAATTTCGGGTATAATCACACCCAAAGTGTTGGTTTTGCTTTGTCGAAGGCTTAGGGCTACTGTATTCGGTTGATAATTTAGTTTCTTGGCTAATTCGTTGATTTCTTTTTTGGTATCAACACTGATATCTGGATGGTCTTTCAAGGCACGAGAAACCGTAGAAGGAGAGACTCCCAATTCCTTCGCTATGTCTTTTATGGTGATGTTTGCTTTTTTCATTGGTTTTTAATTTAATCTTCTTCTTGCTGGTCGGTGTCATGCCGATCATTCTACAACCATGGTTGGTGGCGCACCGACCATTTAATACTTATGGCATGTAACTCCTACTTTTCAATTTTTTTTTCCAGAAGACATAGCGGTAAAAATCAAATTTTTAATTGATAATCACCAGTTTATCTCATTAAGAATTTAAATCCATCAAACATCTGAAAAAACATTGGTTTACGCAAACGATTGCGCAAACGATTGCGGTAAAAAATATTCCTTTCAACTGTTTTGAGGCTAATTCTTACACTAAACTTGAACAGTGGAAAATAGAGTTGCGCAACAAAAATAAAGCGACTTTAGGACCGAAAAATTAAGTAAACTTTAAAACAATTAAATTATGAAAAACTTAACAAAATTATGGAGCCTAGCATTGTTGCTGACCGCAGCTATGTTTATGGTCTCATGTGATGAAGACGAGCCAACAATTGATGTTGATGAGGATGGTCTTGCTCTTGCGGATGGCTACTATTTCGCAGTAGATGGTGAAGACCCAACACAGAACACTAGACTTCAGCCAGAAACGGTAGAAGGTGAAGGGAATGTTGCAGTTGAAAGAGAAGGCTTTTTTGGAAACTATGTGTTTTTATCTGCTGGTGCTTATAATCTAGTTTCAGTTGAATCTCGAGAAATTACCTCAACATTAGGAGGGGCTATGACAGAAGTAGCTGGAGAAGATTTAACAGGAGATGAAGTGACATCTGGATATAGCTTGGCAATTATGGAAGAAGGTGGAGACCAAATTACTATTGCTAATGATGGATTCTTTAAGATTTCATATGATGAAACAACTACTGAATTGATTGTAATGGAAGTTGTAAACGTTTCTTTCATTGGTGCTCCTTCTGGATGGTCTGATGTTAATATGGATGTAGTTTCTTCAAATCCAGAAGATGGCTTTGCATTTGAAGTTACTGATGTTGAAATAAGACAAAATGAAAACTACAAATTAAGAATCAATAACGGCTGGAAAATCATTAGAAGTAATGAAGAAGGAACGGGATATATTGCATTTACTAATTATGGAGGTGCTGCTGATGCACTTGTTCCTGGCGGAGGTGATATTCCATTTTCAGAAGAGGATGGTTTGTACACCATTAGTGTAGAGTTGCAAAATGACGGGGGTGCATTTGTTGAATTTAACAAGACTGGTGAAGCTGAAGAAATTACTTTTGACCCTGCAGAATACCAGTTTGGAGTTATAGGAAGTGCAAATGCTAATGGATTTGACGCTGACAGAAACTTACATTACACTGGTGAAACTGATGGAGTACATAAATGGGTAGGTGTAGTTTATTTTGGTGAAAACAGTGTTGATGATCAAGGAAGAAGATTTAAATTCAGAACAAATGATGACTGGGCATTCAACATAGGCGGAACATTGCCTGCTGATGGGTCAGAAGCTACGTTAGCCGTGAATGGAGCGGATATTGAAGCGCCAGCTGCTGGAGCTTATTATATAACGCTATCTACCGCAGATGAAGGTGATACTTGGATTTCGACTATGAGTGCTACTGGATGGGGAGTAATCGGTGAAGGTTCTCCATCAGCAAGTTGGGATGAAGATTTAGACATGACTGCTGAAGGTTTCGCGGAAGGTGTTACCACTTATACGCTTACAGGAGATTTCAGTGGAGAGTATAAATTCAGAGCTGGTGACAGCTGGGATTTCAACTTAGGTGGTGATCCAACTGCACTATCTGCAGGTGGAGATAATTTAAGTGTAGATGCTGATGGTACTTATACGGTAACATTGACATTTGATGGGGAGAATTATACTTCTTCCATTACTGCTCAATAATAAAATTCAAACATATTTTTAAGACATGAGCCAAAGCTCATGTCTTTCTTTTAAGATTTATATGAAACAATTTTACAAGTTACTTTCCCTCCTAATTCTATTTTGTATTCCTGCCTTAAGTCAGGCTCAAGGTGATATTCAACCAGATATTACCCCTGAGTTCTTTTCTGCGGATCAAGAGATTACCATCACATATGATGTGACAGGAACAAACCTAGCTTCACTCGATGATGCCTATATGTGGATGTGGCTACCTGATAAAAGTATTGATGCGCCCTCCAATATTAATCCTGCAGATTCTGATCCAGAAGCAAGCAATCAAGCTAAACTTGAAAAAATAACTGAAAACGGTCAAACCTTATTCCGTATTTCATTAACTCCCACGACATTTTACGACCAAAACGCTGATGTTATTTCCCAAATAGGAATGCTCTTAAAAGGCAATGATTGGGCTGATGGTCAAACTGAAGACTTTATTACAGAAATAAGTAAAGGTTTTTCAGTGAATATTGCTTCCCCAACAGGTAATTATGGATTTTATGAAGCAAATGAGATTGTAAGTATTGAATTATCTTCTTCTGAGCCAGCACATTTTCAATTTTTTGTGGATGGAAATTTGGAATATGAAGAATCAGACTTTTCCGAATTTTCTTACGAGCATACTGTAATTGATGATGGTCAAGCTCACGACTTAATCATCAAAGCAGGAAATGGTACGGATGAGGAGTTATTTAATTATTCCTATATAGTGAATCCAGTAGTTGGCAATGAACCGCTTCCTGATGGTTTGCAAAACGGAATAAATTATGGCGAAGATGACACTGCTGTCCACCTTGTACTGACTGCTCCCGCTAAGGAAAATGTATTTGTGATTGGTACCTTTAATGATTGGAGCCTTTCGGATGAGTTTCTAATGAAAAAAGATGGGGATCAGTTTTGGATTGAAATTGGCAATTTAACACCAAGCCAAGAATACCAATTCCAATACCTAGTGGACGGAGAAATTACCATTGCTGATCCATATGCTGAAAAAATAGGGTCGGAATATGATGATCCTGAAATAATTAGGGATAACCGATACCCTGATTTAATGCCATATCCATCCGGAAAAACAGCTCATGCTGTGAGCTATATTCAAACCAATAAAGTCCAATTTCCTTGGACGGATGACAGTTTTCAGAAGCCAGCAAATGAAGATTTAGTGATTTATGAATTATTGATCAGGGATTTCACAGAATTAAGGACATACGATGCTGTAACTGCGAGATTAGATTATCTCGAAGATTTAGGCATTAATGCCATCCAATTTATGCCTGTAATGGAATTTGAAGGAAATTTGAGTTGGGGATATAATCCTTATGCGATGTTGGCTTTGGATAAATTTTACGGTACGGAATATGACTTTAAAACGCTGGTTAATGAAGCCCACAATCGTGGAATCGCGATCATTTTAGACATTGCTTTAAACCACCAGTTTGGTAGAAATTCTTTGGCAAGATTATTTAATCAAGGAGATTACGGTAACCCAACTTCACAAAACCCTTGGTTTAACACCAGTGCACGTCACGATTTTAATGTTGGCTATGATATGAACCACGAAAGTCAATACACCCAAGATTATGTAGATAGGGTAGTGGCTTATTGGTTGCAAGAATACCACGTGGATGGTTATCGATATGATTTATCTAAAGGCTTCACTCAAAAAAACACACTAGGAAACGTGGGTGCTTGGGGTCAATATGATGCTTCAAGAATTACATTATTAAAAAGGCTAGCCGATTTTCAATGGTCAGTTGATCCAGAATCATACGTGATTTTAGAACATTTTGCTGAAAATTCTGAAGAAAGAGAACTGGCTGATTATGGTATGATGCTTTGGGGTAATGAAAACCACAATTTTAGAAATTTGGCCAAAGGAAATAGTGCCTCAGTCAGTGGCTTGAGTTATCAAAGCAAAGGTTGGAAAGAGCCTCATGTAATTGGTTATATGGAAAGCCACGATGAGGAAAGAGTGGCCTGGGATTTGAAAAATAGTTCATCAAGTAGCTTAGCAGATCAAATGCAAAGATTGAAGTTGAATACGGCTTTATTCTTTATGGCTCCAGGGCCTAAAATGATTTGGCAATTTGGTGAGTTTGGTTACGATGAGGAATTGAACAATGATAGGTTAGGGGTAAAGCCAACCCGATGGGAATACCTTGAAGATCCGGAGCGAAAAAAGCTTTTTCAGGTTTACCAAAGCCTAATCAAATTGAAAACAAGAACTGATTATATTAACAAGGATAATTTCCAATGGTCTGCGAGTGGCGATTTGAAATGGGCTAGGTTTAATAATAATGATGTAAAAATAGTGATGGTGGGAAATTTCAGTAAAAGTACTCAAACTTTTGACCAACAGATTATTCAAGCGGGTACATGGTATGACTACTTCACTGGAAAAGAATATGAAATTGGAAACGAAGTCTCCATTACTCTAATCGCAGGGGAATTTAGAATATTGACCAGCGAGCCTATAGAAAATTATGTGGATGATGAAGATCAAGAAGAATTAGTTCTTGCTCGTCAAAAATCAAGCTGGAGTTCAAATGTAAAAGTTTTTCCAAATCCTGCTCAAAATCAGATTTTCATCGAGACAGAAAAGCAAATTGAAAATATTTTTATTACAGACCTAAGTGGTAAATCCATCCAGTTTGAAATAAAAGAAAACCAAAATCGATTTGTAATTGATTTATCTCAATTGGATTCAGGAGTCTATTTAGTCAATTTTCAAGAAGAGGGTATTCGCAAACAACAAAAAATCATAAAGTTTTAATTTTTTAAATAAATCATAATATGGATCAAAATTATACATACTCACAAAGTGGGACGCTACGGAGGGATGGCACGGCTATCTTCAAAGGGATGCTCACAGCTTTCCTTGTGGTTTTTATCACTTTACAATTGCAAGCGCAAGAAAGGACCGTTTCAGGAACGGTTTCTGATGCTATTACTGGTGAGACTCTACCTGGAACCAGTGTTAAAATTAAAGGAACTTCGCAAGGAACAACTACCTCTTTGGAAGGGGAATACAAGCTTGAAGTAGATGCTAATGATGTTTTGATTTTTTCTTTTATTGGATATTCCAAGCAAGAGATAGTGGTAGGCGCTCGGTCTATAATTGATGTTCAGATGCAGGAAGATATTTCTCAATTGGGAGAAGTAGTGGTTGTTGGTTATGGAACGCAAGAAGAAAAGGACGTGACTGGTGTTGTAAGTACGGTAAAGGAAGAGTCATTCAATAGAGGACAAATTGCTAGTCCAGAGCGCTTGATAACCGGTAAAATTGCTGGAGTTGACGTGACTCCTGGGAACACAAGAGCTGGTGGTGGAGGAATCACTATTAGAGGAGTGGGCTCAATAAATGCACAGGCTCAACCATTAATTGTGGTCGATGGTGTTCCCATTAGCAATGATGGTAGCTCTGGAACAAGAAACGCGAATAATTTCATAAATCCAGCCGATATCGAAAGTGTTACTGTTTTAAAGGATGCATCTGCAACAGCAATCTATGGTTCTAGAGGGGCTGCAGGGGTTATTTTATACACCACCAAGTCGGGTAAAAAGGGTCAAAACACAGTTACTTATGATGGTTCATTTGCTTTTTCAGAAGTTTTAAGAGAACCAGACTTTTTAAGTACTCAAAATTTCAGAAATGCAATCCGTCAATTTAGTCCCCAAAACGAAGGGCGATTAGGTGACCAAGACACAGATTGGTTCAATGAGGTAACTAGAAGTACTTTAAGTCAAAATCATAATTTGTCTTTCTCTGGTGCAACTGAAAAAATTAATTATCTGGTTTCTGTCAATCATATGGATAATAAAGAAGTATTAAGAGGAGACAGGAACCAAGTGACTCGATTGAGTATGCGATTAAAAACTACGGTCTTGAATGATCATTTGGATATTACTTTTAATACCAAAAATGCATTGACGAACGATCAATATAAACCAAATGTTGTGGGTGGCGCGGTATCTTTCGATCCAACCAAACCAGTTTATGATTCTGAAGCAGAAGAATTTGGAGGCTATTATGAATGGGATGTTTCTTCTATTGATCCGATTAACCCAGTTTCAACACTTGAACAAACTCAAAGTATCGGTGAAAATAGAAGGTCTTTTAACTCAATTAATTTTGACTTAAAGATTCCGGGCATAGAAGGTTTGACATGGAGTGCCACCGGTTCTTATGATTTAAGAAACGGTCAGAATAAGGTTTTTGAGCCATTCACCTTAAGAAATGACAATAGAGATGGGTATATGCAAAGATCCACTAACAATGCATACACCACCACTTTATTTACTACTTTAAACTATAATAAGTCGTTTGGATCACATGATATTGATGTGCTTGGAGGATATGAATTCCAAGAAGTTTTTAGAGAAACGACTGGCTATGAAGGTATTAATTTAACTGATGATAGCAAAGGCTTTAACGATCCAACTGTTATACCAAGAGAATTTATAGATCTATACAGAGCGATTCCAATTACCAATCAATTGCAATCTTATTTCGGAAGAATTAATTATTCTTATGATGATAAATATTTACTGACAGTAACCGGAAGAATGGATGGTTCCACTCGCTTTGGTTTTGGAAATAAGTATGGATTTTTCCCTTCAGCGGCCCTAGGTTGGAGAATTATTGAAGAAGATTTTTTCGAGGGTTTGACAGGAACATTTAACGATTTGAAATTAAGAGTAGGATGGGGTCAAACAGGAAATCAGAATATTGGAGATTACTTATATGATAAATTCTATTTCTTGAGTGATGCTAGTGCGACTTACCAATTTGGAGATGAATATATTCAGTTATTAAGACCTACTGCAGTGGATCCGAATATTCAATGGGAAAGATTAATTTCAACCAATATCGGAATTGACTTTTCATTACTAAATGGAAGATTATCAGGTACTTTAGATTTTTATGATAAAACAACTGATCAGTTGTTATTTAATGTACCAGTAGCTGCTGCAACTAATGTTGGAGATAGGGTAACTACCAATATTGGAGAAATGAACAATAAAGGAGTTGAATTGGGACTGAATTTCATAGCAATAGACAACGAAAAATTTGGCTGGGATATAGGCTATAATTTCACCTATAATCAAAATAAAATTGTGAAACTTAATAATGAAATTGATGAAGATAGCCCTGGGATTCAGGTAGGTGGAATATCAGGCGATATCGGTAGAACAATACAGGTTTTGCAAGTTGGGCAGCCGATTTCTACTTTCTATTCTTACAATCATTTATATGACGCTGCAGGAAAACCACTTGTAGGTGGTACAAACAGCATTTATGAAGATGTTAATGGTGACAACATTATCAACGAAAATGACTTACAAACGCAAGGTGTAGCCATTCACCCAATTTTGACAAATTTCGCATCAAACATTAGATATGGGAATTTTGATTTAGCGCTGACGCTACGAGCAAAATTAGGTGGACAAACTTATAATAACACCGCCTCCGCCAATGGATGGTATGGTAGGTTGACTGAAGCACAAATTTTGAATAATGTGCATGAATCTGTAATTGAAACGGGTTTTCAGAATAGACAACTACTGTCAAACTACTACATTGAAAACAGTAATTTCTTAAAGTTAGATAACCTTACTGTAGGATATAATTTTAATGCTATCCAAGATTTTAGGTTGAGATTATATGGTACTGTTCAAAATATGCTTCCGATTTCAGGATATAGTGGATTGGACCCAGAAGTTCAGATTGACAACAACATCTATCCGCCATCAACTGCATTTATTTTCGGTATAAACGCAAAATTTTAAATCTAAGAAAATGAAGAAATTTATATATATAATTCTAGCAGGCTTCACCCTTTCATGTACTGATTTGGATTTAAGACCTGAGTTCGGAGAAACAGCCAATATAGCCTTTCAAGATGTTAAAAACTTGGAAAGGTACATGGCTAAGATTTATGCATCTTATAGTTTAACTGGTCAGCAAGGACCGGCAGGTGATGCTGATTTAGCATTGGTAAATGATGAGGGGTTTACTTCCTACATCAGAGCTTATTGGAAAGCTCAAGAATTAACCACTGATGAAGCGGTTATTGCTTGGCAAGATGCGGGTATTCAGGATTTAAATACTCATTCGTGGTCATCAGACAATCAATTCGTTAGGGTTTTGTATTACCGATTATTTTTGATCATTTCATATAGCAATGACTTCTTGGAGCAAAGTACAGATGATTTGTTGGCTGATTATGGATATGATGAGCAGGAAAGAGCATTGGCACAGAGCTATAGAAGTGAAGTTCGCTTTTTGAGAGCGCTTGCTTATTGGCATGCTTTAGATCTATTTAGAAATATACCGATTGTGACAAGTATTACTACTGATTTTCCTGTTCAGGACAATCCAGAGGAGGTTTTTAATTTCATAACAGATGAGTTAAGTGCCATTGAAAATGAATTGCCTGATCCTCAGCAAAATGAATATGGTAGAGCTGACAAAGCTGCCCTGTGGATGCTGCAAGCAAAATTATATCTTAATGGAGAGGTTTATACTGGTACAGACTATTATACTGAAGCAGTTACAGCATTAGAAAAAGTATTAAATGGCCCATATTCCATTGAAGGAGATTATCAATTGAATTTTAGAGCAGATAATCACACAAGCAATGAGCTGATTTTTACTTTACCTTCAGATGGTATCCAGACCCAAGGATATGGAAGTACAACGTTTTTAATCAACGGTTCAATGGGCGGTAATATGGTATCTGCTGATTACGGTACTAGTGGAGCTTGGGCAGGTTTAAGGACTACTAAAAACTTGATTCAATTGTTTCCTGATGAAACAGGTGATATTGATAATAGGGCTATATTTTTCACTGATGGGCAGTCTTTAGAGATCGCTGATTTAACCGTTTTCACGGAAGGCTATGCAGTTCCAAAATATACAAATTTGACCACCGATGGAGAACAGGGAAGTAATACTGAATTCGCAGATACTGATTATCCCATGTTTAGATTAGCAGATGCGTACTTAATGTATGCAGAAGCTGTTTTGAGAGGTGGAGGCGGCAGTGAAGCCACAGCTTTAGGCTTCATTAATGAACTAAGACAAAGAGCTTATGGTGATAATTCTGGGAACATTGCTGCAGGAGATTTGACATTGGATTTCATCTTGGATGAAAGAGCTAGAGAATTATATTGGGAAGGTCATAGAAGAGCTGATTTGATTCGATTCGGTCTTTATACAGGCGGAGAATACACTTGGCCATGGAAAGGAAATAACATTGATGGTACTTCAATTAGTAATCATTTAGAAATATTTCCAATTCCGGCTACTGACCTGGCAGCTAATCCTGAACTAGAACAAAATGATGGATATTAATTAAAGTTTTTCTTCTTCATAAACAACTATAAAACGAAAATGCAGGGGGCTTTGCTCCCTGTTTTTTTTAAATCAATATCATATTTCCTACATTACATGCTAAATTATCAAATCAGTTTGTGAGCTCATCAAATCATAAACATTAAAACCGCTTTCTCTTTTATATTTGTACCATTATTGTCATTTTTGGATTCTAAAATAAAATTAACTCACTAAAACATAAAAACATGGCTAAACCAGGAGTATTATCCGGAGAAGAAATGATGAACCTGCTTCATCATGCGAAAGACAATAAATATGCAATGCCTGCAGTAAATGTGATAGGAAATAATTCTATCAATGCAGTTTTGGAAACTGCGAGAGAAGTCAACTCTCCTGTTTTTATTCAATTTTCCAATGGAGGTGCGGTTTTTAATGCTGGTAAGGGGTTGTCAAATGAAGGGCAAAAGGCAGCAATTGCAGGAGCAGTTGCGGGTGCTCATCACGTGCATTTAATGTCTAAAGAATACGGTGTTCCAGTAATTTTGCATACCGACCATTGCGCTAAAAAATTATTACCGTGGATTGATGGATTATTGGAAGCTGGAAAGGAATTCTATAAAACTCATGGAAAGCCATTATTCAGTTCTCATATGATTGATTTATCTGAAGAGCCGTTGGAAGAAAACATTGAGATTTGTAAAAAGTACTTGAAACCAATGGCTGAAATGGGAATGCATTTAGAGATTGAGTTAGGTATTACAGGCGGTGAAGAGGATGGTGTTGATAATACAGGAGTGGACAGCAGTAGATTATACACGCAGCCGGAAGAAGTTGCTTATGCCTATGAGCAGTTAAAAGAAGTGAGCGATAATTTCACAATTGCTGCGTCTTTCGGCAACGTTCATGGAGTTTACAAGCCAGGTAATGTAGAATTGCGTCCTGACATCTTAAAAAATTCTCAAGATCATATCCAAAAGAAACATAATACAGATGATAAGCCAGTATTATTCGTATTCCATGGTGGTTCTGGTTCAGAACCAGAAAAAATTGAAGAAGCTATCGGATATGGAGCAGTAAAAATGAATATTGATACAGATATGCAGTGGTCATTCTGGAATGGAGTAAGAAATTACTATAACGATAACGAAGATAGGTTACAACAACAAATAGGAACTTCTGAAGATCCTGATGCTCCAAATAAGAAGTTCTATGATCCAAGAGCTTGGTTAAGAAAAGGAGAAGAAAGTATGGTTGTACGTTTGAAGCAAGCTTTTAAAGAATTGAATTGTATAAATAAATTGGCGTAATTGATAGAATCTAGAGTCTAGAACTTACAGCCTAGAATAAAGGATTAAAAGCACAGGCTTAGAGCTTGTGCTTTTTCTATTTTTATAGAGCTGAATTTTAGATTTACAATTTTAGAACATAATTCCAGGCAACTTTTCTTATTTTTACTATACTGAAATTCTACAAAGATTATTTAATTCGCAGCCTTATGAATTCCTTCAAGACTATTTTTTATCTTATTTGTTTGTTAAACTTTACCGCCTGTAATAAGCCAGATATGAAAGAAAAAAAATCCCAAGCAGAAGCAGATTTTCCTAATGGAGTGGCTTATGAGATCTTCATCCAATCTTGGGCAGATGGTAACGGTGATGGAATCGGGGACTTTAAAGGCGCTACTCAGAAGCTTGATTACTTACAGGACTTAGGGATTTCAGCAGTTTGGTTGATGCCTATTATGCCTTCGCCCAGTTACCATAAGTATGATGTAACAGATTATAAAGCCATTCATCCTGATTATGGTACCATGGAGGACTTTAAAATTTTCCTTTCAGAGGCGCATAAAAGAAATATCAAAGTGGTGATAGATATGATTATTAATCATACCGCATCTGATCATCCATGGTTTCAGGAAGCTAAAAAAGGTAGTGATAACCCCTATAGAGATTATTATGTTTGGGCAGATCGAGATAGTATAGCAGATCAAATTGCTAAAAAAGAAGTAACCCAAGATTCTGATAATATCACCCAATGGCATGCTGTGAATAATCAAAAAAATGAAAAGCATTATTATGGTTTCTTCTGGGGCGGCATGCCAGATTTAAATTTTGATAATCCTAAAGTAAGGCAAGAAATATATGATATAGGAAGATTCTGGCTGGACGATATAGGAGTGGATGGATTTCGATTGGATGCGGCCAAGCATATTTTTCCAGATGATCGATTAAAAGATTCCTACAAATTTTGGCAAGAATACAGAGACGAGATGCGTAAGATTAAGCCGGATGTCTATTTGGTAGGAGAAGTTTGGTCTTCATCTGAAATCGTAAAAGAATTTGCTAAAGGTCTGCCAGCGCTATTTAATTTTGATTTAGCTGGCAGCATACAGCAGTCAGTTATCCAAGGTAAAAATGTTGCAGCAACTATTGAAGGACCTAAATGGGTGAATCTAGAAAATGAGGATTTGATTAGTCGTTTGATTAAACAAAGGGAAGTTTTTAAATCTGCTACGGATGATTATCAAGATGCTATTTTTCTAAGTAACCATGACCAAAACCGAGTGATGAGTAATTTTAAAGGAGATATTACTAAAGCTAAAACGGCAGCTTCCATTTTATTAACATTGCCAGGTACTCCGTATATTTATTACGGGGAAGAAATCGGGATGTTGGGCAAAAAACCCGATCCTAATATCAGAGAACCATTTTTATGGATAGATGCCAATAGTGATACTTTGAGAACGAGTTGGATGGATCCTGAATTTACCTCAGATGAAACAGTGGGTCCAGTAAGCCAACAAGAGGAAAATGCTAATTCCTTATTAAATCATTATAAAAAGTGGATTCATTTACGAAATCACAATGAATTACTGACAAAAGGCAGTATCGAAGAATTTGAAAATCAGAATAGAAATCTTTTGGCATTCACTAGAGCTATTGATGATGAGAAACTGCATGTTATCCATAATTTATCATCGAAATCACAAACTTTGAAAGTTAGTCCGAAGACGTTTGTTTACGGGCAAGAAAATTTGGACAATGGGAAGCTTAAAGCTAGTCAATCAATTATTTTCAAATGAAGAAATTCCAGCTAAAAATAGAACCCAGAACCACTGATTTTGATGCCTTGGGACATGTAAATAATGTGGTTTATCTCCAATGGGTGCAGGATGTTGCCGAAGCGCATTGGAAACATATTTCCGGTCAAAATGATGATGAAGTCAATCTTTGGGTAGCATTGAGGCATGAAATTGATTACAAAAAGGAAATTAGACCCGATGAGCCAATTATTGCTGAAACGTGGGTGGCTTCCATGGAAGGGGTGAGATCAGAAAGAATGACGCGAATTTTTAATCCTGAAACAGCCCAGACCAAAGCAGAAGCTAGAACTTTTTGGTGTTTATTGGATGCAAAAAGCAAAAGGCCAAAGAGGATTCCTGAGGAAATGAAAGAAAAGTATAAAGCCCGATAAACCCCAATGGGGGAACAATACAACGGCTAAATTATGAAGATGGAAATGATATTAATAGCTTTGATCAGCCTAAAGATGGAAGAAAGATTTTATAATAGTAACTGGCATGTAATACTATGGACTCAAGCATAAAAGCACGAATTAATCTAGGATCTAGATTCTAGACTCTAGCTTCTAATATCTAATTCGTAACATTTTAATAAGTGCTAAGTTTATAATTCAAAATAAAGAAAAAACATGATTGCAATACTCTCACCAGCAAAAAGTCTGGATTTTGAAAAACAATTTGATTTAAGAAGTACAAAAACACGCTTTAATGAGGAAACTCATCAATTAATAGAAGTGCTCAAAACGAAATCAGAAGAGGAAGTTCAGGACTTGATGAGTATTAGTGATAGTTTGGCAAAATTAAATGTGGAGCGATATGATAATTTTAAAAAGCGAACTCCAAAACATGCCAAACAAGCTGCGCTAGCCTTTCAAGGAGATGTTTATCAAGGTTTGGTAGCTGAGGATTTTACTCAGGAAGAACACGATTTTGCCCAACAACATATCAGAATTTTATCTGGTTTGTATGGTTTACTTCGACCTTTAGATTTAATCCAGCCGTACAGATTGGAAATGGGTACTAAATTGGAAACGGATAAAGGCAATAACCTTTATGAATTTTGGGGAGATAAAATCACCGACCAACTCAGAAAGGATATCAAATCACAGGGCGATAAAATATTAGTCAATCTGGCTTCGAATGAATATTTTAAGTCTGTCAATATAAAAGAATTGAAAAAGGATTACCAAATCATTGACGTGGAGTTTAAGGATTTTAATAATGGGAAATATAAAATTGTTTCCTTTTTCGCAAAGAAAGCCAGAGGATTGATGGCCAGATATATTGTTAAAAACCAGATTGGCAAAGTAGAGGATCTAAAAGCCTTTGATTTGGATGGTTACGCCTTTGATGAAAAAGATTCAACAGATAGCAAATTAGCTTTTAAAAGGGGATAAAATATATTTGTTTAGTTCCAACTCAAACTACTTGGCTCAAACCTGTATACATTTCCTTAAATTATTTTAATATATTTAAGCTTCTTTAAAATCTTAACATCATGCAAAAGCTCATTACTTTACTATTGGCCATAATAATATTTCCTGCCTTTAGCTACTCACAAGATTTACACAAAATTGCTTTACAAAAAGCTGATATTATTGAAGGCAAGGTAGTAGAATGGAGGAGGTATTTTCATGAAAATCCAGAATTATCCAATAGAGAGTATGAAACTGCTAAAAAAATAGCAGCGCATTTGAAAGATTTAGGTTTAGATGTTGAAACCGGGATTGCTCACACTGGTGTTGTAGCTATTTTAAAAGGAGGGAAGCCAGGGCCAGTAGTCGGATTAAGAGCTGATATAGATGCTTTACCAGTTACTGAACGAAATGACTTGTCTTTTAAATCTGAAGTCGTTACTGAATATAACGGTCAGGAAACAGGAGTAATGCATGCCTGTGGTCATGATACACATATCGCTATTATGATGGGCGTTGCAGAAGTATTCAGTGAGATAAAAGAAGATATTCCTGGCACCATAAAGTTTATATTTCAGCCCGCGGAAGAAGGTGTTCCTGCCGGAGAAAGGGGAGGAGCCAAAATGATGGTGGAAGAAGGTGTGCTGAAAAACCCTGATGTAGAAGCTATTTTTGGTTTGCACATTAATGCCGGAACTACAGTCGGACATATTAAATACAAAACAGAAGGCATAATGGCTGCTTCTGATCGATTTACAATCAACATCAAAGGTAAGCAAGCTCACGGTTCTACTCCTTGGGCTAGTGTAGATCCAATTGCTGTTTCAGCTCAAATCATCAACAGTTTGCAATATATTGTTTCTAGAAACTCAGAGTTGACTAAAGAAGCAGCTGTGGTGACAGTAGGAATCATGAAAGGAGGTAACCGATTTAATATTATTCCAGAATCAGCCATGTTGGAAGGAACAATCAGGACTTTAGATGAAGGTATGAGAGAAATGATTCATGAAAAAATTAAATTAACCGCTACTAATATTGCTGAAATAGCCAGGGCAACTGCGGATGTAGAAATAGTTGAAAATGCGCCATTAACCTATAACGACATTGATTTAACCAATCAGATGGTGTCATCTCTCCAAAAAACAGTAGGAGAAGAAAAACTGCATGTAATGAAGGCCATTACTGGAGCAGAAGATTTCTCATACTTCCAAAATGAAATTCCAGGGCTATATTTCTTTATCGGTGGGAAACCGGAAACAGAGTTAGAAGGACAAGCTTTAGGAGGTCACCACACCCCGGATTTCTATATTGATGAAAGCGGAATGCTCACAGGAGTGAAAGCATTTATCAATTTGACTTTGGATTATATGGAGGCGGATTGAGACACTACGGGCTTCTTGCTCCAAACTTCTAGCTTCTGTACTGAAACATCTTAATCTCCTCGCCATCGTGCGTATGATATTTTCCCATTAAATTTGCAGTGAGGCAAGAATGAATGGGAAGAACGTACAGCAGATCTCCTATCTTAATAGAATCAAAAGCTTCATCAGGTACATGAATTGTGCCGTGCTCTTGGGAAAGCTTTTTGACAAACCAGCCATTCTTAGGATTGCTCCAGCTATGCTCTCCTGATTCTGCAATCAGACCATAAATAGTATTGCCATCTTTCTCTATTCGATCTTTGGAGAAATGAATGGCACCCCCATAAACAATCACTTCATTTCTATCGGGATGTTTGGCCACTACCGGACAGGCCATAGCTACGGCTATATCATCATATCTGCAAGAACCAATTTCTGCTTGCATCACATCATAGAATACAAAATTACCAGGGCGCATTTCGTCTATACGATCGAAGTTTTCGCATACACTACAAGTAGGAGTGTCTCCATTTGAAATGATCAAATCCGGGAATTCTTGACTAAAATGCTCTTTCAACTTCATCATTTTTTCTGAAGTATAATCATGGATTTTACCAACCTCTTTTCTGCCTTTAGCCTGATAAGTATGTCCGGCATGCTGTAAAAAACCTTTTATGGTAATGAGATTATTACTTTCCAAAGCTATAAGGATGTCTTCAATTTCCTCATAATTTTCAGCACCAAGGCCTGTTCTATGGTAACCTGCATCTATTTTTAAAAAAACACCAATAGGATGCACCAAAAAGTCATTCAGTGCTTGAACAGTTGCAAGAGATTCAACGCATAAATTCAATTTTATCTTTCCTGCTAGATCGTTAACTGTGGTATGTTCCAATATATTTAAGGGAAAAGCCACAGTAATATCTGTCCATCCTGCATTGAAAAAATACTTTGCCATTTCTAAAGAGGAGACAGCACATTTGTTGATTTCATACTCCCTAAACCATTCTCCAATTTGTTGCGATTGATGAGTCTTGAAATGAGGCCGAAGTTCACAATTGAATTCTTTGGCTTTTGCAGCCATTCTTTCAATATTTTTACAAACAATATTTTTATTTAGTAATAATGTTGGCTTGGTGATATTCATAATTACTCTTTTTCCAAATCGATTAACTCTCCACCATTACTAACGGAAACATCTACTCCTGGATTACCAGTGTAGAGAATCCTTCCCGCATTTTCAATGCTGCCTTTCAGACTATCTTTTACATTGACAATAATATCATTATAACCTCTTTGTAGTACTGTAGCCCTATTTGCTACTAATTCGCTACAATCAAACTGTCCATCATTAAAATAAGCTGCAATTCTTAAGCTATTTGCTTTTCCTGATACATTAAAATTCGTTGAAGAATTGCTTGATATGTTGGTGTTATTATTATTGATGTTTAAATCAACTTCATTGCTGGCATCTTCAATTCTTAATCTTAAATCATTTCTAACTGTATCTGGAGCTGAAATGTCTCCATCACTCAAACATAGAATATTGATAGTACTTTTATTAGTGAACCATTTTAATTTTGGTTTTTCAAAATCTCTGGTCCAACCACAGGAATTCTGGTTGAAAAAGCTAAGGGAGTCATTTTCATTTTCCATCTCTATTTTGGAAATCAAATTCTCGCCATAAGTTAATTCAAAGAATTCACGATCCGTTTCCACTATTTCCAATTCAATATCATCATAAATTAGGAGTTCATTAAAACTTCCAAAGTCATTAATTCTAATAGTAATTTCTTCTCCTGATTTTTTGAAGCAGTCAAAAGCTTCTTCAGAATCGCAAGCTGAACCAATAGTGATGAACAAAAATGCAAATACTAGTACGATATTTCTTCTTAAAATCTCCATCCAATTCCTATTTCTGCCTGTTCAGCGGTTGCTGCATGTGTTTTCAAAGCTACTTGTGCCAAAAAGTTTTCATGAAATTGATATTTCAAGCCATAGCGTTGGTAAATTGGCATATTTAATTTACTAGGATCATAAATGTACAGACCCAATTGAGTAATAAATCCTAGCTTTCCAAATTTCAACTCATGACCAATGAGTAGACCTAGACGCCTAAAGTCACGTATTTCTTCATTACGATTAATCCTAAACCAACTGGTTCTGATTTGTTCTTTTAAAGCATAACTATGAAAATATTCTAGGCCCAGTCCCCAATCGCTTTTAGCATTAACAAATTTTTGGCCGAACAAAAGGAGGTTGAAAAAGGGCATTGGTTTCCTTACTTGCAAAGTTCTGGTATTTCTTCCTCCACTTAGTAAGAGATATATTTGATAGGGAGGTGCATCTAAAGGCTTGATTTCGCGGGACTCATCTTCATTTGCAGATTTGATTTTATAAGATAAACCAATATTAGCTGTAATAATATTAACACCCCTGTTAGGGGCTCTTTGTGCTCCGTTGCTACTATGTGTAATGTTGAGATTCGGTGTAAAACTTATGTTTTCATTAAACTTTATTTCATAAGTTAATCTAGTTTGTAACAGATAAGTAATGGTGCTAGTCACCATATTGTTCTGGTTATTGGTTTCCCTGTCATAAGGATTTGTACTAAAAACCAATCCTGTACCAATGCGAAAATATAAGGCAGTATTTTCAGTTCTGCGAAGTGGTAAATCCATTGCTGCACTTCCCACCACTAAATGACCTAACTTTGGATTGTGTAAATTGTAATATGACAAGCCATAGCTGACCAAAGGTTTATTGTACAGGCTTTCCCATTCTCTTTTCCCATTTAGCTTTTGCTGCAAACTGAATTCAATTCCAGTGGGATGAGAATTGGCTAAATGACTCACGTATTCATTATGCTTGAGAATAAAGCCTTTAATGACTTGACCATTAAGATACCAATCATAACTTTGCGCTATCGTTGAAAAACTACAAAATAGTATGAGTACAGCAAGAATTAACTTTTTCAATATGTAAAATAATTAGACTGCAACGACTGCTTTAATATGTGGATGACATTGGTAGTCCACTAATTCGAAATCCTCAAATTTGAAATCAAATATGCTTTTAACATCTGGATTGATTTTCATTGTAGGAAGAGGGAAGGGCTCTCTGGAAAGTTGCAATTCTGTTTGTTCCAAATGATTGGAATATAAATGCGCATCTCCTAGCGTATGGATGAATTCTCCAACTTCTAAATCACAAACCTGAGCCACCATCATAGTTAAAAGTGCGTAAGATGCAATATTAAAAGGCACTCCCAAGAACACGTCTGCCGAGCGTTGATATAGCTGGCAGCTTAACTTACCATTCGCTACATAAAATTGAAATAGGGCATGGCATGGTGGTAAAGCCATGTTCGGAACATCAGATACATTCCATGCACTTACCATAATTCTTCTCGAATTAGGAGTATTTTTGATTTGATCAATTATTTGACTGATTTGGTCAATATGCTTTCCATCTGGTGTAGGCCAATTTCTCCATTGAGAACCATAGACAGGCCCTAATTCTCCATTTTCATCTGCCCATTCATCCCAAATCGATACGCCATTTTCCTTTAAATATTGAATGTTCGTTTCCCCTTTTAAAAACCAAAGCAATTCATGAATAATGGATCTTAAGTGCAGTTTTTTAGTAGTCACGACTGGAAAACCCTCCGATAAATCAAAACGCATTTGATACCCAAAAACGCTGATTGTACCGGTCCCGGTTCTATCGCCTTTTTGTGTTCCATTATCTAAAATGTGCTGCATTAGGTCGTGGTACTGTTTCATTTTGCTTTGATTTAATTGCTGTGTATTGAAATAATTTTTAAAGTTAATAAATGGCTGAAAATTACCTATGAAACATCATATAATATAATACAAAATGTGAAATTGTGACCAGTATCAAACGGGCAAATTCAATTCTATTTCTTTGTGATTTTTCTGTTTTAGTATATAGAAAATAGAATACTGCATAATAGGGGAGTGGCAATGCAATAAATGCCATTTCAGGAATTGGAAGTTTGCCCATTATGATTATTACCGCTGGGATCCAATAGATAAATGATGAAAATCGTTTTACTCTCTCTAAATCCATTTTCTTTAAAGTTTTTCGTATATAATAGCTGCGCCCTGGCCTACTCCTACGCACATAGTCGCCAATCCGTATTTAACATCACCTCTTTTTTGCATTTCATGTAAAAGTGTAGCTGAAATTCTAGTTCCGCTAGCACCCAAAGGATGACCTATTGCAATAGAACCACCATTGACATTTATGATATTTGGATTTAAATCCAAATCTTGTATGCAGGCAATAGATTGAGAAGCAAATGCTTCGTTCAATTCAATCAGATCAATATCCGATACCCTAAGTCCGGCCCTTTTCAATGCTTTTTGGGTAGCTGGCACTGGCCCTATTCCCATGGTATCAGGACTTACTCCTGCGATTGCCATGCTCACAACCCTCGCTATTGGTTTTAAATTGAATTTTTTTAATGTTTCCTCATTTACGATTAGGCTGGCGGCCGAACCATCATTTACGCCACTAGCATTTCCTGCGGTAACAGAGCCGTCCTTTTTGAAAGCAGGTTTTAATGAAGCTAATTTTTCAACAGAAGAGAGCCTTGGGTGCTCATCTTTATCGAATAATATATCATCTGTTTTTCTTTGAGGAATAGACACTGGAACTATTTCATTATCGAATTTTCCTGCTTTGTGTGCGGCATCATACTTAAGCTGGGAATTATGTGCAAATTCATCCTGTGCATCTCTGCTAATCTTCCATTTTTCTGCAACGTTTTCTGCCGTTTCACCCATTGCAAAAGGATAATGAATTTCTGCTAACTTGGGATTTATAAATCTCCATCCAATAGTGGTGTCGTAAACTTCCTGGACTCTGGAATAAGCTGTTTCTGCTTTTGCCATTACAAAAGGAGCGCGAGTCATGCTTTCAACCCCACCGGCTATAAATGCATCACCATCGCCTAACATGGTGGCCCTACTGGCGTCCATAATGGACTGCAAACCCGAAGCGCATAATCTATTGACAGTTATCCCGCCAACTTCTAAGGGTAAACCAGCCATTAATCCAGCCATTCTCGCCACGTTCCTGTTGTCTTCCCCTGCTTGATTGGCAGCGCCAAAAATGACATCCTCCAGTAATGATTTGTCAAAATTAGCTTGTCTTTCCAGTAGGCTTTTTATGATGTGTGCAGCCAAATCGTCTGGTCTTATACTACTTAAAGTGCCTCCGAATTTGCCAACCGGAGTTCGGGCTATATCTACAATGTATGCTGTGTTGATCATTTCCATAAATTTATAAAAGCGAAATTAAGCTTTTTAATTTCAAGCTAAAAATGAGAAGTGAAAATGTTATTCTTGTTGACACTTTTAATTATAAATCTAGTCAAATAGAAAGGGCAGACTGCTTGCACAATCTGCCCAATTCATCATCATCCATCATTTAGGGTCATCACTCCCCAAATATTTTTAGTTTTATCTTAAGCTTTTATATAAATCAGGACATTTCCCTCTATATTGTTTGCTTGGGTCTTTTCCTTTCCATTGAAATCGGTAAGACATTGTGAATTCGTTGGTGGCCCCGTAATTAATTTGTGCATTTTGTAAGCTGTGGTCGTAGCTATATCCTAAATTGAATTGTTGATAGGAAAAACCAATGGTAAAAACCATTGCCTGCTTCAGTCTGTACCATGTTCCTAATGTCAGGAAGTTGTTACTCCAATAGCCACCTACATTTAAATATTCCATAGCCGCTTGGTTTTCGTAAACAATAGATGGCGTGAGGGAATAAGCTTTTTTGCTGTAAGAATACTTTTGAAATCTATAAGCGATATGAGCAGAATATCTTCTCGGTAAAATAGCATCTGATTCTGGATTAAATCTTTCTTGAGGAGTGTTGATATGAGAAATATTTAATCCTGCCACTAACTTGTCTGTTGCATATACAAAACCTACACCAATATCCACCATATTGGTTCTGGACTGACCAAATCGTTCGGCTGTTGGGTAGCGGTCACTGCTACCTGCGCTAAGTTGATCTTCAAAAGTTAGGCCGCTCCAGTCAAATGATTTTTGAAAATAGTTTAAGGAAATACCACTACCGATTACAGCTCTATTATTTAATTCTATTCTGTGGGATAAGGTAGTACCTATTGCATTATTTTTGATGACCCCGTCCATTTGCTGGTCGTTAAGTGCATGTATGGCTAGACCCGATTGTTTGCCCAAAGGCGTATCAAATGAAAAATAAGAGGCGTTATAAGCCTGCAAGTTGCTCCATTGTTGTCTGTGGGCTAAAGTTAATCTGGGATTTCCTTCGGAACCTGCCAAGGCACTATTCAAATAAATAGGGTTGGCGTAAAACTGTGAGAAATAAACGTCTTGGGCTTTTGAATTCATTTTGAATCCTAACAAGAATGCTAAAATGGTCGGAATGATGAATACCTTTTTCATTTTGATTTATTTTGATGAATGATATTACAAATATGCGGGACAGTATCATCCTATAAATCGGCAGAAAACGGAAATAATAATTAGGGGAAATACTTAGGGGAGAAAAGAAACCTGAAATCTGAATGTAAAATGACAATTCTAGAATTTATGTAAAATAGTCTTTCTTAGGAGTGATAAGGAAGCATTATTAATCAGCTACCATATTTGATTTGTTTTTTCTCTCGACTTTAGTATGTTCTCTTGAAAAAGGTAATTAGGGCATTAATGACCTAATCAAATGGTAAACTTAAAGCAATCTACTTAACTTACCATCCTTCATTTGATGTCGTTCATCCGAAATAGCAGCAAGGTCTTTGTTATGCGTAACGATTACAAACGCCTGCCCAAATTCATCGCGTAATTTCAGGAATAGTGAATGAAGCTCTTCAGCATTTTTAGAGTCTAGATTGCCACTTGGCTCATCTGCAAATACGATAGACGGATTATTCATTAAGGCCCTCGCAACCGCCACTCTTTGTTGTTCACCACCACTAAGCTGACCTGGTTTATGATCTGCTCTTTTATCGATACCAAGAATTTTCATCAATTCTTTAGCTCTAGCTATCGAAGATTTCTCATCTATTTTGGAAATATAGGCGGGGATTAAAATGTTCTCTTCAGCGGTAAATTCAGGCAAAAGATTATGGAACTGAAAAATAAAACCAATGGAGCTATTACGGAAATTGGATAATTTACTTCCGGAAAGCTTACTAATATCATGATCATTGAAAAAAAGTTCGCCACTGTCGGCCTGATCTAAAGTTCCTAAAATATGTAATAAGGTACTTTTTCCAGCACCACTGGGCCCCACGATAGCATTAATTTTTGCTGCATCTAGCTTGAAATCAATACCGTCTAAGACTTTTAAGTCTCCGTAATGCTTTTGAATATTTTCAGCTCTCAATATACTCATGGCTCAAAGATAATGAAAACAAGAAATTTGAAATATGAAAGTTGAATTATCTGGAATATGAAAATAAAAAAAATTCAATCATCAGCATCCTATTTTAAATCTTGTTGTACAAAACCAACTTGAAAAGCTGCAAACCTGCAAAGCTGCTCACCTAAAAACTAATCCGCCTAAAAACCCCAACCCTTGCCCACCTCAATACATCAACACTTTTTCACTTGAATATTGCCAATTCTGGTTGAATAATAATATTTAATGCCGTACATTCGCACAAAAATTATCCAAGAATGAACATACACGAATATCAAGCTAAAGGAATACTTGAAAAGTACGGAGTAACCATTCAGAAAGGAATTGTTGCCGATACACCGGAAGAAGCTACTGAAGCTGCCAAAAAGCTCAATCAAGAGACTGGTACTGAGTGGTATGTGCTAAAAGCACAAATCCATGCAGGAGGAAGAGGAAAAGGAAAAGTGAAAGAAACAGACTCAAATGGTGTTGTATTGGCCAAAAGCTTAGAAGATGTTGCCCCAAAATCTAAGGCTATCTTAGGTGGTACATTGGTAACTCATCAGACTGGTGAAGAAGGAAAAGTTGTCAATAAATTATTGATAGCTCAGGATGTTTATTATCCTGGTGAAAATGAGCCAAAGGAATATTATGTTGGTATATTACTAGACAGAGCCAAAGGATGTAATGTAATCATGGCATCTACAGAAGGTGGAGTTGATATTGAAGATGTTGCAGAAAATACACCAGAGAAGATTATTAAAGAGTGGATCGACCCTAGAGTTGGTTTACAAGGATTTCAGGCAAGAAAAGTTGCTTTTAAGTTAGGCTTGGAAGGGGATGCTTTCAAAAATATGGTGAAATTCATTCATTCACTATACAATGCTTATGATGCAACTGATTCATCGATGTTTGAAATCAATCCAGTCCTTAAAACTTCTGATAATAAAATTTTAGCAGTTGATGCAAAAGTGAATTTGGATGATTCTGCATTGTTCAGACATAAGGATCTTGCGGAAATGCGTGATAAGTCAGAAGAAGATCCGGCTGAAGTTGAAGCGGCTGAATCAGGCTTGAATTATGTAAAATTAGATGGTAATGTGGGTTGTATGGTAAATGGTGCCGGACTTGCAATGGCCACTATGGATATCATTAAACTATCAGGTGGTGATCCTGCTAACTTCTTGGATGTAGGGGGAAGCGCAAATGCGCAAACTGTTGAAGCAGGTTTTAGAATCATCTTGAAAGACCCTAAAGTTGAAGCTATCTTGATCAACATCTTTGGCGGTATCGTTCGTTGCGATAGAGTGGCTAAAGGCGTGGTAGAAGCTTATAAAAACATAGGAGACATTAAAGTGCCAATCATAGTGCGTTTACAAGGAACAAATGCAGAAGAAGGCGCAAAAATCATAGAAGAGTCAGGTTTGAAAGTTACTTCTGCCATTGTATTGAAAGATGCAGCAGAAAGAGTAAAAGAAGCTCTAGCTTAATTACGAATTATGAATTGAATAATTACGAATTACGAATGGCAATACTAAAATTCGTAATTCGTAATTCACTAATTCTTAATTAGAAATGCACCCGTAGCTCAACTGGATAGAGTATCGGATTTCGGCTCCGAGGGTTGGGGGTTCGACTCCCTTCGGGTGTACTATTTCATAAGTAAAGTCTCTCAAATTAATTTTTGAGAGACTTTTTTATTTTAGTATTTTTTAAAATAAATTAAGCTTCATTTAGTGCTTAATCATCTAATCTCCGATGCCATGCAGGTAATATAAACAAATCCACTTTCCTAGTTGTTTTCATCGCATTAGTAAGAATATATAAATAATGCATAATGTTCAAATTTATATTTATCAGTTTAATCCTATTTACAATGCATACCAACATAATCTTTGATTTCGATTCCAATAAAGATATAAATACCTGGAGTGTAGTGGATGATGCCGTAATGGGAGGGATGTCAAATGGAACTTTTCAGTTATCTAAGGATGGTCATGGAGTGTTCACTGGATATGTAACTACGGAAAATAATGGAGGTTTTTCCTCTGTTCGATATGAGTTTGAAAAGATGAGTGTGGAAGGCTATGAAAATGTGGTGATAAAATTGAAAGGTGATGGAAAAGATTACCAGTTTAGAATAAAAGCTAGTAGAAGCGATTACTATTCCTACATTAGGGAATTCTCTACCACAGGTGAATGGGAAGAAATATCAATCCCTCTCAGTGATTTTTACCCTTCTTTTAGAGGTAGGAAACTGAATATGTCTAATTTCTCTAGGAACTCAATTGAAGAAGTCGCCTTTTTAATTGGGAATAAGAAAAAGGAGAGTTTCCGCTTAATCATTGATAAGATTGAGTTGAAGTAAAAGCAATAGAATTAAATCTTTTGGTTCTACATTATCCCTAGGATCAACCCAATAATCAAAGAATTCATCCCTAAACCCACTCTGGTCTTAGGGTCTCCATAAGGCCAAAACCTTTCCTTTCCTATAGAAATCCCCAACAAAAACGATTATCTTGGCGCCTTGCACCTGGACAACGGCAATTTGGATTTTATGATGCACCAAGAAGGACTGCTCATTCTTGCTGATGAAGCATTACCTGGGAACTGGTCCATATCTTTAATGAAGTTATGTTTAATATAATCGAGACTTGCTTGCTTTATAATTCAATTACTCCCTCCATATATTGAATTGCTTTTCCTTTGATCAAGACTCTATCGTTTTGTAATTCACAAATTAATTGGCCCTCTCTTTCTGAAATTTGATGGGCACTAAAATGAGTTTTATTTAATTTTTCTGCCCAGAAAGGAACAAGCGTGCAATGAGCCGAACCCGTGACAGGATCTTCAAAGATAGTGGCTTGAGGTACAAAAAGACGAGAAACAAAGTCTACTTCACTGCGATCAGCTCTAGCAGTTACAATTATTCCTCCGGGATCAATATTGATTTGGTTTAATAGCTGCTGATTGGGTTTTAGGTTACGTATTTCTTCTTCACTATCGTATAATAATAAATAATCACGTGCTTTCCATACCTCCTTAGGTTGTATGTTTAAAGAATCTGAAATGATAGTAGGAAGAGAAGACGGTGCTGCTGGCCTAGATGGAAAATCTAATTCGTAAAACTTTCCTGTTCTTTGAACCTTCAAGGTGCCGCTTTGGGTTTCAAAGGTTATGGAATCCAGAGCTGTTTCAATATGGTTCATGATTACAAAAGCTGATGCTAAGGTGGCATGCCCGCACAAGTCCATTTCGAATTCAGGTGTAAACCATCTTAATTGGTATTGGCCTGACTTAATCTTTACAAAGAATGCTGTTTCAGCTTGATTATTCTCGATAGCTATTTGTTGGAGTACCTTATCATTTAGCCAATTCTCCAGCGGACAAACAGCAGCTGGATTCCCCCCAAATAATTGATCAGTAAAAGCATCAATCTGATAAATCGGAATTTTCATTATTTACCTGTTTTTAATAGGTGATTATACATACAATTATTTGTTTCTTTCCCCACACTGCTTGAATTACTTTGCCTAAGTTATTGAGCAAGTTTTGGCAAAGGAATCTCATTCCATTATCTTTCTCTTGGATTAATATCCACGTATAGTTCTAGATATTTATTTTCTATTACAGGTTTATAGATTTTGCTATCCCTAGCGGGATGCTTTTTAAGCATCTCTTTTGGTCTTGTAGGCCGCTTTTCAAAACCTCCGCCACAATTAGGACAGACATTCTGCAGAACATTTTCGACACAATCTTTACAGAATGTACATTCATAGGTACATATCATTGCCTCGCTACTATCGTTTGAAAGTTGTTTGTTACAATTTTCACAATTCAATCTTATTTCTAACATAAGTTATTTTTTAGGTTGACCAACATATTGGTTCGTGCTTTCAGTTGGAAAATTTATGAGCTCTTTGTCTCAGTTCTTACTATTCTATTCACTCCAAATCCCATTTTTAAACAATTGAAACCACTTTTCAATACTGCTTTCATAAAGTTCAATAAACTCAAAAACATGTTTTGAAAACTCAATCGGAGCGATGCCATTGGCTGTAATTATATTGTCATCAGTAACTGAAAGTGTATTTTGATAATTTTCATCTCCCTTGTATTTTGGGGCACTTGATTTCAGATAGTAAAGATCATTGCTGGTATGTTTTATACCATTTAATATGCCCAATTGACCAAGGAAAGTAGTCGCCCCACATATTGCAGCAATAGGCTTTTCAGCCTCGATTAGCTCTACTAGCATTGCTTCCAGAGCATTATTAGATCCCTTTTCCCAAGCATCACCTCCGGGTAGCACTAATAGGTCAATGTCTTCAATAATTAGATTTTCTAGCGAAATGCTGGGTTGTATTTGAAGCCCCCCTGCAGAAGATACCATGCTACCGGACTGAGAAAAGTAAACTAAATCCCAATCCTTGCTTTTCTTTAACTCAGGAGTTAAAAATGCAATCTCCCAATCTGAATACCCGTCAAATAAAAATATATATGCTTTTTTCATTTCTTGATCTATTTTATTTCATAAAGTACTGCCAATTTGTTAAATGCTTATTTTTAATCCTACACTGATTTAGATTAGCGCTCATGGCCATAGATGATTTCGACCTGAGGGAACATTTCATGAAAACTTCTTAACTGATTTAAGCTGTTTACTGCAGCTTTTTGATCATCCACCCATCCTGGTTCTATATTGTTTTTAAAGCCGTACTTAGTATGACTGGCGTCACCGGTTAAAAGTATGGAACCTTCTGTGGTATTTAATAAATACGACAGATGACCTTTAGAGTGACCAGGTGTATGAATTGCTAATATTGATCCATCACCAAATATATCCATTACATAATCAAAAGGTTTTTTGCTGAATCCTTCCGCCCAATCCATTTCGTAAAGTATTGATTTAGAAGTTAGATGGTTGGAGCTATATAAAAAAGGTAAATCGAGGTATTTATCTCCTTTTCCAATGTATTTAGGTATAGAACGATCAATCTCGGGCATTCCAGCAGTATGATCTCCATGTAAATGCGTAAAGAATATTCCTTTGATCTCTTTGTTTTCTCTTTGTAATTGTGCGCCAATATTCTGACCTGAAGTCTGTTTTGACTCGATAATATAATTAGAGGCCAAAAATCCGTTAATATTACCATCCTTTTGGAAGGAACTATCTAGTCCCGTATCAATAATGTACCAGCCTCTATCTTGATGATGGAACATGAAAACAAATACATCTACCCATAAAAACTCTTTTAATTTACTTTTATCGTCTAATTTATCAGTATTTAACATCCCACTGCGAGGGACTTTAACAGACCCTGTTTTAAGTACTTTAAATTGATCGATGGCTGAATTATTAGCTAATATTTCTCCCCAGGCTTTCTCGGATAACTCGGTGGCAGGAAGCTTATAATTTTTTCTACTCGGGTTTTCTCCACTGTTCAAAATAAACACTAGATTGATAGCAATAACTACTACCGATACGATTAGCACAATTAATGATATTCTGTTTGTCTTACTCATAACTTTGTATTTTCTTTTTTACAAAGCTATTGCTAGTGGGGAATGGAAACTTGAACGAATTTGCTATTCTTAGTTAGTAGGGACGGAGGAATCCCTATCATTTTAGTAAAAGTTCTTGTCATATGGGCTTGGTCGGCAAACCCAGCTTGGTAAGATGCAGCAGTGAGGGGTTCTCCCTGCATAACCATTTCAATTACGATTTGAAGTCTGTGCCATAAAATGTAATTACGAATCGGCAAGCCCATCACTTCTTTGAAAAGGTGTAGCAATCTACTTTCACTGAGGTGAGCTACTTCCATCAAGCTTTCTGTATTTAGATTTTGATGAATATTTTCAGAAATATATTCTACCACATTGGTGATCCGTTCGTCCTTTCGAGAAACATTTTCGTCTACCGTTAAATAGAAAGCCTCATGGATCATAGTTCGAATTGCTGACCAGTTTTTATGATTAAGATTTTCTAAAAATGTATTGATATCCATTGCATCAAGAGTAGTTAAAGAAATATCAATTATAGCATGTTTTTTCAATTGATTATTCAATATCCATTCTCCCAGACTGGACTCGGGATCAATTTCGATGCTGATTATGGGAATATTGCTGGCGTCACACTCATGAGGAAAATTCGGCGCAATTAATAGACCCTTTTTATTTACCCATTTACCTAAATGATCCTTTGATAAAAAATTGTCACTCACGGCTACCACAACTTGAATTATAGGGTGGCTGTGATTTGTGATAGTTCGAGGGTGGCTGCCGTAAAACACCCTCATATCTTTCCATATTATAAAGTGATTCATAGTATTTTTATTTCCCTGAGCTAATTGGTTTAGGGAATAGATCTAGGACTCTTATTCCTATTTATAAATGTAATACTCAAATGCTTAATGAATTTAGCTATTACTTTTTCACTTTTCTAAAAATTCTATTCATATCTTTGGATCTCCGCTAAAGGAAATTTTCACTTAGTAGTACCTTTGAATTTTCTTCTGAATTTGAATAGCGTCTGTCTGAAATTGAAATCAATATTTTAAGGTAGAATATATGAAACAATTTTAAATCATGTCACCACCACAACTTTAAAAACACTTTTGGAAAGAGTGCTAGGCCTGTTGCAACTGTTTCTTCTTCCTCTTTCTTCCAATCATGAATTCCTTCATCTCTTTCAATCAATTTCATAGCTTCTAAAACAGTATCATCATTTTCAACTTGCTTTTTATCCCTTGCTAATCTCTTATTCGCTATTTCTTGATATCATTCCAATCGGGGAATGATAAAACTAGCAATGGTGTGATCGAGGCCCCATGTTTCACTCTCGTCAAACCCTCTCTCGATTCTTTGCTGTTTAAACTTCTCTTTCATTATCTTTTTCTGTGATAGAAAACAGACATTGGGTATATTCAGGTCTTTTGTGTCAATTCATTCTGATTTCATAAGAAATTATTTTAGTATTTTTTAAAATAAATTTAGCTTTATTTAGTGCTTAATCATCTAATCTCCGATGCCATGCAGGTAATATAAACAAATCCACTTTCCTAGTTGTTTTCATCGCATTAGTAAGAATATATAAATAATGCATAATGTTCAAATTTATATTTATCAGTTTAATCCTATTTACAATGCATACCAACATAATCTTTGATTTCGATTCCAATAAAGATATAAATACCTGGAGTGTAGTGGATGATGCCGTAATGGGAGGGATGTCAAATGGAACTTTTCAGTTATCTAAGGATGGTCATGGAGTGTTCACTGGATATGTAACTACGGAAAATAATGGAGGTTTTTCCTCTGTTCAATATGAGTTTGAAAAGATGAGTGTAAAAGGCTACAATAAAGTAGTGCTTAGATTAAAAGGAGATGGGAAAAAATATCAATTTAGAATTAAGGCAAGTCAAAGCGATTATTATTCCTACATTAATGAGTTTCCCACTTCTGGCGAATGGCAGGAAATTTCAATTCCTTTGCACGAGATGTCCCCGTCATTTAGAGGTCGAAAGTTAGATATGCCCAATTTTTCTGGAGATTCGATTGAACAGCTGGTATTTTTGATTGGCAATAAGAAAAAAGAAAGCTTCCGCTTGATTATTGATAAGATTGAATTGCAGTAAGAATAATTTCCTCTTTATCCTTAATTTTAAGGCACTTCTACAATTAATAGTTTTTAGTAATAATAGCAGAACCTTTTTAGACAAAGTATTACTTCATTTTTAGTTCTCACGTTTCATAATTTCAGGAAAAAGCTATTGAATCATTTTTATTGCTCTCGCTCATCTGTTTCTGATATATTCTGTTGATAATCAGAAATATCCCGATACTAATATTAAAATATTAATATTTAGTAAAAAATATATCCTAAAAATAGCATGAGATAAGTTTTTTTGCTACATTGTTTTTGTAAGCTACTGATATTCAGAAAAGTATATAATAGCAGTTCAGTTTACTGTTTGTGGTGGTTGCAAAAATTGAGTAATAGAGTGAAAAAACTTCTTATAATTTTATTGATTCTTTTCAGCATTAAAGTTTATAGTCAAACCCCTAATTTTAAATGGGTTGGGGGAGATACGACTGTGAATCCCTCTGGTTCTTTACAAAAGACTTATGTTGGTCCAAGGCAGTTTGCGGCATCTTGGCAGGATGAAGATGGAAATTATTATATTTTTGGTGGGGAAGGATATTCATCCGAGGGGAAATACGGAATCCTAAACGATTTCTGGCAATATGACCAAGACAATGGTGTTTGGAAGTACCTCAGTGGAAATATAGCAGTTAATAGCATAGCAGAAAATGACAATGCACTTAGATTTGACGGAAAAGATGATTACGTTCAAGTAGACGGCTTAATCCCGTATAGAAGTGATTTTACATGGGAAGTTACATTTAGAAAAGGAGTTGACAATAATGCTTATCAAGGGCTTATTTCTCTAGACAATTTTAGCTGTTGCTATCCAGATGGTGTAAGCACCAATTTCGGATTATTCTTGGTTAATAATGCCTTATATTTTGAACGTCCCGGATTTGTCCAACACTTTGTTTCTAATAATATAGAAACCAACGAATGGAATAATATCTCCATGTCTGTGGAAATTAATGAAAATGGTGCAAATGAATTGATTAAGTTTTATATCAATGGAGATTTTATCAATTCCCTTGAAGATGATTTCGATGCGCTTATAGATGATACTGATACTACATTGATGGCGACCATGATTGGTCGTCAACGGTTTTCGTATTTCAAAGGCTCAATTGATGATGTAGTAATTTGGAATTACGCGAAGACAGAAAGCGAAGTAATAAACGAATTGAACACTGCCGTTTTACCGAATGATAGTAGATTAACAGCTTACTTTGATTTTAATCAAGGTATTGCAAATGGCGATAATACTGAAACCATCATTCTAGATACAGAAATCAAATATTTTTCGAGGGAAGATTCTGTAGATAATAGTTTAGTGGAAAACCAATGGAGGCTATCACCTGACGTAAAGATTACCAGGGAAAATGACTATCCATTATTTAATTATGCTACTACTCCTGTTTTCAATTCTTTTGACCAACCATTTAAGACCGAGTGGGCGACAGGGACTACCGCAGAAGCTGAGCCAGAAAGTTATGATACCTTCTATGAGATTTACTTAAATATGTACTATAGTCCCGAGGGCTTTGTGGATAATCCGATTTCACTTTTTTTGCCAGAGGAGAACAGATACTTTGATGTAGAATTCTCACAATACACGGAAGATCCCTCTACCACAGGTGGCCCTGGAGGAGGGGGATTTGCAGTGTCTTATACGGAAGTTTTGGAAACTATTGCTTTCGATACTTTGGCCGACAAATCAATCAATGATTTCGATGGAAAGCTAGTTAATTTTACAAATAGAGATGCTCCCTATTTTAAGGGAGAAATAGCTCAATTAAGAGTCTGGAACGTGGCAAGAACAGAACAAGAGCTTGTCAACAATTTATTAGATGTAGATCCTGAAAGTGCTGGGCTCATGGCCTATTTCGATTTTAATGACGGAATTCCTGAGGGGGATAACAGCGGAATTTCACATGTGTTAGATAATACTTCTAATAATTTCGATGGCAATATCATTGGATTTGATTTAGATGGTATTAATTCCAATTTTAATCAAAGTACTTTACCTGCTGCAGCTGAATCTACAGGAGTTTTAAAATTTGATGGTTTAAAAGATAATATTGAAATTCCTAACCTAGCAGTTTTTAAGGATAACTATACTATTGAAACCTGGTTCAAAACCGCGGAAGATGGAACGTTATTTTCGTGGGCGCCACCAGGGGCTGAAAGTTTCTGGCTTGAAGGAGGGATCACTTTTTTTATACAAAGTGGAGGTCTGGCAGTTGATGTATTTAATGTCGGAGGGCCTTATGGCGTTAGGAAGAATGGCAATGATATTACGGATAACCAATGGCATCATGTGGCATTTACAATTGAAAAAGATATCAGCGGAATAAATGAAAGGATTCGAATTTATATTGACGGGGTTCTGGAAAACGAAAGCTTCTATAACTTCTCAGATATTATTAATGATGGAAGCGGTAATTTTATTTCCAAAATTGGATTCACAAATTTTAATTTTCCGTTTTTAGATTTCTCATCTGGTGGATTAATTCCTAATAGCACCTCAAATTGGGTGCCAGGAAAGGATGGAAAAGCCCAAATTTCCAAATCTCAAAGTTTTTATATTTCTGATAATGACGGTAATTTATGGATGTTTGGAGGTAAAGGCCTAGATGAATTTGCCAGTGAGGTAATGACTGCTGATTTAAGAAAATATAATTTTGAAACCTCAACTTGGGATTTTATTTCAGGTATTGAAGATGACAATGCAAGTGGAATATATGGTAATCTCAATGAAGCAAATGTCAATAATCGGCCAGGGGCCAGACTCGCCACGAATGGTTGGATTACCAATGATTCCATCTTCATTTTCGGGGGTGAAGGCTATGATAAAAATGGTGAACTTGGGTTTTTGGGAGATTTATGGCTTTATGACATTGGAGATAATATTTGGACTTGGTTGGCTGGAGCTGATACAGTTAATTCCTTAGGTAACCACGGGGGAAAAGGGGTATCAAATGAAAACTTTATTCCCGAATCAAGGAAGTTATTTTCCACCTTTCAAGATGGAGAAGGTAATTTTTGGCTTTTTGGCGGTCAAACATCTAGTGAAAATAGTAATCGAAACGATTTATGGAAATATAATCCTCAAAATAGTGAATGGACTTGGGTTTCTGGAGGAGATCAGGGTGATGAAGCTGGCGTTTATACTGCCCTTGGTGAGGCTGATCCCTCTAATCAACCTGGCGCACGGTCAGGTGCGCAAGTTTGGTACCAAGATGATAAACTTTGGGTTTTTGGAGGATTGGGAGTTGATGTCAATGGTCAAGTTTTAGATCGACTCAATGATTTTTGGTCCTTTGATTTTAATAGTAATTTTTGGACTTGGGAGGGTGGACCTAACTTTGCTGGAAACACTGGCAATTATGGTGAATTAGGGATTCCTTCATCGGAAAACATTCCGGGGGCTCGTGATAATGGAAATACATTTGTTGATCATGAAGGTCAGCTAATCATGTTTGGTGGCTATAAGTTTACTCAAGGTAGAGCAGGTACTTATAATGATTTGTGGAGTTATAATATTGAAACAAAAGAGTGGACATGGTTAGACGGAATTAATCAAACTGCCGGTCTAAGGGTAACAAGCTCGATTGGTGAATTAGGAGCTGGAACTAAACTATTTCCAAAAGCAAGAAATGGAGGTCACACATGGGTTGACAATGATGGGAATTTTTGGCTGTATGGAGGCAGTCCCAATGCTAATTCAGGATTAGGGATGCTGAATGATATGTGGAAATACGATTCCAATAATGACTTTTGGACTTATTATGGTGGGTCGGTGGATGCAGATAGCACAAAAGGAGTATATGGAACAAAAGGACTAGGAGCAGTAACCAACAAACCCAGATCACGATGGCATGGTAATTCCTGGTATGCCAATGACGGCAAGCTATGGTTTTTTGGTGGAATTTCAGCTGCTGGTGATGGAGGAGATATCGTTTGGCTTAATGATCTTTGGAGCTATGATCCTATTGGGGAAATTTATACTTGGGAAAGTGGTAGCAGTCAAGCAAATGAACAAGGGAAGTATGGTTCCAAAGGTATTCCTAATATTAATAATAGTCCAGGAGCAAGAAGCAGTGCCACTTCTTGGGTAGATGAACAGGGCAATTTCTGGCTATTTGGTGGATATGAAAGCTTCGAATACTACAATGATTTGTGGAAATTTAATCCGACTGCTAAAACTTGGACATGGATTTCAGGCCGCAACAGCCAAAATATTCCGGGGTCTTATGGAGTGCAAGGAGAGGAAAACAACCAAAATGAAATTGGGTCAAGAAGATATACGGGATCTTGGGTTGATGATGAAGGTAATTTCTGGGTATTTGGTGGACAAGGTAGAGACAAAGCCTCACAATTGGGGCTGCTTAACGATTTATGGAAATATAATCCGGAAACGAAAAATTGGATATGGATGAAAGGTTCCAATAGCGTCAATGCAACTGGTCATTATGGTACTTTAGGTGTTCCTAATCCCGATAATAATCCACCAGCAAGGTATGGTTATACGCATTGGAAAGATAATGTTGGTAATTTATGGCTTTTTGGTGGAGTTGCAGTTAGCGAATGGTTCAATGACCTATGGAGATATGATGTCAGAACAAATGAATGGACGTGGTTTGGAGGTAGTAAGGCAACATTTGACGAATTAGTTCTTCTGGCCCCACACTATAATTTTAGTAACTACGGAACCAAAGGAATTGTTGATCCGACTAACGTTATTGGCAACAGAGAACGCGCCATGGGATTTAAAAATGATAATAATGCTTTTTGGTTATTTGGGGGAAGGACAAATACTGTGCTTGGATATAATGACCTTTGGCAAATCACTTTTGTACCAGGGAAACCGTATTTATATCCTCTCGATACTATTCAATCTAACTCGTTCAGCATAAGTTTTGATGAGGCTTGGGCCTCGTCTTATCAAGTTCAATTATCATTTGAAGAGGACTTTAGTGATATTATCTCTGAGTTCAATATAACTGATAGAAGTATTTCTATAGGAGATTTAGATCCTGCCACCAAATATTATTATAGAATTAAGGCAATAAATGCTAATGGAGAGTCAGACTTTACAGATCAAAATCAAGTATTAACCTTGCCTGCTAAGCCTTCATTTAAACCCATCACCAAAGGACAATTAAATCAGAGAGATGCTGTACTAGTATGGGATTTATTAGCTGGCGAAATTGATGAATATATTTTGCAGATTTCTACTGACTCAACATTCACGGATGAGGCAGATTTGATTTCAGGATATGCTTCAAAATCAATTGACAGTGACATAAATAGCACTTTGATAGAGGGGCTTTCTTCTGGGACCAACTACTATGGCAGGATTAAGGCCAATAATAGTTCAGGTAGCTCTCGTTATAGTGATGTAGTTAGTTTTCTTACTAAACCCTCGGCTCCAGATTTAAATGAAACTACTATTCGTAATTCAATAACGCAGAGCAGTTTTCAGCTAATTTGGAATCCTGGAACTGGAGTGTTTGACAAGTACATACTATATTTAGCTGAAGATATGCAATTTGAAAATCTTGTAACTTCCTTCAATGGAGTGGATATTTCAAAAGATGTAAATACATTCATAATAAATGATTTAGTGCCTGGAAGCGAATATTTCGTTACTTTGTTATCCGAGAATTCATCTGGAGTTTCAGAGACCTCCGATACTTTAATGATTTTAACTAGACCTGAAGCTCCAATATTTAACACAACTAATTATTTGTCGGGAGTTACACAAAATGACGCGATTTTAAATTGGGAGGTCATTCCTGAAATTTTTGATGGCTACGAATTACAACTTTCTCTTGACTTTAGCTTTTCAAATGAAAACTTATTTTTAGCTGGTTATGGCAAGGATGAAATTTCGAGAACGATTGACAAAAGTCAAAGTACAGATACAGTAAGAAATCTTGAAGCAGGTACAACCTATTTTGCTCGGGTCAGGGCTTTTAATAGTTCAGGAGGCTCAAATTATTCTAATGTGGTTGCAATAGAGACCATTCCTAAAGCGCCTTCTTTTAATATTATCAATAATATCACTCAAAACTCAGCCTCTGTAAGCTGGAGTAATCCTTCCGGAGCGGAATCGTATTTAATTGATGTTAATACTAGTCCGGAATATTTGACAGATAGTGCAATATTTGAGAATTTTCCTGTTGCAGTGGCTTTTCAAATTTTAGAGGACTTAGAACCGGGTACCACTTATTACACCAGACTGCAATCTACAAATGAAAACGGAAGCAGTGGTCTAATAACGCCATTCGATTATAGTGATACTTCATTTGTCACGATTCCTGCTAATCCATTTTTGGAGACAGCTCTGGAGATACAGCAAAATACTGCTTTAATTAGCTGGGAAAATGTAAAAGGAGCAAATCGATATCTTTTGGATGTATCAAATAATGGATTTCAAACTTATATTAATAATTACCAAGGAATCGCAGTAGATGATAATGAATTTCTCATTGAAGAGTTAAGTCCTGGCCTTCAATACCAGGTGCGATTAAAATCCCAAAATGGCTCTGGAAATTCAGCTTATTCTAATGTATATGTTTTTAGAACCATTCCTGCGCAACCGATCGCTAGAGATGCTTCAACCGTGGCTGCTACTTCCTTTACTGCTAATTGGGATCCATCAGTTGGTGCTGATTATTATATTTTGGAGGTGACAGACGATGATTTTTTTACCTACACCGAACAGATTATTGACTTGGCCATTCCAAGTCGCGTATCTAACTTAGTAGAAGGGAATTCTTACAAATACAGAGTTAAAGCAGGAAATTCATCTGGTGTTTCACCTCCTTCAAATGCAGTTGAAGTAATAGTTTCCACCAATTCTCAAACCTTAGCTTTATCTAATTTTGATTTCCAAGAGGATTTTCGGTCTGGAGAAGAATCAGTTCCCATAGATATTCAACTCGGTGGAGGCCAGGGGCAAATAAGCTGCCTGATTCGATACAAAGGGATACTGGACAATAATTGGCAAGATAGTGTTCTCTTGACGACCATAGGTAACCAGCAGTACAGGTTTACGGTTCAAGAGTTCATGCTTGATGAATTGGGCTTTGAATTTGAGCTTTTTATTACAGATGGTATTACAAGTATTTTGAGGTCAAGAAATCTAATTTCCAGAAGTTTTAGTAACGAACAAAGTAGCATAATTCCACTTTTGAACATAAGTTCGCGTTGGCAGATGTTTTCAATTCCATATATTCTAGACGATAACTTAATAGAAACTATTTTCAGCAGCCTTGGTCAGCTGGAATATGAAACCGAGTGGCGATTGGTGCATTATGATGGAACTAACTATGTGGACGCAGGTGCTGGTATTAATCGAATAGAACTTGGCAAAGGCTATTGGCTAAATTTTAAATCCCAAGAGGAAACCCAAATTAAAGTTGGAAGTGGAAAAGTGAATATTGCATCTCCTTTTAATATGGTTTTGCGTGAAGGGTGGAACCAAATTGGTAATCCCTATAATGTCACCTTAAATTGGGATGTTGTACGTTCTGCAAATCAAGTTTTTAATAGCGTTGCAAGGACTTTAACTTACGACCCTCAAGATAATGGGTTCGAAGAAGATATTTTAATTAATGCTTTTGAAGGTGCATTTGTTTGGTCTGATATTGACACGGAATTAGTGATCAATTTACGGGGATCTTCTTCCTTTAGAGTAGCCGGGAATGAAGAGAATTATTTTTCTGGTAATATTGACCAAGCTCGATGGAAGTGTCCAATAAATATTGAGTTTGCAAATGGATTGAAAAACATAGCTAACATCGGGATGTCGGAAGAAGCTCTATTAGGAAAGGATCATTTAGACAAGATGCAAGTTCCTAGATTTGTGGAATTCACAGAGATGTATACTCGTCATGAGGATTATTTTTACCCTTATTTCCAGCAAGATATTAGACCTTCCGCTAATATAGAGAGGTGGCTATTTAATTTGTCTTCCAATCAATTGAAAGGAACCGTAAAACTAAGCTGGGATAATGAAGCATTTAAAAATAGTGTGAAGCAGCTATGGATAATTGATGAAGAGAATGGGGTCCTGGTCAATATGAATGAGATCAACAGCATTTCCCTAGATATAAAGGATAACCATCAAATCTCAATTCATCTCACTGAAAATAAAAATGAGCTGCCACTTCCGTTTAAAATGTTGATGGGAAATCCATATCCTAATCCAACGAACCGCATGAACAATGTGAATATATTGTTACCAGAGGCAATGGAGAATTATGAGATTTTGCTTTCACTTTATAGTGCTGACGGTAGTAAGTTAGCAACTTTGGCAGAAGGGGTTTATGAAGCAGGTATTTACAATTTTCAACTAGATTTTGAGGATTTTGAAAATGTAAGTTCTGGTATGCTGATTTATAAATTGGCAGTAAGTGGTCCTAATGGGCAAACGATATTCAGAAAAGTAATTTTAAATAAATAGAGAATGGATAATATGAATTTTAAGAGCTTGAAATCTGGGCTAACAATTATGTTTTCCATGGTGGCAATCTGGGCATCTGCTCAAATTGTGACAGATAAGACCAATAAAATTGTTATAGATTATAAAGGTGTTGAACTTAATACTTCACTACCGACCATTGATTGGGTTTTTCCAAAAGTTGAATATACCAATACCCAGGAAAATTATGTGCAATTAAAGGCAATTATAACTTCTAGTATTCCCTTAAAAAGTGTTATGCTTGATGTCAGTCTGGGAGAAAATGGAAGAAAAATTGGTTCAAGGGCTGGTGAAATTGATGATCCTTTTAATGTACAAATAGATTTGACTATGAATGTAATCAAAGGTCAAAACTGGATCGAACTCACTGCTACAAATGAGGAAGGAGGCATCGTAAAAGAGCATAGAAGCATAATGGTAGGATTGGATGCCATAGGAGATGCTGTCACCATTGATCGAAAGGACTATGCATTGCTTTTTGCTACCAATAGATATGATAATTGGAATGATTTAGTTAATCCAATATTCGATGCTGAGGCAATCGGAAAGGAACTAGAAGACAGGTATGGCTTTGAAATCGAGATTGTAAAGGATCCAAACCAAGATCAGGTAATGACAAAATTGCGGGAATACGCGCAAAGAAAATATAAACCACAAGATCAATTATTTATATTTTTCGCAGGTCATGGCATTTACGATGAAGTTTTCGGAGAGGGCTTCTTGGTGGCCAGAAATTCCATCATAAATGATGTGAGTAAAAATACTTATATATCGCACAACAGAATCCGAAGTAATATTAATAACATTCCGTGTGAACACATCTTTTTAGCAATGGATGCTTGTTTCGGAGGTACTTTTGATCCAGTTTTAGCGTCTTCAAGATCTGCCTTATACGATGATATTGATGACAAAGCCTATTTGGTCAAGAAATTATCTAAGCGAACAAGAAAATATCTGACTTCTGGAGGAAAAGAATATGTGTCCGATGGCGTTAGAGGATCACATTCTCCTTTTGCTAAAAGCTTTTTAGAGGCATTAAAAACTTATGGAGGGGAAGATAGAATTCTCATTTTGGATGAAATCAAATTGTATATGGAGAGATTAAGCACAACTCCTAGGTTTGGTGAATTTGGAACTGATGAAAATGGAAGTGATTTTGTATTTGTGGCCAATTAATGAATTCATTATGATTTTGAAATTGAAAAATATATGTCTCATTTTGTTTTTAAGAACGGTTTTTGGTTATTATTCCTATGCCCAGGAAATTCAGATCATGAACGTGCAAATGAAGGGTGAAAACATTGAAGTGATGTACAACCTTCTGGATGAAAGAATTGATCGCAGTTATACTGTGAATCTTTACATTTCCAAGGATAATTTTATTCAACCGATGGAGCAGGTGAGTGGCGATGTAGGAGTAGATATACCTGTTGGTAATAATAAAAAGTTGATTTGGCATGCAAAAAATGAATTGGGAGCTGACTTTGAGGGGGACATTTCACTTGAATTAAAAGGAAATTACTATGTTCCATTTATTACTATTGATGGAATAACAGAAGGGAGGGAATTCGAAAGAGGTAAGGAGCACGATGTCATTTGGTCAGGGGGTAGAGGAGATAATATTTTGAATTTTGAACTATACAGAGGAGAAGATTTAATCGTTTCTTTTGAAGAAAGGCCTAATAATGGAAATACTAGTATTCAAATACCTGTAAAAGTTAAACCAGGCGATAATTATAGGTTCCGAATTAGCGATAAAAGAAACCGTGATGATGTCGTTTATACTGATTATTTCATTATCAAGAGAAAAATTCCCTTAAGTTTACAACTTGTAAGCACTGCCGTAATAGGAGTTGGTGCTGGTTTTCTCATTCAATTCCTGATACCTGAACCTCCTATTAGTGATCCTCCTTTACCCAGTAGATAATTCGATTGTAACTCTTTAGTCATCTAACTGCTTCAATCTCCTATTTTAGAAATTTGGGAACAAAAGGATTGTCTTTCCGGTACTTGAACCCTTGAATTAAGGATAAAATGGTAATCAATACTGCACAAGAAATAGCAGTATATGCTATTGATTTAAAATCATTCATATGTCGAATTGCTATTGCAATTAATGCCCAAACAGCCACAGCATTAAACTCACGCATATATCGTCTATATAAGAAATATAGAAACAGGATGGTAGTGACCAATATCATAATAATGGTCCAAACTTCTTCAGAAAAGAATAGACTGAAATTTTCCGTCTTAAGATATGCTGCGATATTAGTTACTGTCGCCACTGTAATCCATCCGCTGTACAAAGAAATTGGCCACCAGACAAAACCTATGATGTTGGCTGGCGCATCCCATCTTTCCATTCCCAAGCGAATTACCGCTATCATTAGGGCAATTAGAATCGCTAGCATGAAAACTACGGACAGTAAAAACTGCTCGTTTAACCAATACCATAACCAAAATCCAGAAGCAATATTAGCAAGGGCCAGCCAAATCCCTTGTTGAGTCAATGTTTCAGAATACTTATTTTTGAAAGCTTGAATCAAGTACCAAATAGCATTTATCAATAGGCCTAAATATATAATGCTCCAGATGGAGAAAGCATAGCCAGCAGGAGTAAAGAGACTGTTTATTTCATCACTTAGTTGGCCCATCTTATTGCCATTGATTGCCGCAGTGCTTACATAATAATTCCAATAAACAATGGCGATTACAGATACAATATTAATGATTCCTATAATTTTTTTCATAAGCTGTTTTATAGCCTTATACTGCTTAAACTAAAAAATGTTGACTCTGGAGAGTGTTTAGATACTTATTTACCTAAAAACCTCTGAACTTAGTACAAGACCCTAAATTTAATAGTATGCTCAATCGCCCTCAATTCCTTAATCAAATCCTTGGAGTAGGCTTTGTCAATATCAGTAATAACATACCCGATTTTTTCATTAGTTTTTAGATACTGTCCAGCAATATTGATTTCATGCTTAGCAAAAAGCTGGTTGATTTTAGCAATGATGCCCGGAACATTTTTATGTATATGAATTAGTCTATGAGCATTTTGTAACCTAGGTAAAGTTAAATTCGGAAAATTTACACTATTTGTTGTCGTTCCCGTATTGATATACTCCATTATCCTGTTAGGAACGAAATTACCTATATTTACTTGGGCCTCTTCAGTACTTCCGCCAATGTGGGGAGTCAGTATAGTGTTGGGTAAATCGATCAATTCGGACTCAAAAGGGTCTTTGTTGCTTTTGGGCTCGTCAGGAAAAACATCTATTGCACAACCAGCAATCTTACCAGATTTTATATTGCCTTTCAATGCTGCAATATCTACAACATGGCCTCTACTTAAATTGATGAAAATCACCCCGTCTTTCATGAGCTTGAATTGTTCTTCCGTGATTACATTTGTATTTTCCGGTCTTCCATCAATATGCAAGCTGATTATATCTGCTGTCTGAAGCAAATCTTTTAAACTATCAATCTTGGTAGCATTCCCCAGTGCTAATTTTTCTTCTAAGTCATAATAGTAAACATCTAAGCCAATACTTTCTGCTACCACAGATAGCTGAGCACCGATATTACCATACCCGATAATTCCCAGTTTTTTACCTCTGATTTCTTTGCTGCCAGTTGCTGATTTATCCCATTTTCCCTGGTGCATTAAAACGGCTTTATCAAATATATTACGGGTAAGCATTATAATTTCACCAATTGCTAATTCAACAACGGATCGTGTATTGCTAAAAGGTGCATTGAAAACTGCTATTCCCCTTTCTTGCGCTTCCTCTAAGTCAATTTGGTTGGTGCCAATGCAAAAAGCTCCTATAGCCATTAGTCGATCGGCATTTTCTAAGACCTTAGCTGTAACCTGTGTTTTGGAACGTATCCCCAAAATTGAAACTCCTTTTATTTTTTCTGCCAATTCTGCTTCATCTAGCCCGGCTGGGTATTCTTCTACCGTGAAACCTTCTTTCTCCAAAAGATTTACCCCAATGGGATGAACGTTTTCTAACAGTAAAACCTTAATTCTGTTCTTAGGATACGAAAATGCTGACATAATTTTGTTTTCAAATAGTACTTCTTCTAGTGAAGGTGCAATATGATCTGCCTTTTTCATTACTTTTTCGCGACTTACGTTTTCAGTAAAGGCATAAAATTTATTGGCTAATCCTGCAGCTTTTATTTCATAGTCATTATGTCCGTCCCCAATTACATAAATATCACCATCCAAATCTAGTTTGCGAATAATTTCGGCCTTGCCGCCATCACGTGATAATGGATTATCTTCACTAAACCCTGTTACTTTGCCAGTTGCATCAAATAGTAAATCGTTGGCATAGATGTGGTCTTCTTTAATTCCTAATTCAGTAACTATAGGTGTAATATACTCTTTAAATCCGTTTGAAATTACAAATACTGTTTCTGCATACTTTTCAAAAAACTCCTTGTTTCGCTGAAATGATATAGAAACTTGCTTCTTTAGTAATTCTATTAACTGAGGTAGATGAGATATATTTGCCTCCAATAACAAAAGTCTTTCTTTTAAAGAATCGCGAAATGAGATTTCACCATTCATTCCCAAATCAGTTAGTTCTTTAATTCTGGCTTCAGCGGCCTCTTTTTGCGGTAAACCCTGAAGTGAAATAGAAGCCAATAAATCCATTGCTTCAACTCTTGTCAGCGTGCTGTCAAAATCTATGATGAAAAATTTGTCCATTTTGAGGATTAGGTATTAAAATTCTAGAAAACATGTTGCAGATTACAAGAATCAATATTGAGCACTTTATTATGTTATTAATATGCTTAAATTAACCCATACTAATACTATTTTAACTTCTCTACACCAAGTACTTTATTTTTTAGATTATTTTCTAAGGTCAGTGGTCTTCTCCCATCCTGATTTCAAATGTAAATCTCGCTGCGGGAAAGGAATTTCGATATTGTGTTCACTAAACTTCTTGAAAATATCATAGTACAATTGACTCTTGAAAACACCTGGCCTTTGAATGAAACTTGAGGTCCAAACCGTTAAATTAAAATCTAAAGAAGAATCACCATATCCTTCAAACCATAAGTCAGGAGCAGGCTCGGTTAGAACACCAGGATGGTTATTGGCTACTTCCAATACTACTGCTCGTACCTTTTCTGGATCTTCATTATAAGAAACTCCTACAGGAAACTTAAATCTAACCCTTCTATCATTATGGCTCCAGTTAATCACCTGGCTATTAATGAACTCTGAATTAGGAACTATGACGGATATGTTGTCGTTTGTAATCACTGTGGTAGAACGCATCGAAATGGAATGTACATCACCATTTATATCACCAACCTCAATTCTATCTCCAACTTTAATAGGTCTTTCAAAAAGGATAATAATTCCTGAAATAAAATTGTTGGTAACGTTTTGTAAACCAAAACCAATACCTACACCCAAAGCCCCTGCTAATAAACCTAGAGTACTAAGATCAAATCCCGCGGATTGAAAGATTGTAATGAATCCAATCACAATTACAGAATATCTGAAAATTGTACCTATAGAATCAGAAACGCCTGTGTCTTTGATGTATCTGTTTAAGACACGCTTGACAAGTATTCTACTAAGTCTTTTAGATAAAAAAACTAATAATATACTGGAAATAATAATGAACATCAGTGTCAGCAAAGTAAAATCACTGCCCTTAATATCAAAAATTACTACATTCAGTAATTCGTTTAATTTTGCCCAAAAGTCTTTTATTCCAGTTTCAAATGATTCCATAAATCGAATATAGTGATTTAAGGTAATAATAAGGAGGAATCTCCATAAGATAGAAATCTATACTTATTATTTAAAGCTTCTTCATATACTATTTTCCAATCCGCTCCAAGAAATGCTGCAATCAAAAGCATTAATGTTGATTCTGGTTGATGAAAATTGGTGATTAATCCATTTACAACTTGGAATTCGTAACCTGGAAAAATGAATATTTCAGTATCTCCATGTAAACTGTCTAGCTGATTTTCATTCATGTACTCCAATACGGCCTGAAAGCTATCCTTTCTGCTAGGTAAGTTTTCAAACCCATGCTCATAAGGGTAAAGCTTCTTTATATGAAAAGTCTTGGTTGTTGCATTAATCAATTGCACTCCAAACCAGTACGCACTCTCCAAACTTCTAACTGAGGTGGTCCCGACAGCAATTATGGGCTTTTCTGTTTCTGCTAAAAACTCAATAGTAGCTTTAGCAATTTGAATTTGTTCGCAGTGCATGTTGTGGTCCAACACATTCTCTGATTTAATCGGCTGAAAGGTGCCAGCCCCTACATGCAAAGTCAATTCATGAATAGCATGTGATTGCTGAAGCTTATCTAAAATAGCATCAGTAAAGTGTAAACCTGCGGTTGGAGCAGCTACCGCTCCTTCATTTTTTGAATAAACCGTCTGATATCTTGGTTTATCTTCCTCAGTGGCCGATCTATTTAAGTAGGGTGGAAGAGGTGTGCTTCCCATCATTTCCACTATTTCTACAAAAGGAATTATTTGATTGTCCCACTCAAATTGGATTTCGTTCTTTTCATAATTTGTATAAGTGGCTGAAATTTTAACTTTTCCATATTCCGACTCAAAATAGCGCTCTAGTGTATCTGTAGCTTTCCATCTTTTCCTATTGCCAATCATGCAGTGCCATATACACTTTTTCTTCACTAACATAGCCTGGGCTACTTCAGGAGTTGGCTCAATAGGAGAAAGTAAAAAGATCTCAATTTTAGCTCCACTTTGCTTTTTGAAATGAATTCGCGCTGGAATGACTTTGGTATTATTGAATATCAGGCTACTTTTTTCAGGTAGGTAAGAAGTAATGTCATAGAAATGCTGGTGATGAACATGCTTATTTTGATACACCAATAATCGAGAATGATCTCTTTTTTCCAATGGAAACTTAGCAATTCGATCTTCTGATAATTCGTAGTGGTATTCTGATAAATCTATTTTTGATGCTTTTTCAAGAAGATTCATTGTTTTTATTCAGTCAATATTTATTCGAAAAGGATTAAGTTAAGATTTCATAATAATACTGCCATCTTTTTCATAGGCAATTAATTCTTCTCTTAACCAATGTGGAATTTCAATAGTATTTTTACTTTTCATATCGAACATCACCTGAATAGATGTACCAATTGTATGTACCACCTTATCCTCTGTTGTGATCATGTATTCTATAACAAAACTTTTCTTGCCTATTTCCTTTGTACGGACCCAGCATTTTGTACTCGGCATTCCAATTTTTAACTCCAATAAATAATTACAATTGATATTGGCGAGTAAGAACATATTCTTATGCCAATCCCATGATGGGGATGCTTCTAGCATATATCTGCCTCGGGCTATTTCAAAGTACTGTATATAGATCGAATTGTTGACATGGGCTAAGGGGTCTAAATCAGTCCATCGAACTTGAATATCTTCAGAAAATTTAAAATTATTGGGATCTGTATTGGGTTTCATGCTTTAACTTTAAATGAAAAGCAAAATTACTATTTTAAATTTAGGGGAGTGTGAAATTGGGCAGGAAATTGAATTCAACATATTATATTTCCTGCTTGTTTTATTGTGTGCGTCAGCACTGTGAAGGTAGGGGTCTATTGATTTTAAGCTATTGTTAAAATATTTGAAAGGCTCACATGGACACCCACTTCCTTTCATTAGAAGACTGAATCGCTTTCTCAATAAATAACATCCCCCGCACACCATCCTTAATTCCAGCCTGTACGAAGCTTTTTTTACTTTCATTACTAAGTATAGAATCAAAGAAACCTTCATAAATTCGTTGAAATGCTTCGGTGAAATAAGGAGAATGACCGGGTATATTTACTCTACTACCTTCTCCTGCTTCTTTTTCCAAACCCTTAATGGATTCTTCTTTGAAGTCGGGATATTTGATAGTGAGTAAATTGGGTTGATTATGATCCCATATTAACCCAGCTTTACTTCCGTAAATGTGCAGGCTCAAATCTTGGTCCTCACCCGTACAAATCTGGCTGGCTGACAAATATCCCTTGGCACCATTTTCCATTTCCATCAAAACATTGGTGTCATCATCAATTTTCCGCCCCTGTACCAAAGTAGAGACATCAGCTGTAAGCGATTTAACTTGGAGGCTGCTAACCGACTCCAATAAGTTGAAGGCATGCGTCCCTATATCCGCAATAGTGCCACCAATTCCTGACTTTTTCGGATCCGTTCGCCAACTTGCTTGTTTATGTCCATCTGCCTCAATTAATTGTGACAACCAGCCTTGAGAATAATCTATTTTTACCTTTTTTATTTGTCCTAAATGGCCTGATTGTATTAATTCTTTCGCCTTTTCCAGTAGTGGATAACCTCTATAGGTATAGGTCATAGCAAATTCGCCTTTGGCTTTATCCACCGTTTTTTGAAATTCCAAGGCTTCTGCATAGTTTACAGCTAGAGGCTTATCACAAATAACATGGAAACCAGCTTCCAATGCCAGTTTTGCTGTTTCAAAATGGAGATGGTTTGGAGTTACAATAGCTACAAAATCCATCCGTTCTTTTTCATTTAATTGAGCTTCCTTCTCAATCATTTCTTGGTAGGATTCATAAATCCTATTCCTTTTCAATCCTAATTCTTTGCCTTTAATCAATGACTTTTCTAATGTGGAACTAAAAGAACCGCATACTAATTCAGCTTTGCCACCAGTGGTGGCTGTAATTCTATGTATATCTCCGATCATGGAGCCAGGTCCGCCCCCAATCATTCCCATTTTTAAGATCCTGCTCATATTAAACCTTTTAAGTTCTTCAATTTTAATTTCTAATCAAACCATATTTTTATGACAGTGACTCATAGCCAGCGAGTCGAATTAGCACTGTTCAACTGGAGTTATCAGGAAAGGAATTGCATAAATGGCTGATTTTATAGATATCTTTTCCCATTTATATAAACTTTATTCGAATTCATTTCTTATTTCTTGAAACTAAACAATAACTTACTTAATATTAAATTTGATTACATAAATTTCGAGAATGAACAGAAGAGAAGCGATAAAGAAAACAGGAATGGCATTAGGTTTTGCTGCTACTTCACCACTGTTGATGCATTTGATTCAGTCTTGTGATAGTAAAAAGCCTTTGGGATGGAAGCCTCAATTCCTCGATGAAAAACAAGCATTGATAATAGCTGCTATGGTTGATCAAATTTTACCAAGAACAAATACCCCTGGAGCACTAGATGTTGGAGTTGATGTTTTTGTAGATAAAATGGTAGATGAGGTTTATAATGATGATGAACAAAAGCAATTTTTAAATGGGTTAGCATCTGTTGAAAAAGAAAGTCAATTAAAGAACGGAAAAATTTTTACAGATTTAAACAATCAAGAACAGTACGATTTCTTATATGGTCTGGAAAGCGAGATACAACACTTATCTTTTGATTCTGCCCCTCAGAAAAAACCTTTCTTTCTTATGCTTAAGGAACTTGTACTATTAGGGTATTTCACTTCTGAAGAAATTATGACAAAGCATTTGGACTATATCCCAGTTCCATCACAACTTCTAGCTTGTGAACCAATGAAATCAAACCAAAAATTAAGAGTAGGAAATTATTTTTAAGAATGAGTAAAGGAAAAAATCAATTTGATGCCATCGTAGTGGGATCGGGAATCTCTGGTGGATGGGCAGCAAAAGAATTGTGTGAAAAAGGCCTGAAAACATTGGTGCTTGAAAGAGGTAGGAATGTTGAGCATATTAAAGATTATCCTACTATGAACAGGGCTCCATGGGAGTTTGAACATAGGGGAAAGGAATCAAGAGAAGTTCAGGAAGAATACTATGTTCAGAGTAAAACTTATGCTTTTGATGAGGGCTCAAAACATTTCTGGGTTAATGATAAAGAAAACCCGTATACTCATCCTGATAACAAAGAATTCCGCTGGATAAGAGGTAATCATGTTGGTGGTCGATCTTTAACTTGGGGACGACAAAGTTATAGATTAGCTCCGATGGACTTCGAAGCTAATGCAAAAGATGGAATAGGAGTGGATTGGCCTATTCGATATGAAGACCTAGCGCCATGGTATGATAAAGTTGAAGAATTTATTGGGGTTTCTGGCCGAAATGAAGGCTATGAGCAATTGCCTGACGGTAAATTTCAACCTCCCATGGATATGTATTGCGTTGAAGACAAAGTAAAAGGAGCTATAGAAAAGAATTGGGATGACCGATTTATGACTATTGGTAGAACGGCAAACTTAACGCAAAATAAACATAACCGAACAAAATGTCAATACCGCAATCTTTGCAGTAGGGGCTGTCCTTATGGGGGATATTTTAGCAGTCAGGCCTCTACGCTACCAGCAGCTTCAGCTACTGGAAATATGACTCTAAGACCTCATTCAATAGTAGAATCGGTAATATTAGACGATAAAACCAATAAAGCTAAGGGCGTTCGAATTATTGATGCAGAAACTAATGAGTATCATGAATATTATGCCAAAGTGATTTTCCTGTGCGCCTCTACACTTGGTTCAACCTGGATTATGCTCAATTCCAAAAGTGATCGCTTTCCAGAAGGACTAGGTAATACGAGCGGTACTTTGGGTAAACATCTGATGGATCATCATTTTGAAGTGTATGTGAAGGCAGAATTTGATGATTTTAAAGATCAATATCATACAGGTTATAGACCCAACGGTATTTACGTTCCCCGCTTCCAAAATATAAAATCGCAACATCCTGATTTTATTAGAGGTTATGGTTTTCAAGGAGGAGGGAATAGAGTAGGATGGGGCTATGGAAACAGATTAGCTGGTTTCGGTGCTGACTTTAAAGATGCTTTAATGAAACCAGGTCCTTGGGAAATGTCATTTATGCCGTTTGGAGAAACATTGCCATACGAAGACAATCAAGTAACATTAAATGAAAATGTACGAGATAAATGGGGCTTGCCTACATTGCATATCGATTGCGAGTTCAAAGACAATGAAAAAGCCATGCGTAAGGATATGATGACAACTGGCAAAGAAATGCTAGAAGTTGCTGGGGGAAAAAATATTGAGGCAGTGAATTTACCTGCAATTCCGGGTTTCGGTATTCATGAGATGGGAACTGCCAGAATGGGAAGAGATGCCAAAACTTCTATGTTGAACAAACATAACCAATTGCATGAAGTACCCAATGTATTTGTAACTGATGGTTCTGCTATGACTTCTTCAGCCTGTCAAAATCCAAGCCTAACTTATATGGCATTAACGGCACGGGCTGTAGATTTTGCCGTTTCTGAATTGAAGAAAATGAATTTGTAAATTTTAATGGAGATTTCCTTAACGACACCTGCATTATTGTTTCCAGCAATTTCTCTTTTATTATTGGCCTATACCAATCGGTTTTTAGCTTTAGCCAATTTGATAAGAAATTTGCATGGTAGGTATATGAATGAGAAAGATGTAAATATTAAAGCTCAAATTACCAATTTGAAAAAAAGGGTGATTTTGATTCGAAATATGCAGTTATTAGGGATTTCCTCCCTATTCTTTTGCGTAGTAAGCATGTTCACAATTTATCAAGAATATCAAATGGTGGGCAGTATCATTTTTGGATTTTCTCTGGTGCTTTTGATGATTTCCTTATTGCTTTCTATTCTAGAAATTCAAATCAGCGTAAAAGCTTTAAATATTCAGATGGGAGATATTGAGAAGTAGGGTTGATACTATTCATTCTTTTTGAGGATGGGTTTAGGATGCACCTAGCAACTTTTTTGTTTTCTCCAGCTTAATTATTGGTAAGTTATCAAATCAATTTCTCTACTTTTGAGTTAAGCATATAGTGAAAACAAAAGCAATTAAATATCCTAACGAAGCTCTTGATTTAGCCCATAAAACAGGTGATAATTTAGCCGATGAAACAGTAAAAGACTTATTTGAACGTGGCTTTAATCCGCTATCCAATAACGCTTACAATCAACTGGTCTTCAATCATCAGAACATTCCTGATGCATTTCCAGAGAGTTTGAAACAGTATTTTAAAGAAATTAAAGCCTACCAAATTGACGAAAATCTTAAAGAGAGGGGGGCAAACTTTTATGTTGAGCATGCTTCCGCCATCATGCTGTGTTTAGGAATGCTTTCATTGCCATATTGTTATGCTGCAGCTGAGGGTGCTAAAGTACTGAGTTTTTCCAAAAGGATATATGAACAGCCTGAAAAGCGATTAACGGAAACGGCTGAATTCGTTTTTGATGTTTGTAGCCCGGAAGCTTTTACTCCAAACGGGAAAGGATTTATTAGTATAGCTAAGGTAAGATTGATGCATGCGGCCATCCGTTACCATTTAAATAAATCTAATAAATGGAGTTCTGATCTAGGTGTCCCTGTGAATCAGGAGGACATGGCAGGGACTAATCTTTCTTTCTCTTTGATAGCCATTCGTGGCTTGAGAAAATTGGGTTTTAGCATCTCAAGTAGTGATTCTTTGCACTATATTAGGTATTGGAATATTATCGGGAAAATGCTGGGAGTAGAAAGTCATCTTCTTCCTGAAAATAATCAAGATGCTTTTATTTTAGAGCACAAGATAAAAAGCAGAAATTTTAGATCTTCAAAAGAAGGTGAAATGTTGGCTGTAAATTTACAAAACTATATTAAAAATCAACCTCTTCCATTTCGTTTTCCAACTGAAACCATGATGGCTTATCTTTTAGGGGAGAAAATTTGCGGAATGATTGGTTTACCTTACGATCAATTAGATGTAGATTTAATAAGCAATATCAAGAATTTGAATGCCATTCGAAACGTATTACCTACTAATCACAAAAAAGAATTCGCTATTTTGAAAAAACAGTTTGGAGAGCGAAACCTAGGTGGTACTCCATTTAAGTTTTTGACAAATCTTGATAATTAAAAGGCAATATTATGGATCTGTTTTGTATGCAATATGGAATATAAAACGAATCAGGTGGTTAGTTTTAAGAGGCTCCAAAGCGATGAAATTTTATTGCCTCATCTTTTGAATGGAACTCTCTAAGTTTTCGGTTACCCAGTATTACGAATGACTTTAGAATTTGTCTTTGGGTTGAGGATAAACCAAGAATTCCAATATCCTTTTTTATTAAGTGCTTTATTTTGGCATAGACAAGTTCACTCTTCCTCATAAATTTTGGTGTGAAGTAGTTTTTGTCATTAACAATAATGATGATAGGTGTTATTATATTTCTTTCTAAAAGTAATTCTCTTGCATATTCTAATCTATCTATCATCAAGTCTTCCGAAGCCCTAGAATAATCGAGAATCAGGAAACTTGTATCTTGAATTTTTTCAAATCTGACATGGTCCATTATTGTAATTTAGCTATTTATGATAGTATTTAAAGAAACGTAGATTTTTTCTTTGAAGTTTTTATTCATTGTTTTAGAAATTAATTGATTTACTTCAATGATTATTAGGTACTGAAAAGTATTTAGTATTTATCGTTTTGGTTTAACCCCAATAATCATTCTCATCGCTGTTTATTAATCGTCAATCATTGAATTTATCTAATTCTCTATAGGTTTAGTAGATTTATAGTATTTCCATCCTATATTTGTGTGACTAAACCTAATGTATGGATTTTCAAGTTATTGTGACGCTAGCGGTCATTCTATTGGCAATTGTTTTATTTGTCACTGAAAAACTTTCAGTTGATCTGATCGGATTGGTTATTATCTGTGCTTTGGTGATAACTGGTGTAATTAGTCCGGTTGAAGGAATTCAAGGATTTAGCAATACCGCCACTATTACTGTGGCTTTTATGTTTGTCATGAGTGCAGCTCTTTTGAAAACTGGCGCTTTGCAATTTGTGGCCTATAAACTATCTGACATATTCAAGAGGAATTTCCGTTGGGGATTGGTTTTGATGATGTTATTGATTGCGCTGATATCCGCTTTTATAAACAATACACCGGTGGTTGCTGTCTTTATACCGGTGGTTATACAAATTGCTAAGAGTACACGTAAAAGTCCTTCTCAATTACTAATTCCACTTTCTTTTGCTTCCATTTTTGGAGGAGCCTGTACGTACATAGGTACTTCTACAAATGTTTTAGTAAGCGGTATAGCGCAAGAGTACGGCTATGAAGGTTTTAGTATGTTTCAATTGTTGCCGTTTGGTTTAATCTTGGTTTTGGTAGGTACTTTATATATGATGCTAATTGGTTCACGGATTTTGCCTAAAAATCGAAGAAACGATGAAAATCTTGAAGAGAAATTTGGTATGAGAGAGTATCTCACTGAAATTGAATTACAAGAAAACACTGATTCCATAGGAAAAACCATAATGCAAAGCGCATTGGTTAATGATTTAAAAATTGACATCTTAGAAATCAATAGGAATGGCACGCGCTACAACTTACCACAGGGGGACTTTATTTTACATGCTGGAGATATACTTAAGGTGCGTTGTAATTTATCAAATATTAAAGAGTTAAAAAGCAGAGCTAAAGTATTGGAAGGTTCATCCTTGAAAATGGCAGGCGATAACTTGCAAGGTACTGGTACTTCGCTGGTGGAGATGGTTATTAGTGCTAATTCCGAATTTGACGGTAAAAACTTGCAGGAAGTAGACTTTCGTAGGAGATTCAGGGCTTCTCCGCTAGCAATAAAGCATCGGGAAGAGGTTTTGCACGAAGATTTATATGATATTAAACTAAAAGCAGGGGATGTGTTATTGGCAGAAGTGAAATCTCACTACGTAAAAGAGCTTCGCAAAAAGGAAATGAGTCAGAACGCTCCTTTTGCTCTCCTTTCATCTGATCATGTAATTGACTTTAATAAGAAGCAATTTTTGATTGTAATCTCCGTGCTTGGTATCGTGATTGCTTTAGCGACCTTCGGAATACTAGATATTGTAATTTCGGTTATGGCAGGAGTTGTGGCCTTGGTTTTGTTGAATGTCCTGAATATGCGAGAAGTCTATAAAGCCATAAATTGGAAGATAGTCTTTTTATTAGCAGGGGTCTTAAGCTTTGGAGTAGCATTGACCAATACCGGCTTAGATCAAAAAATCGCTGGGGGACTTTTAGGTCAATTAGGCTCATTCGGCCCCATTGTAGTGTTAAGTGGATTATACTTGGCAACATCATTTTTGACCGAACTAATGTCTAATAATGCCACTGCTGCATTAATGGCACCAATTGCAATAGCGATAAGTACGCAACTAGGTTTACTGCCTACGCCCTTTTTGATGGCGGTTACCTTTGCTGCGTCTGCAAGTTTTATGACGCCTATTGGTTATCAAACTAATACCATGGTTTATACAGCCGGTAGTTACAAATTCACCGATTTCACGAAAGTAGGGGTGATGCTTAATTTATTATTTTGGATTTTAGCAACTGTCTTTTTACCTATAATTTTTCCGTTTCAGCCTATTTAGAAAGTTCCTTGAAGTATACAGTCTAGGCCATCAGTAAACATGTGAAAAAGCAAGCCGATTGCCACCAGACGACTTATTTTTGGAAATAATAAGAATAAGTATATCAATATTGCGAAATAGGAGTGAAGAGGATGGAAACCAATACTGCATCTTTCAGGATCAAAAATTGGGCTTGCTAACAGGTGATCTAGGTCAACCAGCATAGTTCCGATTAAAATCAAGTAAGCCCTTTTCCATTTTTTAGGGCTGTATAGATATGCAATAGCTAATGGTGCAATAAAATGCAGGCTATAATGAATAAGAGTGAAAATCATAGTCAGTTATCTTTCGCTTTAGGGAAGCTTAGAACAAAACGTGTTCCTGTCCCTTCTTTGCTTTCTATGTCCATTGATGAGTGATTGAAGGACAAAAACTGTTTCACAAGAAGCATTCCTAAACCTGTTCCGATTTCTTTTGAGGTACCTTCTTTTGAGTAGGTTCGATTATTACTACTGGATTTAATTATTGCTAAGGTTTCCTCATCCATTCCCATTCCACTATCTTCAATACGTATTTGGATTTGATTGCCATGTGCTAAATAATCAATTTTAATTTGATCTTCTTTGGAAGTATATTTTAGCGAGTTATTGAGTAAGTTGTTCACAATTATTTTTAATTGAAACGGGTCAATCCACGCATAAAAATCTGCTATATGATGAATGATTTCCACCTCTTTTTCATCTGCGATAAAACTAATGTCTTCTATGTAGGCACTGATATAATCACTTAATTTGATTTTCTGGGGATTGGTTTCGAAACCATCCATTTGCGTGTTAGCCCATTTCAAGAGGGCATTGATTTGTTCATCAACTTTCCCAACTTCTTTGGTTAGCTTTTTACTATACTTTGTGTAGTCTTCTGTAGAGATTTTGTCACCAATTTCTAATAATTGTTTAACAGAACTAATCGGAGATCGTAAATCATGAGAAAGAATTGAAAAGAGCCTGTTTTTAGTATTATTGATTTCTTTTAACTCTTGATTTTGTATTTCTATTAAAAGTTTCTTGTCAGCTAACTGCTTATTGATGCTGCTTAGATTTTGATTGTATTTGTCTTTTTGTTTTAAATGTCTCCGATATAGAAAAGCCAAAATTACCAAAAATAAAATGAGAGCACTCATCAAATAGATGGTCAGCATATTCCTATCTGATTTGGCGGAAAGTAGTTCTTTTTCAATATTGAGTTGATTATTTTCAGCTTTAGCTTGTTGTAGTTCGGCCCAGTTGATTTCGCGATTCATTTCCTCATTTAACAGGCTGTCACTATAGCTTTTATGTAATTTATGGAATTCTAGGGCTTTTTTGGTGTATCCTAACTTTTCATGTGCTTGGCTTAATTTAAGAGCAACTTCCGAGGCATCCCATTTAGCACCAATTTCCTTGGCAATTCTTAATGATTCAGCTCCATATTCTATTGCTTTGTGATAGTTCTTTCTTTTTAATTCTAATTCAGCCAAGCCACTCAAATTATAGCTTTTTTCCCATTGATTTGGTGAGTCATAATATACTTTTAGTAAATAATATTCAGCCGAATCTAGTTCCAGTTGGTCTAAAAAAACTGTCCCTAGTCTATTCATATTCATCAAGGCGTAAATAGGGAGATCATTTTGCTCTGCAATACTATAAGACTTTCTATAAGAATCTAGTGCTTTTTCTAACTCTCCCAACTCCTGATAGCAAATTCCAATATTGAGTAAATTGACAGTAATATTTCTTTGATTGCCTATTTTTTTATTGACTTTTAGTGCTTTACTGAATTCAACTACAGCTTCGTCATAGAGTTCTCTTCCTAGATAAATTAATCCTCTTCCATTTAATGCTCGGGCAATTCCTATATCATTACTGATTTCATGAGATAGATTATATAGTTTCCTGTACGTATTTCTGGACTCCAGATAATTACTTTGTACATACTGAATAGCTGATTTTAGGAAAAGTAACTCTGCGTAGTAGTCACTTTTAGTATTTTTTGTTGCCTGTATTTCGTTATTGATATGATCCAAAGCAGAATCAGGATAATTGAATCTCAAGGAATTAAGCGTTGTAATGATACTGTCTTGGGAACTAGATAATTGTTGGGGGTGTAATTCAAAAGATAAATTGAAGAAAACCGTAAAAAGTATCAGAAAGTTAAATCTCATGCAGGATAATCGATTTTATTGCCACAAACATAAATATAAGTCTTAATTCATGCTTGTTCTTGAATATAGTTATTTTTGATCAAAGATTTGTACATGGGATCTGAAATCAATGTTTTAGGGTTCCCTATTATTATTAATTTTCTTTTGGCTCTAGTAAGTGCAACATTTAAACGCCTATAATCCTTTAAAAAACCTATGTTTTCTTCTGCATTCGATCTTACTAAACTTAAGACAATGACTTCTTTTTCCCTTCCTTGAAATCCATCAATGGATTTTATTTCGACATGGTAATCCCTTAGTGCAGACTTTAAACGGCTTACTTGCTGGTCATATGGAGAAATAATTCCGATGTCTTCAGGAAACAAACGGGAAGACAATAAAGCGTCAGTGACTTCTTTAGTTAAATCTATCTCTGCTTGATTGAAAAAGGAATAGCTGTCTGTTAACTGTTTTTCAATTCCTTCTGGACAAGGAAGAAAAACAACTGGTTTAGAAGCTTGTACTACCTCTTGAATCATTGGGTTTACAAAACGATAAGGATCAAATCCAGGTAGATCGGTTAAACTGTGTTTTGAAACCAAGGGATGAGCTTTTAATTTGTTTTGATAAAAATTTTCATTTGAGAATCTCATTATCTCCTGATGCATCCTATACTGAATTGTCAATAGATCCATTCGGTCAGACGGAAGTTCCGATTGAAATCTTTCGAACAAACTGGTTTTTAATTCATTTGCTTCTTTAGCTTTTACAGTTGGTGGTAGCTGTTGATGGTCGCCTGCTAGAATCCATTTTTTTCCTTTTACCAATGGGATCAGAGATTCTGGTTCCGTTGATTGAGTTGCTTCGTCAATGCATACAATATCAAAAATAATATCCTTCAAAAGATCACTGCCGGCCGAGGAGTTTGTAGTACAAATCACCTGGCTTTTCTCCAAAATCCTTTCAATTGCTTTATTTTGCAGAGCCTGAGCTTCTTCATAATTTTTGTTAATCTCTTGCTGAATTGAAATCCATTTTGCCATTTTTCTGAGCTTTGCAGAGTGTATTCCCCTGTAGGGTTTTTTAGAGCTAGCCAATTGTATTATTTTGTTATCACTTAGCCCTCTTCTGTTTTGTCCTGTAGCCGGAACGTAATCATTTTGTTCTTTTTTTTGCACTTGAATTCTATTCCAAATACTGTTGGCTTGTTGGTAATCAGGATGATCTTGCAACTGGACATCTAAGCTCAAACTAAGTAGGTTTTCATCCATGCGAATAGGGTTACCTATTCGGGTAGCAGGAATTTCGAGTCTCTGCAATTTTTCTAAAATATTATCAACAGCGGTATTGGAAGGAGCTGTCAGCAATATCTTTTTACCCTTTTTGAACAATGCTTTTACCAAATGGGATAGGGTAGTGGTTTTACCAGTTCCAGGTGGGCCATGTATTAGAAAAATATCATTTGATGAAAGTGCTTTTTGAATGATTTTGTTTTGTCTGCTATTCAAGATGTCATCATCAATATTGTTTAAATCGGAATTATTTTTTTCTTCATTTAATGCAATTACTGATTGTATGTGTTTTTGCAAGGAAGGCAGCAATTGTAGTTTGTCAATTGCCTCCGTCATTCTTTGAAAAGTGATATCATTAGAGAACAAATCTAATCTTAAATTTCTGCCAAAAACCAAATAGGGTGGTAGCTTATTGTATGCTATAGTTATACTGCGTTTTGTCTTGCTCACCACTGTGGCTTGGTCTTCTTTTCCGGTTGGTGTTTCCTTCGAGATAATGACTACATCACCATTGGAAATTTCATTGTCAGAAAGCCCAGACGCTTTGACCAGTTTTACTAAAAATACACCTCCAATTCCTGAACCTGCATCCTTACCAGTTAAGCCTAAAATGGCCCTGCCCTTTGCTTCCCGTTGCCGGCCTGAGTAGTGCTGAATTTCGTGCAAATGAAACTCCATTTCTGCTTTCCTTTCTTTCTGAATTAAGCTTTTGAAAAATGTACCGTACTGCTCAATGTTAGAAAATCTTTTCATATCTGTTTTTCCTATGGGTCCCATCACAAACTTAAGCAATTGGTGATAGTTTTAAGAATTTACAGAAAAGGCTGGGGTAGATTGTTAAAGTGCAATTTTAGTGAATATCTAATTTATGTATCTTTTTCAAAACCTAAAAAATTATCAGTGATTAGCATCCTTGATGACGTTGATCTTAATAAATAAAAATTGTATTAAACGATGTTGGTGAGAATTTTATTAAAATATCATCTGCTTATTTAATTTTTAGCGTAAATAAAAAAATGCTCCTTAACAGAATATTATTTGGACAGTATTTCCATATTAATGTAATACTTGGTTGATTTGTTATAAGATGTTATGAATGAAATTATAATCGGTGCTAAGTGTAGTATTACTTTAATTAATTACCCAGGTGAAGTTCTTTGTTTTATTTTACAGTCCATATATTATTTGGTCTATTTTTACCATTACCAAAATGCGTATTTTCGCTTAAATGTAATATCACTAATGTTTATGTGAGATTTATTTCTAAGCTGTAAATGGTATTATATTGATATGTAGTTTTCTAGTATTTTATCTGATGAAGGTGCATAAGAAGTTTGATTTAAGTTTACTTTCATTCTCTTCTGTTTTAGTTATTTTTTGGATCTTAGAATAATTAAATATTATTTTTTGCTAGATCTTGAATTTATTTTCTATTATTCAGTTTGTTTCTTTGGAGTTTTGTATTTTCATAAAATGAAGAAGATTTTGGTATCCATTTCCGTACTAGTAATTTTTGCTACTACTGGTTTTTATTTCTGGGCTAGTTCATCCTTTAATGATCAGAGTCAATATGATCAAGTAGTTACCTATGGCGATTCGTTGAAAAGGGACTATGATACTTTGTCCGTTTTAAGTTATAATATAGGGTACTTATCAGGTATGACAAATAACCTTTCAATTACTAGAAAGGAGTCCTTGTTTAGTGGTAATTTTGAAAGAGCAGTGAATCTTCTTGAGCCCTACAATTTTGATTTTATAGGATTGCAAGAAGTTGATTTTAATTCTGCTAGGAGCTTTACATATAACCAATTTGACAGCTTAGGAAAATATCTGAATTTTGGACAGGGTGCCTATTCAGTAAACTGGGATAAATCATATGTTCCATTCCCTTACTTTCCAATAAATATTCATTTTGGAAGGATGTATTCTGGGCAAGGTATTCTTAGTAAAAGTCAAATACTATCTAACGAGTTAGTGGTATTGGATAAACCATTTAATACACCCTTTTATTATGATGCCTTTTATTTGGATAGAGTACTTCAAATAAGTAAAGTGCAAGTTGGTGCAGATACTTTAATTATCATGAATGTTCATTTGGAAGCCTTCGATAAGGAGACTCGAGAAAGTCAGGCTCAAATAGTTTTAGAAGTTTTTAATAATTTTGCAAAAGAGTTTCCTGTAATACTAATGGGAGATTTTAATAGTCGCCCACCTTTTGCTACAAGTGTGGGTGAAGCTGAAAAAAGTATTAAAATATTTTTAGATTGTCCGTTCATCGGTGAGGCAATAGATAAAGATAGATACCTTAAGAATGAATCGCGCTTCTTCACTTTCAATTCAGAAGATCCTTATGAAAGATTAGATTATATATTTTATAATAATAACAAGATTCGAAAAATTGATTCTGACGTCTTAAGAGATGCAGAAGATATTTCTGACCACCTACCTGTATGGATGACTTTTGCTATAATTAAGTAATTGTTTTCAATAAAATTCCTAATTTCAAATTCTTTAAATTTTTAGAAATTATTATGGATTCAAAAATTCAGAAGCACTGGCAACGTATGGAAGAGGGTAAAGCTTATTACGATGCTTTACTTCAAGTATTCAGTCCAGAGCAGTTAAATTTTCACCCAGAAGTAGGGTCATGGTCAATGCTTGATGTGATGCAGCATTTGTATACATCTGAGCACATAAGTTTACAGTTTATGCAAAATTTCGACTTCAACAGAAAAAATGAAAAGGTAGGATTAAAAGCTGCGGTCAAAACAATGATGCTGGTAAATAGACTGAATTCAAGGAAGAAATATCAAGCACCCAAAATTCTTGGTGAAAAAAAAGAAAGTTTAAATATAAGCGAGGATCCGCACCAATTTTCACATCAATGGGACAAGATCAGAAGTGATATGTTTACTTTTTTAACTGATTTTGATAAAGAGAAAATCGGTCATTTCATATTTTCCCATCCTGCGGTAGGGAAGCTAAACATACTCCAAACCATGCAATTTTTTGTGGCGCATATGAAACATCATCAATATCAGATAGAGACTATTAATCATCATAAGAATTTTCCGAAATAGTACCCAAGTTTACAGAACATTGGGATAGGTTAATCGAAAATAGAATATTAATTTGTAAATCAGTAATAATAATTTTTTTGAATACATATATTGCCTAAGAATCTAACTATTGCATAAACTATGATAACAGAACTAAAAAACCTATCGGAATCAGAAATCGATTTACTTAAAAAAATACCAGCGATGGTTACTATTTTAATTGCTGGTGCAGATGACCAAATTAGCAAGAGTGAATTGAAAGAAGCAGTAAACCTTACAAAAATTAAGCAGAGTAAAGCTCGGAGGGAGCTGTTAAGTTATTACCAGGAAATCGCTCCTGATTTTGAAAAGAGTCTTAATGAATTGCTAAATTCTTATCCACAAGATGCGGAAGTAAGAAGTAAGGTAGTCATTGAGGACTTGGAGAAGTTAAATACAGTATTAAATAAAGTTGATAAGGATTGGGCAACGCAATTTATAAGCTCCATGAAAGATATTGCTAAGAGAGTAGCTGAGTCTGCAGGAGGGGTTTTTGGCTACATGTCTATTGGTTATGAGGAATCAAAATTAATTGATCTTAAAATGATAGAAGTGCCAAGTTAAACAGGTGCTTTTATCTTTTTCCCATTGTGGATTCTCTAATAACTAGTGAAGTTTCCATGACAAAGGTTTCATATTTTATGGGCTTATTTGCTCTAGTCAAGTGTATTTCTTCTGTAATAAGCTCAACGGCTTTTTTACCCATCTCATAATCAGGTTGGGATACCGAAGAAAGTGGTGGCTCTACCACAGAAGACATTTTCCAATCACTAAATCCCATGACTGCGATATCAAAAGGAATTCGCAATCCTTTTTCTTTAATTGCTTTAATTGCTCCTATTGCGGTAGGATCTGTAGCACAGAAAATCGCATCGGGTATTTCATTTTCTGCTAAAAGGGCCAAAGTTGTGGTATAGCCTTCTTCTCGTGAAACCAGGTTACATTTTTTAACCAATTTTTCGTTAAAACCTAAGCCATAGTCTTTTAATGCTGACTTATATCCTCTGTATCTTTCTTTTGTAGTGTATGGATTTAAAGAGCCGGTTATATGGGCAATTTTTTTCTTGCCTAAACTAATAAGATGCTCAGTTGCAAAGTATGCCCCCTTGAAATCATCGCAAATTATTTTAGCAGATGTTAATTCATCAGTAATCTTATCAATTAGAATTACAGGTACATTATGCTCTTGCAGGTATTTAAGATGACTAACATCATTTGTGTTGTCGGATAGAGATATGATCAATCCGTCAATCATACTTTTCTGAAAGGTTTCTACTCCTTTGAGTTCTGATTCAAATGATTCGTTACTTTGAAATAGCATAATACTGTAGCCTCTTTTCTCGGCCTCGTTTATGATTCCGCTAATTACGTTTGAGAAGAAGTGGTGTACTATCTGAGGTATTATTACACCAATTATAAAAGATTGCTGGTTTTTGAAATTAATGGCAAATTGATTTCGCTGGTAATTAAGCTTCTCTGCTAATTCAAATACCTTCTTTTTTGTTTCAATTCCAATGTCTGGTTTGTTATTCAAGGCCCTGGATACAGAGGGGATACTGATACCCAATTCCTCTGCAATATCCTTCAGTCTAATATTATGTTTGCTCATGTTGATATTAAATTGATGAAAGTAGCAGTTTTTATTTAGAAAGATTATAAATAAAACGAAAATATATTTACGTAAACGATTACGTAACTAACTAAGTGTACAAAATACACTGAAAGCCTTGCAGGGAAATTATGTAATATTTACATTGTTGTTAAGTTTAAGTTAAAAACCAAATATAATATAAACAGTTATGATTTAGATGTTTTAAAACAAATGAAAAATTACAAAAACTAAAATTAAATTATGGAACTTTTAAACGGCTAAAATTCAAAAATTCATGAGACACTTTTTACTAATTATGACAAGTGTGTTTTGGTTATCCTTCGGTAGCCTTTATGCACAAGACAGGACAATCACGGGAACTGTCACGGACTCAAAAACCGGAGAGGGTCTTCCGGGGGTAAACGTATTGGTAGTGGGGACCTCTAATGGTGCAACTACTGATTTTGATGGGAAATTCAAGTTATCCATTTCAGGAGACGTGGATTTGAAATTTTCTTATATTGGCTACAAATCTCAAACTATTGATGTCGGGAGCAGAAGTGTGGTTGATGTTAAACTTCAAGAAGACGTGGAGCAGCTTTCAGAAGTTGTAGTTGTTGGTTATGGACAAGTTGAAGCCAAAGATGCGACTGGTGCTGTTGAACGTGTAACTGCCAAAGAGTTTAATGGTGGTGTAATTGCTTCTCCCGAACAATTGATTCAAGGTAAATCTGCTGGTGTACAAATCACTTCTGCTTCTGGGGAGCCTGGAGCGGGCGTGAACATTAGAATTAGAGGAACATCATCTGTTAGAAATGGTAATAATCCTTTATTTGTAGTAGATGGAATTCCTTTGACCGGAGATGATGTAACAGCTGGAGGTCTTGATGTTGGTAGCGGTACTTCTTCACCAAGAAACCCGCTAAACTTTCTAAATCCTAATGATATTGAAAGTATGGATATTTTGAAAGATGCTTCCGCAACAGCTATTTATGGTGCTAGGGGAGCAAATGGTGTCGTACTAATTACTACCAAAAGTGGTAAAGGTTTGCAAAATAACATTTCTTACAATACGTCAGTAAGTGTGGCAAGTGCTGCAAATAGATTTGATTTATTAGATAGGGAAGAATATTTAGGGAACCTAAGTGAGTACGGTGCAGATCCAAATGAGTTAGATTTTGGTGCGGATACTGATTGGCAAGATGAAATTACCAGAACTGCAATCTCCCACAAACATGATATATCTTATGCTAATGGATATGAGACTGGTAGTTATAGAGTCTCTGCTGGTTACGAAAATCAACAAGGTGTGATTGAGAATTCTGCAATGGAAAGATTAAATGCCAGATTAAATTTTAATCAAAGTTTTTTAAATGATAAATTAAACTTCTCTACGCAGATAACACTATCAAGAATTAATGATGTTGCGCCTCCAATTACAAATAATGCAGGCTTTGAAGGAGATTTACTCGGTGCTGCCTACATTGCTAATCCTACATTTCCAGCTGATGCAAGCAGTCAAGTCGGAGGACTTAGAAATCCTTTATCTATGTTGGAGTATAATTTAGATGAGGCACAAACTGACAGAGCTTTAATTAATTTATCTCTTGATTATGATATTACTGAAGAATTGAATTTTAGAATAAATGGGGGTTTTGACAATGCTAATTCAGTGAGGAATCAAGCGGCTTCACCAGAGTTATTGGCTGGTAATATTCTTGACAATGGAAGAGGTGGTATAGCGACTATTGAATCAAGCAGTAATTTATTCGAAGCTTTATTAACCTTTGACAAAAAAATTGGCGAGGGGAACCTAAATATTTTGGGTGGTTATTCTTATCAAGAATTTAACAGAAGTGGAAATACGCTGCAAGGATTTGGTTTTAATACTAACGACATGAATCAAATGATCTCCGATCTTGAATCTGCAGGTGGTGCTGTTAGAGGTGCTATTTCAGGTGATTATCAACAGTTTGGGTATGATCCAGGAAACGATCAATTTTTTGTTAATAGATTAGAAGAAGGATCAGAAGATTTAGGAGCTAGGCCAACTATGCCAGTTGAAAAGTTAATTGAAAATCGTTTTGCAACAGTAGATGAATTGCAATCATTTTTCGGTAGGGTGAACTATAATGTATTAGATAAGTATTTATTTACGGCCACAATAAGAGCTGATGGATCAACTCGATTCGGAGGAGAAAATAAATATGGTGTTTTTCCATCTGCAGCCTTTGCATGGAGAGTGTCGGATGAATCTTTTATTCCAGATAGTTTCCATAACCTGAAATTTAGGTTAGGTTACGGTGTAACAGGTAATCAAGAAATACCGCATAATTTGCACCAAAGAAGACAAAACTATGGAGATATAGGATTTAATGATGGAGGAGATATAATTAGACCTGGTTTGACTACGGTGGCTTTTGATAATCCTGATTTAAGATGGGAAGAGACTGCCATGACTAACGTTGGTATAGACTTCGGGTTTTTAAACGGAAGATTATCAGGTACCTTTGATTTGTATAGAAAAAATACAACTGACTTATTAATACAAGTTACTTCTGCTCAGCCAGCGCCACAACCATTTACATGGTTCAACCTACCTGCAGATGTTGTAAATCAAGGTATTGAGTTGTCTATGGATTACGTTATTATAGATAATGCAGATTTTAGTTGGAATTTTGGATTTAATGTAGCGTATAATAAGAATCAAGTAAATGATTATGACGGTTCTATTGATACCGGTGAAATTTCTGGTCAAGGATTAACAGGTGCATTTGCACAGCGTATCACTGGGGGACAACCTCTATTTGCTTATTATTTGCGTGATTTTGCAGGCTATAACGAAAACGGCATAGCTGAATATAATGATGGAGATTTTCAACAATTCTTAGGTTTCAGCCCTATCCCACTATATAATACGGGTATTAATACCACTTTTAACTACAAAAATTGGGATTTGAGTGTGTACATGAATGGTCAGTTTGGACATTATATATATAACAACACTGCTAATGCATTCTTCACTGCTGGTGCTTATGGAAATGGTAGAAATGTTACTGCTGATGTATTGGAATCTGACGAAGCTCCAATTAACGCTCCTGATGTTTCTACAAGATTTTTAGAAAAAGGTGATTTTTTAAGATTACAAAACCTTTCACTAGGATATAATTTTGATCTTAGTGGGAATACTTTTGTTAAAAATTTAAGAATGTATGCAAATGCTCAAAACCTATTTGTGTTAACTAGCTATTCAGGCTTAGACCCAGAAGTAAACGTTAACAAATCATTAAATGGTGTTCCGTCTTTAGGAATTGATTATACTTCTTTCCCTAGACCACGAACTTTAACAGTTGGTTTGAATGTTACATTTTAAAAAATATTAATCATGGATAAATTTAAAATATTATTAGTTGGATTGTCAGTGCTTGCATGGTCTTGTACTGACTTGGAGGTAGAGGAGCTGGATTCTGTCGTGGTAGATGATGTTTCTGGTGAATTTAGTGGTGTGAATCCAGGTGAAAACCTCACTAGTGCTTACGTAAGCACTGCAAATTCCGTAGGAAGCCAAGATAATACTTATGCTTTAATGGAGGTCTCCTCTGATGCCCAATTAGTTCCTACTAGAGGTACCGACTGGGGTGACAACGGGGTATGGAGAACATTGCATCAGCACACTTGGGATGCAACTCATCAGTTTAATTTAAATGCATGGAATAATCAAAATTCGAATGTTTTTGCATTAAATCAGATAATTGCTCCAGAATCGGAAGCTGACCCTCAGCAATTGGCGGAGGCTAAATTCCTTAGAGCATTGAATGTATTCATTATTATGGATCTATGGGGACAAGTTCCGTTTAGAGATCCAAATGATGGTGTTGATACTGACCCTCGTGTTTTGAGCAGGCAAGAGGCAGTTACATTGATAGAAGAAGATTTAAGTAATACAACAATAGAAAATCTTCCGAATATCGGGCCTGGAGATGATAGTGAGATTTTAAGGGCTTCTCAGGCATCAGCTCATTTTTTACGAGCTAAGTTCTACCTTAATAAGCACATCTTATTAGGTAATCCGTCTGGATCTGCACCAGATAATGCCGATATGGATCGAGTAATTGAAGCTGTAGATGCAGTAACTGCTGCTGGATTCTCTTTGGAAGAAGATTATTTTGAGATTTTTGATCCTGCTCCTGATAATGAATCTATCTTTACTCTAGAAAGAGATGCAGGAGGTAGAATTTGGAATACACTTCATTATAACCATAATGAAATTGATGGAAATGCTGGTGGTGGCTGGAATGGCTTCTGTACTACTGCTGAATTCTATAGCATCTTTGAAGGTGATGCAAATTCCAATACTCCTGGGTCTAACCAAGAAACTAGAAGGGGCTTTGTTCCTGAAGAAGGTTATGGTTATGGATTCCTTGTTGGACAACAATACGGTTATGATGGACAGGAATTATCTACTAGAAATGGAGAGCCTCTTGCATTTAAGTCGGAATTACCGGGATTAGCTGGCAATAGTGAAGCAACTGGAATTAGGGTACTTAAATATCATCCTGACAATGGGGGTGCATTCCCAGGCAGACAAATTCTATTCAGATATGCTGATGCTGTATTAATGAAAGCTGAAGCTAACCTATGGAAAGGCAATACTGGCGAAGCACTTCAACTAGTAAATGACTTAAGAGATATTAGAGGAGCTTCTCCTTTAGCTTCATTGGATGCACAGGAGATGTTAGATGAGAGAGGTAGAGAAATGTATATTGAATTTTGGAGAAGGCAAGATCAGATTCGTTTTGGGACTTTTACCCAGCCATGGTCGTATAAGGATAATACTGAAGAATTTAGGGTATTATTTCCGATACCTTCTTTAGCGATTAGTACCAATCCTAATTTAGAACAAAATCCAGGTTATTAAATTTAACTAACAACTTAAAAAGGATAATGAATTTATTTTCATTATCCTTTTTTTATACATTTAAGCTTCTAAAAGCCTAAATAATCATGTCTATTAAAAAATCATTTTTTTATTTAATTCTTATTTTTATTCCTTTTTTGGCTTGTGATAACAATTCCACAAATGAAAAGACTACTACAAAAGAAATTATTACTTATGAATTGCTAGATTCTTCTAGAACAGGCATTACCTTCCTCAATCAAGTAGAAAATAGAGATCAGTTCAATATTTTTTCCTATAGAAATTTTTACAATGGCGGTGGGGTAGGTGTTGTAGATATCAACAATGATGGCCTGCAAGACATAATTTTTACTGGGAATCAGGTCAATAATAAGCTTTATCTCAATAAAGGTAATTTCCAATTTGAAGATATTACAGAAAGTGCTGGTCTTAAAGGCTATGGGGGTTGGAGTACTGGGGTTAGTATAGTAGATATCAACCAAGATGGCTACAAAGATATTTATGTAAGTAATGCTGGTTATGAAGAAGGTAGAAATCCGTTTAATGAATTATTTATAAACAATGGTGATAATACCTTTACGGAAAAGGCAAAAGAATATGGCTTGAATGAGCCAGGCTACACCACTCATGCTGCTTTCTTTGATTACGATGGGGATGGTGATTTAGACGTTTATATACTAAATAACTCCTTTATTCCAGTTAATACCCTGAATAATAGTAATAAAAGGGATTTGTATGCAGAAGATTGGGATGTAAAGGAATTTGTAAAAGGAGGGGGAGACAAATTACTACGTAATGATAATGGACAGTTTGTTGATGTTAGCAGAGAAGCAGGAATTTACGGTTCCTTAATAGGCTTTGGATTAGGAGTAACTGTTGGTGATATCAATGGTGACCATTTACAGGATATTTATGTTTCCAATGATTTCTTTGAGCGGGATTATCTATATATCAATCAAGGAAATGGTACATTCTCAGAAGAGAGCAAAAAATGGATGGGTCATATGAGTTTAGCCTCCATGGGAGCGGATCTGGCTGATATTAATAATGACGGTTATCCGGAAATCTTCACCACAGAGATGATACCTGAAACAGATCAACTGATTAAGCAAAAATTACAATTCGAGAATTATAATACTTACCAACTGAAGCTCCGCAGAGACTTTTATCATCAGTACATGCACAATGCGCTTCAATTAAATACCGGAAATGGGAGCTTCCAGGAAATTGCATGGTATGCTGGAGTAGCCCAATCTGATTGGAGTTGGGGCGCCTTGATGTTTGATGCCAATATGGACGGCTATAATGATATTTTTGTTTGTAATGGTGTTTATCAAGATGTAACTGATGCGGATTTCATGGATTTCTTTGCCAATGATGTGGTGCAAAGAATGGTTTTGACAGGCAAGAAAGATAAAATGGAGGATGTTTTGGCAAAAATGCCTAGTAATCCACAAGCCAATAAGTTATTTATCAATTCAGGCAACTTGCAATTTAATAGTAAAGAACATGAAATGGGAATGGGTCAGGAAACATTCTCTAATGGTGCCGCTTATGCCGATTTAAACAATGACGGTAGCCTGGATGTCATTGTCAGTAACTTGAATCATCTTTCTACAATCTATAAAAGTAATGCTAAAACGGACAGTACTCACTTCCTGAAGGTAGCCTTAGCATTTGAAAAGCCCAATAGGGATGCCATAGGGGCAAAGGTTCAAGTTTATTCAGGAGAAAAGCAATTTCACAGACAAATGATGCCCACACGAGGTTTTCAGTCTTCTGTAGATTATAATTTACATTTTGGTCTTGGCAACATTCAAAAGATTGATTCCATTAGAGTCATTTGGCCCGATAAACTAAGTAGTTTAATTCAAAATCCTCCAATTGATACCTTACTCAAAATTAATTATAAGGACGAAACCAAAGAAGAAGGAGAAGCAGTAACTCCATTGTTAAAAGAAACGACTAAACAATATTTTCAGCAAGTTAATCATGATTTTAAATCTCACGAAGAGGATCATCATGTAGATTTCTATTATGAAGGATTGATCATGAGAATGCTTTCTAAGGAAGGGCCGACTTTTCAAGTAATCGATCTGAATAAGGATGGGTTAGATGATGTGATTATGGGAGCTGCAAAAGGACAAAGTTCATCTGTTTATTTTCAACTGCCTAACGGTAGTTTTAAATCCACTCAACTCAGTGACATTGAAAATGAAGTAACTGCCGTTCATGCTTTTGACGCTAATGGTGACGGCTTATTAGATCTTTATTTTGGATCTGGTGGTAACCATCAATCAGAAAATAACCCTGTTTTTAACGATCACTTATTTGTACAAACTAAGTCGGAGACTTTTGAAAAATCAAAAGAAGCAATTCCGGAAACTGGTCTTAATACATCAGTGGTTTTAAGTTTTGATTATGATGATGATGGGGATTTAGATTTATTTGTAGGCAGTCGATCTGTACCTCAAGAATATGGTCAAAGTCCAAAAAGTTTCCTTTTTGAAAATGACGGTAATGGAAATTTTAAAGATATGACCATTAGAAGAGCGATAGACTTGGATAATTTAGGAATGATAACAGATGCTAAATTAGCAGATATCAATCAAGATGGAAATCAAAACCTAATCCTTGTAGGTGAATGGATGGGAGTTGAAATTTTTGAAATAACAGGAAAACAATTAAAAAAATTAGAGAAAAATCCGTTGCAAGAATTAAAAGGCTGGTGGAATACAGTTGAAATATCTGATTTGAACAATGATGGTCTTGCTGATTTGGTAGTAGGAAATAGAGGAGATAATTTCTATTTTACCGCTACTGACGAAATGCCTGTAAAAATATGGTTGGAGGATTTTGATGGCAATGGTGATAAAGATAAAATTCTAACTCGAACCCTTAATGGAAGGGATATCCCGCTACAGCAAAAAGGTGAAATGATCGGTCAATTGCCCGGTTTGAAAAAGCAAAGTTTGAAATATGAAGATTATGGTAAAAAGTCAATTGTAGATTTAATGGGGGCTGACAAGATAGAAAATGCTTCCTATAAAGCTGCTAATACCTTTCAAACTGTTGTAATGTTGAATAAGGGGGATGGTGATTTTGAAAAAGTGGATTTACCTTTTGAGGCACAATTTTCAGTAATTCATGCCATAAAGGCTATAGATGTCAATCAAGACGGTAATTTAGACTTGATTCTAGCTGGAAATGAGGGAGATTTTAAACCGCAATATGGTAAATTAGATGCAAATGATGGATTAGTGCTCTTCGGAGACGGGACAGGTGAATTTAGTGTGGTGGAAGAGCATAAGAGTCTAGGTATTAACGGTAATGTCCGATCAATAAGCGCCATTAATATTAATAATCAAGAGCATTTACTCTTTGGAATCAATGATGATAAACCAATAGTATTACAAATAAAATAATTTAAATGAAAGTAACGAGTATAAGATTTTGTTCTATGAAGAATGAGCTTTCAAAGTTTTCGAATGCTATTTTACTTATTCTTCTGTTCCAAGTAGTTTCCGCTTGTAATGATTCAAAGGAAAACTACTTCGAATTATTAGATGCTCAGAAAACTGGTTTAGATTTCGAGAACAACTTACAGCAAACAACAGATTTCTCCTTTTTTGATTATATGTATTTTTACAATGGAGGAGGAGTGGCTGCTGGGGATTTCAATAAGGATGGATTGGTTGATTTATTTTTTACCTCCAATATGGGAGAAAACAAACTTTTTGTTAATGAAGGGGATTTTAATTTCAAGGATGTAAGTAAAGAAGCAGGAATTATAGGAAAAGGGTTTTGGTCCACTGGTGCTTCAGTGGTAGATATAAATCAGGACGGTATGCTGGATATCTATGTGAATGTAGTAGGTGATCATGAAGTACTTAAAGGTTCAAATCAGCTGTTTATTTGCAAAAGCATAGAAAACGGTATTCCTGTTTTTGAGGATGAAGCTATTGCTTATGATTTAGATTTGGCAGGCTTCGGTACCCAAGCAGTATTTGCCGATTTTGATAAAGATGGAGACTTAGATATGTTTCAGCTTAATCACAGCATTCATCAAAATGGGACGTTCGGAAAAAGAGACTCTTTTGAGGGCGAAACTAGTAATGTTTCTGGAGATAGGTATTTTAGAAATGATAATGGTACCTTCGTAAATGCCACCAAAGAAAGCGGGATTAATAGTTCAGTGATTGGCTATGGCCTGGGAGTTGTTGTGGGAGATGTGAATAATGACGGTTTTCCTGATATATATGTGGGCAATGATTTTCATGAAAATGATTATCTCTATATCAATCAGAAGGACGGTACCTTTAAAGAAATCCTGACTGAACAAATTCAGCACACGAGCCGGTTTTCTATGGGTGTAGATCTGGCAGATATTAACAATGATGGATTTAGTGATATCATTTCTCTTGATATGCTTCCTTATGACCCCCAAATTTTAAAAAGTAGCTTGGGAGAAGATGCTTTTGATGTTTACCGATTTAAAAAGGATTTTGGATATAATGATCAATTTGCTAGGAATAACCTTCAATTAAACAATCAAAATGGTACTTTTAGTGAGATTGCACTTTATTCAGAGGTTTATGCAACTGATTGGTCGTGGGCGCCCCTTTTTATGGATTTTGACAATAATGGACAAAAGGATTTATTTGTGTCCAATGGAATTCCTAGAAGGATGAACGATATTGACTATATGAATTTCATGAACTCCAATATCGATCAACGTAAAAAAACCGAGATGGGCATGGTTGATAAAGAAGATCTAGAAATAGTAGAGAAAATGCCAAAAATAAAGCTGCCCAATCGTTTTTTCTCCAACAATGCTGACTTAACCTTTGATGATGTCAGTTCTTATATTTCCAATAACAAAAACTCCTATTCCAATGGAGCTATTTATGTTGATATGGATAATGATGGTGATTTGGATATTGTCGTTAACAATTTAGAGGACAAGCCTTTTATCTATAAAAATACTGCTGTTGAAAAGGGCAGAAGTGGTAAGTTTATTCAATTGGATCTTTTGGGTACTGAAAATAATCGCAATGCCATTGGTAGTAGGGTCATTGTAAAGTTGAAAAATGGCCAATCAATAAATTATGAGCACTATCCAGTTAAAGGTTTTCAAAGCTCAGCTCAAGATAAATTCCATATTGCTGTGGGTGACAGTAGTCAAGTAGAAAGTATTCAGTTAATCTGGCCCAATGACAAAGTTCAAAGCTTAAGCAGTTTAGGATATGACAGGTTGTACAAAGTAGAATATCAAAAAGGATTACCTCAATTTGATTTTAGCACATTGCATCCGCAAGAATATGATTATGAAATTACCGAAATGCAAGATTCATTGGATTTGAAAGTAGTTCATGAAGAAAATCCATTTGTTGAATTTCTCAGGGAGCCCTTAATGCCTCATATGGTTTCCTCCGAAGGCCCTGCACTTTCGGTTGCTGATGTAAATGGGGACGGAAAAGAGGATTTCTTTTTCGGTTCATCAAAAAGAGTAGCCAGTCAGCTATGGATACAAACAAATGCAGGGAAATTTCAACTTACCGAACAACCATTGATCGAAAGTGATAGTACTTTTGAAGATGTCGATGCTGTTTTTACTGATATTGATAATGATGGGGATCAAGATATAATCATTGCCTCAGGTGGAAACGAATACAGAGGTGATTCTGAGTATATCACACAAAGGGGTTATCTAAATGATGGACAAGGTAATTTCAATGAAAAGTATGTATTTGAGCATAGTCATATGACTGCTTCAACCGTCACGGTTGCTGATTTTAATGATGATGGATACGTGGATGTCTTTTTTGGTGGGAGAGCTATTCCTTACGGATATGGTCTGGATCCAGAGTCGAAGCTATACATAAACGATCAAAGCGGTAGTTTCAAATTAGCAAATAAGTCATTTGCACCCTTTTTGGATAATTTAGGAATGGTTACGGATGCAAGTGCAACAGATATTAATGGAGATGGAAAAAATGATATTGTTTTGGCAATAGAGTGGGGAACTATTAAAATCATGCTGAACGAAGGTGATAAATTCAGCCTTCGGGATGTGGGACCTCAAAAAGGATGGTGGAAGCATGTGAAGACTGGAGATTTTAATGGCGATGGACTAGTAGATATAATTGCAGGCAATACAGGAGAAAATTCCAGAATAAAACCCACAGAAAAGGAGCCAGTCAATTTATATATTAAGGATTTTGATGACAATGGTCAAACAGATCCTGTATTAACCTATTTTCTTGATGGTCGTGAAATCCCCTTTGCTAATCATGCTGAATTATTGAAGCAATTACCGAACCTTAAGAAGCAGTGGAAATATGCCCAAGATTTTTCTAGAGCTAATTTGGACGAAATTTTTGGAAGTACGGATTTAGAAGAATCTAAGAAATTGTCAGCTAATGATTTTTCTAGCTACTATTATCAAAATGATGGAAATGGAGAATTTATAGCCCAAGTCTTACCTATGGAGTTGCAGATTTCAACCTTAAATGCAATTGAATTTATTGATGCTGATAGTAGTAGGGAACTTTTAGGGGCGGGTAATTTTTATGAGAATAATATTGAAATGGGTAAATATGATGCACAATTTGGCACCGTTTTTCAATTTCAAGATTCAGTTATTAAAGTCAAAAAGGCGAGAAACTTACGACTTGACGGTCAGGTCAGGAATATGCAGTCGATAAAAGTGAATGATAATAATTATATTTTGGTTGCAAGAAATGATAATAGCTTAAAATTAATTGCAATTGAAAAAAGTAAATAATTCAGTAATGAAAAGAAAAGTATTATATTTTTTAATAGGTTTTGGGATATTTTTTTCCTGTTCTCAAAGTAATAATCATAAAACTCCGGTAAACGCAGGTGATTTGCATTCTTTAATGCAAGAAGTAACTGATATTACAGTCCATGATATTTTTTCTCCACCAGTTGCTAGTAGAGTTTACGTTTACTCTGCGATTTCCAGCTACGAGGTTTTAGCATTGCAGGATTCTAGTTATTCCTCCTTAGCTGGTCAGATCAATGGATTAAACCCGATACCTAGGCCAAAAGATGAGCAGGTGAATTTGTTGATTTCTGCACTTTATGCCAATTACTTAATGTCTAAAAAGTTGATATTTTCAGAAGAAAAAATAGAAGAGTGGTTAGCCAACTGGAAGACTGATTTAGAGAAACGAGGCCTAAATGATTCAGAATGGAAAGCTTCGGTTGAATATGCAACTGAGGTTCATCAACATATGGTTGATTGGGCAAATGAAGACAATTACAAGGAAACTAGAACCATGTCTAAGCATCCGTTAAGTGATCAAGCACATCATTGGGAGCCCACACCTCCTGCTTATATGGCAGCCATTGAACCACATTGGAACAAAATTAGAACTTTTGTTTTGGATAGTGCCGACCAATATATTCCACAGCCTCCATACGAATTTAGTATGGAAGAAAACAGTCCATTTTATAAAGAAATGATGGAAGTTTACACAGTGGTGAAAGAGGTTGATGAAGAGAAGAAGGAAATAGCTTCCTTTTGGGATTGTAATCCATATGTAATGAATATTACAGGCCATGTTATGTTTGCTACAAAAAAAATCACTCCTGGTGGACATTGGATGGGAATTACTAAAATAGCTGCCCTTCTAGATTCAGCTGATTTAATAAAAAGCAGTCACGCCTACACTAAAACCTCTATCGCATTGGCAGATGGATTTATTTCTTGCTGGGACGAGAAATACCGTTCCAATCTAATTCGTCCAGAAACAATCATTAATAGAAGTATTGATGGAGACTGGACACCTACTTTGCAAACGCCTCCTTTTCCTGAGTATACTAGTGGTCATAGTGTGATTTCTACTGCTGCTGCAAACGCGCTTACAGATGTTTTTGGCGATAACTTTAGCTTTGTGGATAGCACAGAAGTAAAATTTGGATTACCTAGTCGTGAATTTAATTCATTTAAGGAGGCTTCACAAGAAGCAGCTATTAGTCGTTTGTACGGAGGTATTCATTACAGAAGAGCTATTGAAGAAGGTATTTGGCAAGGAAATAAAATAGGGGATTTGATTAGGAAAAAATTGAAGTTTAGAGATAATCAGGCAATAGCTACCAACTAAATGATGGGAAATCGTGTGACAAAATCAAAAATCTATTATTTGTTCATTTTAATATGGCTTTCAACTTCTTGTTCGCAAGAAAATGAACAAGGAAATACCGACCGAAATCAACTAGACAACTACTTAGAATTTTATGATTCTGAGTTATTTAGGGCCGTTCAATTAGGAGAGGTTTTTGAGGATTCAAAAACTTTTGTCGATTGCATACCCAAAGTAAGTCTAGAAAAGATTCAGGCTACTTATCTGGCTGAAAAAGGTCAAGTGAATTTTGACTTAAAGTCCTTTGTTCTAGCACATTTTGAGTTACCGCAAAATCCAATCACTGATTTTCAATCAGATCAGGAAAAAGATATGTACCAACATATCGAAAGTCTATGGCCAATTTTAACTCGATCAAAAGATACGATACAAAACTCTTCCCTCATTCCTTTACCAAAACCTTATGTTGTTCCTGGTGGACGTTTTAGAGAAATATATTATTGGGATTCATATTTTACTATGCTGGGCTTAAAGGCCTCCGGTAAAGATGAATTGGCTAAGAACATGCTGGATAACTTTGCTTCTCTTATTGATAGTTTAGGGTTCATCCCAAATGGAAACCGTGCATATTACACAGGAAGAAGTCAACCCCCATTTTTTGCGCTTATGGTTGATGAGTTATATTCAAGTAATCGTACAAGTTTTATATCATATCTGCCTCAATTAAAGAAGGAATATGGATTCTGGATGAAAGGTAAGGAGACCTTAACCGAAATGCAACCTGCTGCGGGTAGAGTGGTTTTATTGGAAGATAATATTGTTTTAAACCGATATTATGATGCATTTTCAAGACCAAGACCGGAGTCTTTTAAAGAAGATTATGAATTGGTACATGAATATGATTTACCAAATGAAAAAGCATATCTGGACTTAAGAGCAGGGGCAGAATCTGGATGGGATTATAGTAGTAGGTGGATGGCTGATTCACAGAAAATGGAAACGATTGAAACTACAAGTATTATTCCGATTGATTTGAATGTGTTGTTGTATTTTTCAGAAATTAAAATTGCTCAAGCATACAACTGGAATGAGCAACTCGATAGTGCCGACTTATACTTAGAGAAAGCGAATAGCAGAAAAAATGCCATTAACAGCATCCTCTGGGATGAAAAGCAAAAAAGATATGCGGATTATAACTTTTCGAACAAGAAACATACTAGTATTTTAAGCATGGCGATTGCTTATCCACTATTCGCTAAAATTGCTCCAAAAGACAAGGCTCGAATGGTCATTAAGCAAATGCAAGATAGTCTTCTACTTTCTGGAGGGTTTGTAACTACTACCATAGAAAGTGGACAGCAGTGGGATTACCCAAATGCATGGGCACCATTGCAGTGGATTGGAGTGCAGGCATTATTCAACTACGGACAGCATGATTTGGGGCTTGAGGTTATGGATAGATGGTTAGGTTTAAATGAGAAAGTTTACCAGCAGACGGGAAAGATGATGGAAAAATATAATGTAGCAGATACTAGCTTGCAAGCAGGTGGAGGCGAATATCCATTGCAAGATGGTTTTGGATGGACTAATGGTGTTGCTGTTGCTATGAAGAAAATACTGACAGAAAAAGAAACGATTGAAGTAAAGTGATTGTGTAATTATATACCAAAACATCTTTATGTCAAAATTATAGATCGGTTTGTTTGGGCATTTCCTTTGTGCCGTTCGTATTGGAAATAATACCTTAATGGAGCTACGAAGCCTTCTGTTTTCAGGAGATCCAAGGATTATTTTTGATTTATTACCATTCACCAAAACTCATTTTTTATTTTCGAAAAATCCATCTAATTTCCAACAATGGAAAATGATAAAGATTTAGAAGACAATAAACCACCTGTTTTAGGCAGATGGAAAAACTTTTATTGGTTGTTGATCACTGTTTTGGTCATTTTAATAAGTATTTTTTATGCTATAACATTGTATTTTAAATGAGCTCATTAGATTGGATAATTCTTTTCGGAACGCTCTTGCTTATAGTGGGCTATGGCGTTTACAAAACCAAAGGAAGTAAAAATATAGAATCCTATTTGAAAGGAGATAACAGTATGAAATGGTGGACTATTGGGTTGTCCATCATGGCTACTCAAGCCAGTGCTATCACCTTCTTGTCTACCCCAGGGCAAGCTTATAACAGTGGGATGGGCTTTATTCAGTTTTACTTTGGTTTGCCCCTAGCCATGATAATTTTGAGCATCTGGGTTTTACCAATTTTCTATAAATTAAAAGTATACACTGCTTATGAATACTTAGAATCCCGTTTTGATTTGAAAACTAGGGTTTTGGGTGCTTTTCTTTTCCTTATCCAGAGAGGATTAGCAGCTGGAATTACAATATATGCTCCTGCAATTATACTTTCTACTATTTTAGGTTGGCCTCTAGTCTATACCACTGTAGTGATAGGTTCATTAGTAATTATTTATACCGTAAGTGGTGGTACAAAAGCAGTAAGTCAAACCCAACAACATCAGATGATTGTGATGATGGGAGGGATGATTGTGGCCGGTTTATTTGTAATAAAATTACTACCTGAGGACATTGGTTTAGCAGAAGCGACCAAATTAGCAGGGCACATGGGGAAGCTGGAATTAATCAATACTGACCTGGATTTGGAAAATCGGTATACTCTCTGGACAGGATTGCTTGGAGGATTATTTGTTGCTTTATCATATTTTGGAACCGATCAGTCCCAAGTGGCTCGGTATCTTTCGGGTAAGTCATTAACAGAGAGTAGATTAGGGTTGATGTTTAACGGGTTATTGAAAATCCCTATGCAATTTGTAATTCTATTTATTGGAGCCTTGGTTTTTGTATTTTATCAATTTAATCAAGCCCCAGTTTTCTTCAATGAAGCTGCAAAAGATGAAGTGTACCTATATCCTGTACAAAAAGAAAAATATCAAGCTGTAGAAAAAGAGTACTCCAATCTATTTGAAGAAAAGAGAAGACAAGTGCAATTATTGTCTGAAGCTCAAGGAGATGAAATTCAAGTACTGAAGCAAAGTATAGCTCAAATTCATGACCAAGAGAATCAACTTCGAGAAGAAGCTAAAACTATAATTAAAAATACAAATGAAGATTTGGAGACAACTGATACAGACTATGTTTTCATTACTTTCGTGATGGAAAACTTGCCCAAGGGAATTATAGGTCTTTTGTTGGCAGTCATTTTTTCTGCTGCTATGTCTTCTACTGCCTCCGAGCTAAACGCCTTGGCTTCCACGAGCATAATTGATATTTATAAACGTAATATTTTTCAAAATGGAAGTGAGAGGCATTACTTAATCGCCTCAAAGCTTTTTACACTATTTTGGGGAATTGTAGCAGTATTATTTGCCACTTTTGCTGGATTATTGGATAATCTTATTCAAGCAGTAAATATCCTCGGATCAATATTTTATGGAACTATTTTGGGCGTATTCTTATCCGGTTTCTTTATTAATTATATTAAAGGTAATGCTGTTTTTATCGGGGCTCTGGTGGCTCAAGCTGTCGTATTGTATTTTTATTTTTTTAGTGAAATGGCATATTTATGGTTCAATCTCCTTGGTTGCGGGATTGTGATTATGACTGGACTAGTTTATCAATTTTTTAAGAATAGGTGAGCTCTTACACAGAATCTTTTATTTTTACTTGTAGTTTTTATTCAAGTTGTATTTTGTGCAATATTTGGAGATTTCGTTCTCTAGTTGTATTTTTCTAATCTATATGAAAATAAAGTTATTTTCTTTTTTGATTTCGCTCCTCTTTAGCTTTAATGGCTTGACGCAAGACCCTGAGTTGGCAAAAATTTATATGGACCAGGCGGATCAGGTTTATGCGGAAGCAAAAGATGCAATAGAAATAGCGAAAGATATCTACGTTCAGGCCACAGAAGCTGACACCATGAATATTAGAGCTAATTATATGGCTGGCAAGCTGTTTTTAGAAACAGTTAATAGAGATTACTCTACTAAGTATTTTGAAAGGGTCAAAAGGATGGATCCTAAATACAGGTTTAATATAGATTATCTTCTTGGGCGTGGATATCAGTACGGCTTAGAATTTGAAAAAGCATTATCGCATTTTGATCTCTATAAAAGGAGACTACAAGCTAATAAAAGTTATCGTGGCGGAGATAAGACATCAATTTATGATGTTAATGACAGAATTGAAGAATGTAGGAATGCTAAGGAAATCATTGGTATGCCTTCCTCCTATACGATTGAAAATGTGGGAAAGGATGTAAATTCTACCTGGCCTGATTATGCCCCTGTTTTAAATGAAGAAGAAACCGTCATGATTTTCACATCACGAAGGCAGGAGGAAAATACGAATGAAAATGTGGATAAAGACAATTTTTATTTTGAAGACATTTACATCTCGAAGAGAAAAGGTGTGACTTGGGGTAAAGCAAAAAATATAGGTCAAAATATTAATACACCTTATCATGATTCAAATTTGTTTTTAAGTAGTAATGGCAAAACTCTTTATATTTATTCAGATGAAGGGAATGGAGATATTTATTATGCAACTGAGGGTGCAGATGAACAATGGAGTAAACCTAAGCCAATACAAGGCCGAATCAACTCTCAAGGATTTGCGGAACAATCAATTTGGGTTTCTGAAGACGGGGAATTTATGATGTTTGCTTCAAACCGACCAGGTGGTTTTGGTGGCTTTGATATTTACGGCTGCTATAAAGAGGAAGGGCAATGGAAAAGACCTTTTAACATGGGACCCCAAATCAATACTAAAGAAGATGAAGATGGGCCATATATGGCGAAAGATGGGATTACAATATATTTTAGTAGCAAAGGCCATAAAGGTTTTGGCGGGTTTGATGTATTTACTTCTAAATATGATCCGAAAACAGAGAACTGGATTAAGCCAGAGAATTTGGGTTACCCAGTAAACACGGTGGACGATGAGGTGTATTTCCATCCTACCTCTGATGGCGAAAGAGGGTACCTAGCATCGGTTAGAGAAGAAGGACTGGGGTTTACGGATATATATATGGTTAAGCATGTGGGAGATTTAGGTATTACGGCTAGGGATAGAATTGCTAAATTGAAGAAAACGGATAATCAATTTGTGACCGATGAAGAATTAGAGATAAAAAAATTAATAGACTCAGTATTAAACATTTCAGCTTATCAGGTTTACTTTGATGTTAATTCTACGGATATTTTAGAAAGGCATGAAGCAAAATTAATGGATATGAGCAAATTTCTCAAATCCCATCAAAATTTAGGTATTCAAATATCTGCATTTGCTTCATCTGATGGAAATCCCAAATATAATTATGAGTTGTCCAATAAGAGAGCGCAGTCAGTGCTCGAATTTTTCGTAAGCCAAGGAATAGAGGAAGATAGATTAGCAGCTCGCGGCTTTGGAGTCCTCTCTGGTGGAAGTGAAGATAGATCTCGTAAAGCGGAAGTTAAAATTTTAGATCTTTCCAAATTTGATGAATGAAGGGGGTGATTTCCCCCTTCTTTAAAAATTTTAATTATAAAGAGTCAATTAAATCTTGATTTCTTTTTACATATCCGAAGTCACCGGAACTGTTCTTTTTAGCCAACTCTATTGATTTTTCAGCTACTTTCTTTGCTTCCTTTTTATTTCCCATTTTCGCTAGGACCTGAGCCTTTAGGTGCAAATTCCAAAATTGATCACTATTTTTCCCTTCAGCCAGGTACGTATTAATCCATTCCAATGCTTGGTTTAGATCTTTGTCATTTGTGTAATAGTAATTAGCAGCTGTAATTAAGTTTCCTGGGCTTACTCTAGTATATTGCTGTATTTGAGCCATTACTTTATCATCGTATGTTACTTCAAATGGAATCTTTACACTTACATTCTCCCATTCGAAATGAATGTTTGCTGACTTATTAGTTGCAGAAATATCTGATATTTGATAGGTCAAAGTTTCAACAGCTTCATCTAATTTTTCTGCTTTTTGAATTACTGAAATAACTTGTTTGGATTCATCAAAATTACCTACGTTACCCCCTAAAGAGAGATCACTGTAAAGTATAAATTCCCATTCATTTTCGCCTGGAGTCATTAAAACCAAATATTTTCCAGCCTCAACTTTATTTCCAGCTATCACGGCATCAGTGCTTAGGTCTAACACTGTCCCGTTATTAGCTCCAGCTCTCCATAGAACTCCGTAGGGCTGAAGAAAATCATTTCCCGCTCCAAAAACTTGACGACCTTTAACACTAGGTCTAAAATAGCTTATGGAGACATCTGTTAATCCAACTGTTGTTTCGACCTTTGCTTTAGGTGAAGGCTGCGGGATTTCAATTTGGGCTTTTAGCTCAACCGTACCTATTATTAAAATAGATAGAGTAAATAGTAATACTGATCTTTTCATAATGATTATGTTTTTTAGTAAAATTAAAATGTATTTAGCAATCAAAAACTGCTTTTCTGAATGAAAGTTACAAAAAAAAGACTAGGTAGAACATTTTTTACAAATCCAGATGTGGTTGGTGTAGCACAAGCCTTACTTGGTAAAGTAATTTGCAGCAATATTGACGGGATATATTGTGAAGCTATGATTACTGAGACAGAGGCATATTCCGGATTGATGGACAAAGCATGTCACGCTCATTTGGGAAAATTCACGAAACGAAGCTCAACAATGTATCAAGAGGGAGGTACTGCATATATTTATTTATGCTATGGTATTCATAATTTATTAAATATTGTCACGAACAATGCAGGAAAAGCTGATGCAGTATTGATACGGGCAATTGAACCTATTAGAGGAACTAATATCATGATGGAAAGAAGGAATACCGATAAAATAACTCCCCTAGCTTTTTCCGGTCCAGGTAAATTATGCAAAGCTCTGGCAATAGATAAATCCTATAATGGGGTTGATCTCGTAAATAATGATGATTTATTTATAGCGGAGGGCAACAATAGTATAGATAAAATTGTGAAAACTACACGAATTGGTATTGATTATGCGGAGGAGGATGCTTTATTACCTTGGAGGTTTTACATTTATGGAAATAAATTTATTAGTCAGCCGTAATAAAATGTTTTTTTTATAAATTAGAATAAATTAATAATACGATGGATAGATTCTTGTGCCCAGTAGATTTTTCAGCTTATTCCCTTAATGCATTAGAGTATGCTTCAAAACTTTTGCAAATCAGAAAAGGAAGTATGACACTCATCCATATTTTTTCTGAAAAAGAATTTCTTCATTCATTGGAAGATGAAAAATCTAGTTTTGATAATTTGAAGCAACATGCCAAGGAAAAATTGAGTACGTTAGCAGAAGAAATTGAAAAAGAGTATGAGTTTGAATGTGATTTTGTTCTTTCTATAGGAGATATAAATAACTCTATTAGTCAGTATGCCTCTAAGCATGGGTATGATTTAATCATCATGGGAACGCAAGGAAACGGGTATAGTCGCAAAACCATAATAGGGAGTAGGACTTTGAGAACTGTTGAAAATTCTACAATCCCTGTATTGACAGTTCCACTAGATGCAGATTTTACAAATTGGAATTCTGTGGTGTATGCTTCTGATTACTCTGAACATGACAAAATCACCATGCAGAAATTAGTTAGTTTTGTTTATTCCTTTCGAAGCAGGATTCGCTTTGTACACGTAAGCCATTCTAAGAATGTGATGAATGAAAAAAGCTACGAGGAATTTAAGACTGAGTTATCTAGCTTCTTAGGTTATGATAAAATTAGTTACTATTTAAAGGAATACAAGAAAGATATAAGCAGTGGAATAGAAGAGTTTGTTAATGAACAACAGGGAGATGTTCTTGTTTTACTGAAGCGAAAAAGGAATTTCTTTGAAAAATTGCTGGGGAATAGTGTATCAACAGAAATTACATATTTAAGCACCCATCCTCTTTTAATCTATCAGGAGAAGGACAATTAATTGTGCTTTATGCTGATCGTTTTATTTCTTTTTTTAGACTTTGATGTACTGGAATTCAATATTTTTATTTACAATTTTATGTAAAGAGGTTTATTTCCTTCTAATGTAATCTACTATATTTTTTAATTTTCAATAATTTTATTTTTTCATAAGTATCTGATTAACAACTTTAAACACAGCTTTAATTATTTTATAACTTTAAGTTGATTTTAGCAAAAATTGTATTAGATTAGCATCCAAATATTTAATTATAATGATTCTTTACCTTAAATTATCTTAAGAATTTGAAGTAAGATTTGTTCTGTTTGCCAATTGTAACATTTGTTGTTTTCAATTATATTGTGTTATAAAAATTTAAAAGAATGCGATTAAGCTTAATGTTTTTCATCATGTTTCATTCCATTGGTTTCCTTTGTAAGGGTCAAGAGAAACCTGTTATTATTGATTCATTGGAAAGCATTTATGACGATATAGCCCCAGTGTTGTCAGCAGATGAAAAGACAATGTATTTCACAAAAAAGAATCATCCACAGAATGCTGGGGGAGAAAGAGACTTGGGTGATATTTGGTTCAGCAAAAAAATTGATGGGGAATGGGTTGTTGCTCAAAGGCTTAGAGGACCTGTGAACAATACAAATTATAATGCTGTAATTGGAATCACTCCTGACGACAATATTATGTATGTTGTAGGAAATTATAAAAATCCTAGAAAGGGTGGAGTTTCATATTCAAGGAGAATTGGGGAGAATTGGAGTGAACCTCAACCAGTGGACATTCCCTATTACAAAAACAAATCCGAGCATTTATCAGGAAGTCTTAGCAAGGATGGAAAAATAATGGTTTTAAGCCTTGAAAGTTTTGCTACCAGAGGAAACGAAGATATATACTATACTTTCAGAAAATCAATTGATGAATGGACTGAATTAAGGAATTTGGGAGTTGACATCAATACAGAGGCTCAAGAATTAACACCCTATTTAGCCTCCGATAACAAAACATTGTTTTTTAGTTCAAATGGAAGAGGTGGAAAAGGTAGCAGAGATGTTTTTTACACGAAAAGGAGGGATGCCACTTGGACTACTTGGTCAGAAGTCGTAAATCTTGCGAGTGTAAATTCAGAGGGAGCAGATTGGTACTTTAAACTTATTGATGATGGGGAAAATGCTCTTTTAGTTAATACTGTTAATAGTATTGGTTTAGGTAATATTTTGAAAACAAAAACGCCAAACCAGGTGGTAATTGAGCCTGAGCCTGAAAAAAGTATGACAGCTTCTTCGCAATCAGTTTTGGCTTTAAATACTACTTCAAACAAGAATAATGCTACAGTTCGTGAGAAAATTCAAGTACAATTTGAAGTGGTTGATGGCTTCACGGGCAGTCAACTAAAACCTCAATTACTCATCAAAGGGGTCAACGAAATGAGTAAAAGCTCATATTCCGAAATAGTTATGGGGAGAACCTCATCCTACAAGACCAAATTATTTAAGGATTCTATTTACACCGTGGATATTTCTGTTGATGGTTACTTAGACGACTTGCAGACGATCAAAACAGATACTATCAATGCAAATCAAACGATCAGGTTGGAACTAATTAGTTTAGAAGAAGGGACAACCATCCAGCTTAAAAGTGTTCTTTTTCAAAGAGGCACTGCCGATATTTTGGATGGTTCATTCGAAGAACTGGATCGCGTGTATAGCATGCTTAAAAAGAATCCAAAAATTGAGATCGAACTTTCAGGTCACACTGATAATACTGGTAGTGCAAAATTAAATATTGAACTGTCGCAGAAAAGATCAGATAGGATTAAGGATTATTTAGTTGAGAAAGGGGTGGAAGCTGGTAGATTAGAAAGTAAAGGATATGGTGGTGCTCGACCAATCGCTAGTAATAAATCAGAGGCTACCCGTAAGTTGAACCGCAGGGTTGAATTCACTATCATTAAAATTTAAATGGGCTAAATGGCTAATGAGGGGATAAGTTTAAGGGAAAGGAAGTCAGCTAAATTGAAATTACTGATATTATCAATTGCCAAAACAATGCTTAGGCAACAAAATTTCCAAGATATTCACGTGACTGAACTCTGTAAAAAGGCGGGAATATCAAAGGTTACATTTTTTAGGTATTTCCCCCAGAAAGAAGATCTTCTCTTGTATTTTATGCGAGTATGGGCTTTTGAGCTCAGCATGGAGTTACAAAAGAATGATATTAAAGGTATTAAAGCCGTAAAACTAATATTTGATCGTTATGGTAATTTATGTGAAAATTATCATTCCGTAATCCTACACCTAATAAAGTACCATGCGGTCTCGCCATTGGTTTTAAAACCCATTAGTATAAAGAAAGCTGAAAAACTATTGCTTTTTCCACACGAAGAAGAAATCCAAAATATGGAGGTATTGGCATTTGATAAATTATTAGAGAAGTATATGCTTGAAGCCATATTCCAAACCGAAGTAACCAAAAGCTCAGATGTTTCAGAAATGGTAAGCATGCTGCTGACTACAACTTATGGGTCAATATTGGTGGCTAAAATGAGACAGTTACCAGTTAAGGCAGTTTTAAAGAAAAATGTAAATGCTGTTCTAGAAACTTACTGAATTATCGCTTGATATTATTAGCCCTTCAGCATTTTTGATTATTTTTACTGACAAATAATTAATTATGAAAATCACAGAGTTTTTAAGACATAACTATAGACATTTTAATGCGGCTGCTTTAATTGATGCAGCGGATGGATATAAGAATCATGTAGAATCAGGCAAGAAAATGATGGTAACCTTAGCTGGAGCTATGTCCACAGCTGAGTTAGGGATTTCCTTTGCTGAAATGATCCGGCAAGACAAAGTGCAGATAATCAGTTGTACGGGAGCTAATTTGGAAGAAGATTTAATGAATTTAGTAGCTCACAGCCATTACGAAAGAGTACCAAATTATAGAGACTTAACCCCCCAGCAAGAGTGGGATTTGTTGGAAAAAGGGCTAAATAGAGTGACTGATACTTGCATACCTGAAGAGGAAGCTTTTAGAAGATTACAACAACACATATTTCAAATATGGAAAGACGCTGAAGAAAAAGGGGAGCGTTATTTTCCACATGAATTTATGTATAAATTGATTCGTTCTGGTGTTTTAGAACAGTACTATGAAATTGACCCTAAAAATAGCTGGATGTTAGCTGCAGCAGAGAAGGACCTACCGATTATAGTTCCTGGATGGGAAGATAGCACAATGGGGAATATTTTTGCTAGCTACTGTGTAAAAGGAGAGCTTAAACCCTCAACAATGAAATCTGGAATTGAATACATGACTTTCTTAGCAGATTGGTATAAGAAGAATGCTGGAACAGAAGGAGTTGGATTCTTTCAAATAGGAGGGGGTATAGCAGGTGACTTTCCGATTTGTGTAGTTCCTATGCTTTATCAAGATTTAGAATACACAGATGTTCCGTTTTGGAGTTACTTTTGCCAAATCTCTGACTCAACTACTAGCTATGGCTCATACTCTGGAGCGGTTCCTAATGAGAAAATTACATGGGGTAAATTAGATATTGATACTCCTAAGTTTATTGTTGAATCAGATGCAACTATAGTGGCACCGTTGATCTTTGCCATCGTGTTGGGGCAGTAATCCTTTTGATAATTTTCTGAAACTTGTCAGGTTTCATTGATTGTATTTTGCATAATGTGATTAGTCTATGCTCTGTATTTTCAAAACCTGACAGGTTTATTTAATTTTTAATACTTCAATATAAACTCCTGCAGGTTGTCGGCACGTTCTAGTTCCAGTTTTTTCCTCAATCGATATCTTGCGATTTCTACCCCTCTAACTGAAATATTCAGCAGATGAGCAATCTCTTTAGTACTTAAGTTCATCCTTAAATATGCACTTAATTTAATCTCTTGTGGACTCAAATTAGGATAATCATTTTTCCATCTTTTTATGAAATCCCCGTGGACCTGGTCAAAGTGAATGGAAAAATGTTCCCAATCATCATCTGCAGAAATGTTTTTGTCTATATTATGAACCACTCTACTGATTTCATGCTTAACTTCTTGATTTTTGCTTCTTTTTGATATTGTATTCAAGTTTGATTTAATGCTATTAATAAAACTGTTTTTATTAATTAAGTGCATTGTAGATGTCGCCAATTCTTTATTTTTAAGCTTTATTTCTGATTTTAGCTTTTCATTTTTAAGATGTTCAAGCTGTTCTTCGGATGTTTTGAGCTCACTGTCTATTCTCGTAATTTCTTTCTCCTTCTCCTCAGTTATAATCTCGGTTTTCTTTTTATATCTTAACTCAATGAACAGAAATATTAAAATAGAAGAGACAAGTCCTGTTATTACATATAGACTATATGCCCAAGTTGTTCTGAACCAGGGTGGTAATATCGTAAATTCAAATGTAGCTACATTGCTTAATTGACCATATACATTCCTTGCTCTCACTTGGAATATGTAATTACCTTCTTTTAGATTCGTGTATTCTTTAGCTGTTCTCACTGACCAATCGCTAAAACCAGTTTCATTATTTTTAAGCCAATATTGATACTCATTCTGGAATTGCCCATTCATATATGGAGCACTATACTCCAGTCTTATAGAATTTTCTTTATACGGAATTTCGATTTCTTGATTTAATTGTTTGAAAGAAACTGCATCCCCTTTCATTTGCCGGCCATAGGTGATGATTGAATCCTTCGAGTTAGAAATCCCCACCTTGGTAAAGATGACATCAAAATTTATGTCCTGTAATTTTTGAATCGTATTATCAAATTGAACAAATCCTTCTTTTGCAGCGAACAGCACCTTATTTGCATCCAAAGTAATTATCTTGTGCAGATCATCATTTAAAGCATTCTTCAATTGGTTAAATACGGAAGTATGTTTCCTATATTTTCCGTTAGTACTTTTTTCTAGGACTCCTGTTTCTTTCATACTTACGAAATAGATATTTCCCAATGCATCTTCTGCAAAGCTTACAAATTGTGTTTCAGCCGGAAAATGGTCTGACAAGAAAGATGATTTGACAAAGCGGTCTTTCATTTGGTCGTACTCGTAAAGGCCATCTTCAGTGGAGAATATAACGGTATTATTAAGTCGCCATACATTAATTAAAACCTTAGAGGGTAGGCCTTCTTCAATCCCATAATATTCAGCACTTACAGATTCTAAATCATCTGCTAATTTTATTTTATAAACACCTTTATATCCATGTGTCATCCAAATATTACCATTTTCATCTTCTTCCATTACGCGTGATGATTCTTCAAAACCTTTAAGTTCATGCAGCAACTCTATACCTTTATCTGTTTTCTTAAATAATGATAAACCCTTATAATTACCTTGAATGACGTAATTTGGATATTTCCTTAAATCCAAAAAAGTCCAAGTTCCAGGGATTTCAGAAATGATTTGTGCCGTGCCATTTCTAATTCTGAAAGTGCCGGCATGATGACCAAGAATCACTTCATTATTAATATTTTGAACCGTATAGACCTGACCTATCGTATTCTTAACCTCTTCGAATAAGTGGTTTTTATGGTTAATATTTTTGTAGTAAAGGCCATTATTTGTTCCTAAAAAGAGGGTGTCATTAATTAGCAATGCATCATATCCAGTGCCGGGTAATCCAGTTTGTTCGTTTACATGTTCGAAGGGAGAATTTAAGGCAACGGAAGAAATTCCGTTATTGTGACCTAACCATAGATTCCCTTGAATATCTTCATGTAGAGAAAGAACGGTTCGGTTTTCTATTCCTTTTCCCTTATTTAAATGCAATTGAATTTCACCTTTAACATTCAAAACATAAAGGCCGTCATTTTGAGTCCCGATGGCAATATTACCCGACCGAAGCCTCTTCATTTTATTGATGTTAGAGTTCTTAAAAGTCGCTTGACTAAGCTTATTCCAAACGTCAATATGGCCGCCTGTTTTCAAGTAAACTCCGTTTTTCAAGGTGCTGATTAGCAATTGATCGTTGTCCAGCTCAATTATTCCACTTATTGTCATTTTACTGAAATAATCACCGTAGGATGTAGGTCTTACCAATTCATCTTCCATAACCGACAGACCTTTACCGGCTTGATTTAGGAATAATTTGTTGTTTACCAGGAAAAAATTATCAGGATCGGTTTCTGGTTTAACAATATTGACTAATCGACCTGATAAATTATATATGAAGATATCATCAAAAGTACAGAATAGTATTTGATCATTTTTTTTAAAGACCCTCCATGCTTCATCAAAGTTCCGGTTTTCATCAGGAATGCTATCCGCCAGGCTGACAAAAGTTAATTTCCCCTTTTGGTCAGGAATATAATAACCAAAGTCACCCTGAGCTGCTATATATATTTTTCCATTTGAATCAACATATACATCTCTGCACTTTGTACCACTCTCTAAAGAATATTTGTTCCAATTGGTACCATCAAATTCCAGAAGTCCAAAATTATTGGCAACGTACAGGAGACCTGCCTGGCTTTGAGTAATCTTCCAATTTTGAATTCCGCCTTGATAATCCTGACTTGAATAGTATTTATAAAATGGATAACCTGTAGACTGGCCATGCCCATGAGAAGCTAATAGTTGGAGTCCAATAATGAGTAATAAAAATCCCTTGTAGTATTTCATTTCCATATCATTAATAGTTTACAATTTAGTAAAATATGATAAGATTGTAGTAATGTTGGAGAATATAGTGTAGAAAAAAACGGAAAAATTTTTATTACAATAAATGGTCTTTATTGTGTTTAAATACAGAAGATCTATTTATTTGATGAATTTTTGAGAAGTATGTTTTTGTGACTTGATGTAGTTATGATGTATTGTTAAAATTTGCTTAGTGTTTTATTTAATGGTCATTTGGTCAGAGCTTTTGCTAGGAAAGCTTCTAAAATTATTGATACAATTAAACAAAATAAATATGAAGCAAATTTTATCTTTGGCTGTCTTTATTTTATGCGCCTTCGTTTCAGCAGGACAGGTGAACGTTTCCGGGAAAGTGACTGACGAATATAATGAGCCACTTCCTGGTGTCAATATTATGATAGTGGGGACCACTGAAGGTACTACTACAGATCTCGATGGTAACTACAAACTGTTAGTTAATGAAGATGCTGAACTTCGGTTTAGTTTTATTGGATATGAAACTGTTTTAGAGAGCATCAACAACCGTTCTGTTATTAATGTGAAATTAGTTCCTGACTTTGGTTCTCTGAGTGAGGTGGTAGTGGTGGGATACGGTACTTCGACCAAAAAAGAGTTGACAGGAGCCACCTCACAAGTAAATGCTGAGAAAATCACGGAACGGCAAGTTCCTCGTTTGGATCAAGCCTTGCAAGGAGCCGTGGCTGGTGTAAATATAACTACAAACTCTGGTTCTCCTGGAGGCTCATCAAATATAAGAATTAGAGGTATATCTACAAATGGTGATAATAACCCATTAATTATTGTTGATGGAGTTATTTATGATCAGGCTGGCTTAAATGCATTGAATCCATCGGATATTGAATCAGTTAACGTCTTAAAAGATGCTACTGCTAGTATATACGGTGTTAGGGCTGCTAATGGAGTAGTATTGATTGAAACGAAGCAAGGAAAAAAGAATAAGAAACCAAGTTTAAGTTTTGATGGGTATTACGGTATTCAAGAAACAGCAAAGCAGCTAGATTTATTAAATGCTCGTGAATATGCAGTTATTAAAAATGAAGCATTCAGCGCAAATAACCAAACAGTTCCTTTTGCTAATACCCAGATTGGAGAAGGCACAGATTGGCAAAGTGAAGTATTTCAACAGGCTCCAATCGAAAATTATAATTTGAGTCTATCTGGTGGAAATGAAAATACTTCATATAATATTGGTGGATCTTACTTTAATCAAGAAGGTATTGTAGGAGGTGAGAAAGCTAAATTTGAAAGATATAATGGCAGACTAAATTTCACCACGGATTTTTCTGATCGAATGCGATTTATTAATGTATTGCTATTCACACACGAGATTAGTAGTGGCTTACCAGAGAACGGCATAGGTTCGGTCTTGTACAATACCATAAATGCCTATCCGACTGAGTCTGTTAGAACCGATGGAAGGTATTCCTACCTAGATAGAATTGCTGATATTATAAATCCATTGGCTCAAATGGAAAACTCATTCAATGAAACTTTTGTAAATAAAATTACAGGGAAGCAGGAATTAGCTTATGATCTAAATGAGCATTTTACTGTTAACGGTCGCCTAGGATACAACTATTCTATCGTTGACTTTAAGGGTTTTAATCCATTGGTTTGGTATGGTCTTGGAAAAGCACAAAATTCTGCCGCAAATGAAGATTTAGATCCCGTTTTAATTGAAATTGGCGATCCAGAAAATGATGGAATTATTCTTGAAAGAGGCGCAAGCGTTACGGAAGCAAGAACAACCTATCTTGATTACATTTTAGAGGGCTTTGTTAATTATGAAAGAAAGTTCAACGATGTTCATACCGTAAAGGGCACATTAGGAGTATCATATAATGAAACCTCATTTCAAGGGCTTAGTGGAACTGCCTTCAATATTCCTAATAATGATATTGATTTAGCCGATATATCAACAAACTTGGCTGTAAATGGATATTTAAATAATACAGGATCTAGTCAGGGTTTTCAAAGATTATCTTCTCAATTTTTAAGGGCGGAGTATGATTATCAAAAAAGATACCTTCTTTCTGGAATTATTCGAAGAGATGGATCTACTCGCTTTGGTCCTAATAATAGGATAGGATATTTTGGATCTCTATCTGGTGCTTGGGTTATATCAGACGAAGAGTTTTTTGATTTCTCCTTTGTTGATTTCCTAAAGTTGAGATCGAGTTTTGGGGTTATTGGAAATGATAGAATTGGTGACTTCGGATACCGGGCGCTGCTTGGTGGTGAAGGGAACTATGTGTTTGATGAGGTAATTCAGATTGGTGCAGCCATTGGTCGGGCAGGCAATCCTGATTTGAAATGGGAGACTACTCAGCAAACAAATATTGGATTTGACTTGACGGTTTTAGAGAATTTGGACTTCACGACCAATTATTTTATCAAAGACACACGAGATTTATTATTTCAACCGCCTGCACCTGCGATTTTAGGTACCTATGGAGCTGGAGGCCAGCCTCCAATTATTAATGGGGGTGATGTGAGAAATTCTGGTGTCGAATTCGAAATAGGTTACAGTAATAAAACAGCTTCAGGTTTAAGATTTAGTGTGGATTATAATATCACATATTTAAAAAATGAAGTTTTAGCGGTTCCCGATGGTTTAGAATTTCAAAATGGTGCCCAATTTGGAGTTGGAGGAGTTGTGGCAACTCGATTGGAACCGGGAAAACCAATTGGTTATTTTATTGGCTATGAGACAGATGGAATTTTCCAAAATCAAGCAGAAATAGACGCGGGTCCAACTCAAAGAAATGCAAGACCAGGTGATTTGAGATTTGTTGATCAAAATGGTGATGGAGAAATTTCATTTGGCGATGATAACGACCGGACTATGATTGGCAGTCCTATTCCAGATTTTACAATGGGGTTGAATCTATCTGCTTCATTCAAAGGATTTGATATTTCTGCTAATATGTTTGCAGCTTTAGGCCAAGAAATTATTAGGAATTATGAACGTCAACAACCTTACGCCAACCAACTTTCCTATGTTCTAAATCGCTGGACTTCACCTGGAAGTAGTAGTGAAGTTCCAAGAGTGACAACAGGGCAAACACAAAATACAAACTTTTCACAATTCTATGTAGAAGATGGATCTTTTGCTCGGTTGAGAAACATTCAATTGGGCTATACTTTTCCCGAAAGCTGGTTGGACTTAGCAAAGATTTCAAAATTCAGGGTTTATGTGTCTGCTAATAACCTTTTAACTATTACAAAATATCTAGGATTTGATCCTGATGTGGGTTCACCTTCTCCATTTGGAGCTGGGGTTGACAATGGTATTTACCCACAAGCAAGAGTATACATGGGCGGTGTTTCATTAAACTTTTAATCTGATTGAACTATGAAAAAGATTTTATATACAATTACATTTATAAGCATATTCGGGCTTTTCACCTCTTGTGACGATAAGCTAGAAATTGATCCTTTATATGCACAAGATGCCGATAACTTTTTTAATACACCTGAAGATTATCAGCGTGCCTTGATAGGGGCTTATGATTTATTACAAACTTCATATTTAACACAATGGATAGGAGAAATTGCTTCTGATAATGCGATTGCTGGTGGCGAGAGTGTTAATGATACTCGTGGATTACACGAAATTGAAACGATGACTCATGGTGGGGTTAATGAAGAATTAAGAAGTGTTCTCAGATATAACTATGCCGGTATTACGAGAGTAAATTACATTTTTGAAAATCAGGAGAAGATTGATTTTGAAGGTAAGGATCAAATCTTGGCGGAAGCTTATTTTCTGAGAGCTTACTATTATTTTGAATTAACAAAGTTTTTTGGAGCAGTGCCATTAATCATTGACCGAAGGATCGGTATTGAGGAAGCCACTTCTATTGAAAGAGCAGCAGCTAGTGATATATATAGTCAGATTGAAGCTGATTTAATTTCTTCTCATGAAGTACTAGATTGGAGCAATCCTGTCAAAGGAAGGGTGACCAAAGGCGCTGCCCTAGCCCTTTTAGGGAAAGTTTATCTTTATCAGGATAAATTTACTGAAGCGGCTGAAATTTTTGACCGGGTAATTGATGAAGGTCCATACGGATTGGTTGAAGTAAACACCTCCGAGGATTTTGCAGCATTATTTAGCGTGAATGAAGAGGGAAACCAAGAGTCAGTTTTTGAAATTCAGTACACCGGCCTAGAAGGGGGATCTTATGATTGTTTTGTTTGCTTAGAAGGTAATGTTGCTGTGGGGTTCCACGGGATTAGACAATATAGCGGACCGATTTATGGTGATGGTAACAGTTACAATTTGCCTACTCAAGATCTTTATGATGAATTTGATCCTTCTGACATCAGGAGGAATGGAACAATTCTAGACATAGAAGCCTTTGCCACATCTAACCCTAGTGTAAGCTATGCTGTGGGTGGGGGAGGTCATACTGGATACTTCAATAATAAATATATTAAAAGATCTGCAGAGTTAGGTTTACCAGATAATGATTTAACAAGTCCGGTAAACTACAGAGTCATCCGTTTCGCTGATGTATTATTAATGGCTGCAGAAGCTCATAATAGAAAATCAGGAGCAAATGACGCCCTCGCTCAGAGCTATTTAAATCAAGTTCGTCAACGTGCAGGAATGCCAGCTATTAGTGCTAGCGGTCAAAGCTTAACTGCCGCAATTTGGAAAGAAAGAAGATTAGAGCTTTCCGGGGAAGGATACCGCTTCTGGGACCTGGTGCGAACAGGTCAGGCTGCTGCGCAAATTGACGGATTTGAGTCTAATAAAAATGAGCTTTTCCCAATACCACAAACCGAAATCGATTTGGCCGGTGGCACTTGGGATCAAAATCAAGGATACTAATAACTAATATAAATCTATAACTAAAACAATAATTACCTATGAAACATCTATTTGGAAAATTTATGATGATTGCAGCAATATTCGTATTGATGAGCTGCGATGAAGAAGAAGAGCCAACATTGGTAGATCCCCCAACTGAAGCTGATGCTGCTTTTACCTTTCAGGCCACTGCTGAAAGCGATAATATTCTAGAGTTTACAGCTTCGGTTGATGGTTTTAATCGATACGTTTGGGATTTAGGAAATGGAGAGAGCGCTGATGAATCAGCAACTGTTACAGGTACTTACCCAAATGCTGGAAGCTATGAGGTGACTTTGACAGTTTTCAATGACGGAGGAAGTGCATCGAATACTCAAGAGATTGAAATTGCTGAAACAGACCCAACATTGCTTGATAATGCACTTTACAATCTTCTAACTGGAGGTGTCGATGGTGGTGGTTCAAAGACTTGGGCAGTAGACTCCGCATCTGCTGGTCATTTTGGTGTTGGACCTAGTCCTGAAAATGGAGACTATGATGGTGATTATCCTAAATACTACGCTGCAGGTGTGAATGAAAAAGTTGGAGCAGGTATGTATAATGATAGATATACATTCATTTTAGCAGATTTTGGATTTGACATGGCCACCCAAGGAGATATTTATCTGAATGCTCAGCAAGAAGAACAATTTCCTGACGCTTACGATCCTGGTGTTGGTGATTTAACTGCTCCATTTACCCCTGCAGAAAACTTAAATTGGAACTTAAGCTTTCCTGCTGAAGGTGAAGAAGGTGATACCACACTAAGTATAAATGAAGATGGATTTATTGGCTACTATACTGGAGTTCAAACTTACAAAGTAGTGAGTATTTCTGAGAATGAATTATTTCTTCAATTTGAAGACGCAGCCAATGCTGATCTTGTTTGGTATTTAAGATTGGTGCCAGAAGGATTTGACAGTAATCCTGGTGGCTCAGTAAAAGCAACGCTACCGATTGGGTTTGAGACTCAAACTCCTGATTTGTCATCTTTTGAAGGAAATGAGGCATCAATAGTTGAAAATCCTGACCAATCGGGAATCAACACTAGTTCTAACGTATTACAATTAGTGAAAGGATTTCAAGGGTTCTCTGGTTCATTTTTTGACTTGGCAGAGGCTCCTACCATTGAAGAGGGCACTACTTTAACGCTAAAAGTTTGGGCTCCTGTTACTGGAGTGTTCAGAATCAAGCTGGAAAATTCAGCTGGTGAATTTGTTGAAGTAGATGCTGATGTTAGTGTTGGAGAAGAATGGACTGAGCTAAGTTTCGACTTATCAGCTGGAGTAGGACTTTCGTTAGACAGATTAGTGCTATTCCCAAGCTGGGAGGTTCCAAGCACTGGTACTTTCTATGTTGATGATGTTGATGTACAATAAAAAGTAGTAATGTTTAAGTTTAATTTAATTTGTTTTTTCATCATGGGTGTCCTCGCTTCTTGCGAGGATGCTCCTATTGATGATGTAGTGAAATTACCTGAAAATCTTGCAATTGAGATTGTTAAATCAGAAAGTAATCCTAGGGTGGTATCAGTCAACGCCTCAGCCGATTTGGTCAATTTTTATAGATTTTATTTTGGAGAAAACCCAGATGATTTTAAAGAATCTACAAGCGGTACAGCCCAATATACTTATGAACAATCAGGTCAGTATGAAATCACTGTTCAAGCACACGCAACCAGCGATGATTTTATCAGTGAGACGGGTGACATTGAAATTCAGGATGTTAATCCAGAAGATGAAGAAGATCCAGAAGACCCATTCGAGCCTTCCTTTGAAGGTTATGAAAGCCCTTTGGAATACGAAGGCTATGAATTAGTGTGGCAAGATGAATTCGAAGCTGAACAACTTTCAGATGATTATACTTTTGAAATTGGCACTGGGAGTAATGGCTGGGGAAATAATGAATCGCAGTATTATAGAGAAGAGAATACACGCCTAGATGAGGGCTATCTAGTGATTCAAGCCAAAGAAGAGAATTTTCAAGGCAGGGAATACACATCTTCTAGAATTATAACAGAAGGCAAAAAAGAATTTAAATATGGTAGGTTTGACATAAGAGCCAGAATGCCATATGGACAAGGAATATGGCCAGCAATATGGATGCTTGGATCAAATTTCAGACAGGTTGGCTGGCCATTTTGTGGTGAAATTGATATAATGGAGATGATCGGTGGTCAAGGTAGGGAACGAACTGTCCATGGAACTGTTCATTGGCAAAGTAATCAAGGCTATGCAAACTTTGGACATAGTAGAAATCTTTCAGAGGGCACATTGGCAGATAAATTTCATGTCTTTTCAATAATATGGGATGAAAATTCAATTCAATGGCTTATTGATGATCAGCCTTATGGAAGCATTGACACGACCCCATCTCATTTGGACGAATTTAGGGAGGAGTTTTTCTTTATTTTCAATGTTGCTGTTGGCGGTAACTGGCCACAGTATCCCGATGAAACCACTACCTTTCCACAGGAAATGTGGATTGATTACGTAAGAGTTTTTCAACAACCGGAATAAATTATTTGACCTACAACCATAAAACTTTAAAACAGCTATGACCAGACTCCTAAAAAAAATAATTGGGGTGATTTGTCTCTCACTAATAGTTCTTTCATGCAATCAGCCTAATAGAGTCGAAGAAACAGGAAATAGATATGAAGCACGAGTTGATTCAGTGCTTTCAATAATGACTTTGGAAGAAAAAATTGGTCAATTAAATCAATATAGTTTAGGAAGCGAGTTTACGGGTCCTGGCAACAAAAAAGGGCAAGATAGTATTCGCTACCAGCAATTGATTTCTGGTCAGGTAGGCTCGGTTTTGAACCTATTGGGAGCTGAAAATACATTAAAAATGCAAAAGTTAGTAGTTGAGAATACCAGACTGGGTATTCCTTTACTATTTGCCTATGATGTAATCCATGGTTATCAAACAATGTTTCCAGTTCCCTTGGCCGAAAGTGCTTCTTGGAATCTGGAGCTAATGGAAAAAACTGCACAAGCCGCTGCAGCAGAATCGGCCGCCTCTGGCTTGCACTGGACTTTTGCTCCTATGATTGATGTGACTGTTGATGCTAGATGGGGACGAGTCATGGAAGGGGCTGGAGAAGATCCATACCTACAATCAGAAATTGCTACAGCAAGGATTAATGGTTTTCAAGGAAATGATTTGAGCCATAATAAAACCATAGCTGCGACTGCCAAACATTTTGCCGGTTATGGATACGCTGAAAGCGGTAAAGACTATAATTCAGTTAATATCAATAACTACATTCTTCACAATCATATTTTGCCTCCGTTCAAAGCTGCCAGTGAAGCAAATGCAGCAAGCTTCATGAATGCGTTTAATGATATCAATGCTGTTCCTGCCACTGCTAACCAATATTTGCTACAGGACATTCTTCGTAAAAAATGGAACTATGATGGAGTTGTTGTTTCAGATTGGAATTCCATAGGGGAGTTAGTTAATCATGGAGTGAGCCCAGATTTGAAAAATGCTGCAAAAAAAGCCATTTCTGCTGGTAGTGAGATTGACATGGAAGGAACGGCCTATATTAGAAACCTTGCTTCATTAGTGGAAGAAGGTGAAATTGACATAGCTGCAATAGATAAGGCAGTAAAACATGTCCTACAATTAAAATTTGAATTGGGTTTATTTGATGACCCTTTTAAATACTCTAATTCAGAAAGAGAAAACGAAATTGTTGGGAATGAAATGCATCATGATTTAGCGGAGGAAATAGCCAAAGAGTCTATTGTGCTTCTAAAGAACGAAAGATCTTTATTGCCCATTAAAAGTGCTAAAAACATTGCAGTAATTGGACCATTGGCAAAAGACAAAGATACACCATTAGGAAACTGGAGAGCTCAAGCTGTAGCTAACTCAGCAGTTTCGTTATATGAAGGTTTGGAACAGACTTTTCCTGAAGACGTAAATTTTGAATATGCTGAGGGAGTGGAATTATCGATTGGACCTAATAACTTCTTTCAAGAACAAGTAATTAATGAGAGAGATAAATCCGGATTCGAAGAAGCAAAAGCATTAGCCAAGAAGTCAGATTTGGTAATTATGGCTTTAGGCGAAACTGCTTATATGTCCGGTGAGGGTAGAAGTAGAGCAGACATTGGTTTACCAGGCTTGCAAAAAGAATTGCTTAAAGAAATCCATGCAGTAAATCCTAATATTATATTGGTATTAATGAATGGGAGACCATTAGAGCTGAGCTGGGAAGATGAAAATATCCCGGCCATATTGGAGGCTTGGCATCTCGGGCAAAGAGCTGGTATTGCCATTGCAGAGACTTTAGTAGGCCAAAATAATCCATCAGGAAAGTTGACGATGAGCTTTCCTCGTCAAGTCGGTCAAATACCTATTTATTATAACCATAAAACAACTGGAAGACCTTCAACAGCTCCTGGGCAAGTATTTTATACCCATCACACCGATGTGGATAATTCACCTTTATATCCTTTTGGTTTTGGCTTAAGTTATTCAAAATTTGATTATCGACAAATTGAATTATCGCAGAATTCAATGACAGAGGATGAAGAAATAATGGCCACGGTAACTATTCAAAACACTAGTGAAGTGGACGGACAAGAAATTGTACAGTTATATATTCAAGACTTAGAGGCAGAAGAAACGCCAATGATCAAGTCACTGAAGGCTTTCCAAAAGGTTGAAGTCAAAGCAGGACAAACTGTACAGGTTGAATTTTCTATAAAGAAACAGATGCTTTCATATTATAAATCAAATGGGGATTTAACGTTGGAAAAAGGTGATTTCAGAGTCTTTATAGGCACGAACTCAACTGTAGAGCAATACAAAAAATTTGAGTTAAAATGAGATATGTCTTTATAATCGGCCTTCTATTATTTTTTAGCCAATGCAAGGAGCAGGATGATTATTTGATTTGGTCTGATGAATTTGATGGAAGTGGATTGCCCAATTCAAAATTTTGGAATATAACAGAAGGAAATGGTTGTCCAGATTTATGTGGGTTCGGAAACAATGAAGCACAATACTATACCAAAAACGCTGAAAATCTTAGATTAGAGGATGGTAAACTAATTATTAATGCTTTAGAGGACAACGAAAAAGGGTTTACTTCAGCAAAAATTACCACCAGAGAAATAAGTGATTGGAAATACGGATATATCGAAGTTAGGGCAAAATTACCCATAGGTAAAGGTTCATGGCCTGCAATTTGGATGTTACCCACCGTTGAGGGCAAAATGGATTGGCCGAGAGATGGTGAAATAGATATTATGGAGTATGTTGGTTATAATCCAGGGACAGTCTATGGAACCATTCACACCGAAAACTATAATCATACAAAAGGTACGGAAAAATCAGATTCAATAAAGCTCAAAGATGCACATAAAGTCTTTCATACTTATGCTATTCAATGGACGGAACAAAAAATTGAATGGTTGGTCGATGATGTCCCTTATCATGCTGTCTATAAAAATGGTGAGGGAAAATCGGGATGGCCTTTTGATCATGAATTTCATTTAATTTTGAATTTAGCAGTCGGTGGAAATTGGGGTGGAAAACACGGTATTGACGAAGCTAGTTTTCCTCAAGAATTTGTGATTGACTATGTAAGGGTTTATTCACAGAAACCTGATTTACCGAAATAATTTTAATTCCATAGGTTTAAATATAATGCCATCTATAAAAATTACTGCAGTTAGATGTTTATACACCAAAAAATTTTGGTAATATAGCTTCTCACTTTAAAATACTTTGGAAAAATGTCGAAGAAAGGACTTTTAATACTAATCGCGTCAGTTGCTGCCTTAGGTGGTTTACTCTTTGGTTATGACACAGGTGTTATAAACGGCACCCAGTATTATTTTAGTAAATATTTTGAATTAAGTTCTGCCATGAAGGGTTGGGTAGTGAGTAGTGCTTTGCTAGGGTGTCTCGTTGGGGCACTGATTGCTGGGCCTATGACTACAAAGATTGGCCGTAAAGTAACACTTATTTTTTCAGCGGCACTTTTCACAATTTCTGCAGCAGGTTCTGGTTTACCCCCGTTTTTACCTGAGAGTGTTGGTTTATTAGTTTTCTTTAGGGTTGTAGGGGGATTAGCTATTGGATTGGCTTCCATGGCTGCACCAACCTACATTGCTGAAATATCACCAAGAGATAAAAGAGGAGTATTGGTGACATTCTATCAATTGGCTGTAGTAACTGGTTTTTTTGTGGTTTTCTTAGCAACTTATTATATCGGTGAAAGCTATGCTACTGAACAAGGTAAAATAGATTCAGGCTGGCGATGGATGTTTTGGTCTGAATTAATCCCATGTATTATCTTTTTTGTCCTTACTTTATTCATTCCTAAAAGCCCTAGATGGTTGGTATTGGTTGGAAGAGATGAAGAAGCTAAAAAAGTGTTAGATTCTTTGCATGAAGAAAAAGAAGCCGAGATTGAATTATCTGAAATAAAACTTTCCTTGGCTAAAGAAAGAAAAGTTGAAAAAACTAAGGTTAATTTATTCCAAAGAGGTGCTTTAGCCATTATCTTAATTGGTTCTTTATTGTCTTTATTCCAACAATTAACGGGGATTAATGCTGTGTTATATTATGGAGGTGATATTTTTGAAAAAGCTTTAGGATATACGCAAGATGATGTATTAGCCCAACAGATTTTGCTGGGAGCTGTGAATTTTGTATTTACGTTTGTGGCTATGTTCACAGTTGATAAGCTAGGTAGAAAGCCTCTGATAATGATTGGTTCGTTCGGTATGCTTACGGGATTTATATTGTTAGGAGGTTCTCTATACTTTGAGCAAGTTGGCCTAATTTCCCTAATAGGAGTCTTATTATTCATTGCTTCATTTGCTATGAGTATGGGACCCGTTACATGGGTATTACTTTCTGAAATGTTTCCAAACAAAATCAGAAGTATTGCAATGTCAATAGCAGTGGCTGTTCAATGGGGGGGGAATTATCTTGTTTCTCAAAGTTTCCCAATTATTGCTGATAGTCAGCACAATGAAGTTGTTTGGAATAAATCTTTACCTTATGTCATTTTTGGAGCATGTATATTATTGTTGATCATATTTACAAATAAATATATCATTGAAACCAAGGGAAGAAGCCTTGAGGAACTAGAAGATATATGGGCTGATAAGTACGGTAAAATTAAATCATAATAAATATCAATATTGATTATTAGAAAGCTTATTGAATCAAATGCTCCATTTGTTTTGATAAGCTTTTTTACTTTTATTTAAAAAAATACTTATATTTTTCTAATATATGTACACTTTGGAAAAAGATTAATCATTTTAGGTTTATGATTTTAATAAGCTAGTATAGATGATTTATTGCTAAATTCTGTAAATTATAATATTTGTATTATTCAAGTAATTCAATTTTATTTAAAATCTTACACCAACCTTTCTCAACCTTTCTGTGTCATTACTACTGAGACAATAGGAAGGATATAAATATGAGAAGATTTTTTACCACATTTTTGTTACTAACAATAGTAGCGTCAAGCTTAGTTATCAGTAATAGTTATTATAAGCAGGATAATTCTCAATATTCTGCACAGAAATCAAATGAGATACAGAAATCCATTGATTTAACTGAAGCGGATGTGTACGATTCTAAGAGAAATACTGTATTTGTTAGTGTAAACAACTAATAACTAATCCGATTCTGATTATATTTGAGTCGTACTAATTCTTATACAGTATGGCGCTTTATTTAGCTCGATTTATTCTTTGGCTCGGTGGTTGGAAAGTATCCGCGAAAATACCTCCAAATGTTAAAAAAGCAGTAATGATCGCTGCGCCTCACACTTCAAATTGGGATTTGATCTGGGCAAGATCTGCCTTTTACATTCTCAAAATACCTGTACGTTACACTGTTAAGAAAGAACTATTAAAAGGTCCTTTGAAATGGATTTTGAATGCTTTTGGTGCTATTGGAATAGACAGGACACACAAAGGCGGTAAAAAACAATCCATGACAGAGGCAATGATTCAGCTTTTTGATGAACGTGAGGAGCTAGTTATATTAGTAACACCTGAAGGTACTCGAAGTTATCAACCTGAATGGAAAACTGGTTTTTATAGAGTAGCTGAAGGTGCTGGTGTACCAATATTATGTGGATATTTAGACTATGAAAATAAAATAGCTGGAGTCGGTCCTAGTTTCTCAACAAATGGAGATATGTTTGAAATTATTGAAAAGATCAAAGATTTTTATAGACCGATCAAAGGAAAATATCCAGAAAAAGGGGTGCGCTAAGTTTTACTTTTCTTTAAAGTCTAAAGAAGCAGAATTTAAGCAATATCTTAATCCAGTCGGCTTTGGTCCATCTTCAAAAACATGTCCCAAGTGACCTCCACAGCTAGCACAAACAACTTCTGTTCGAACCATTCCTAAAGAACGATCTACGACTTCCAGAACGTTTTGATCATTTAAGGGCTTATAAAAACTTGGCCAGCCCGTCCCACTTTCGTATTTTGTTTCTGAGCTAAAGAGTTCAGTCTTGCAACCATTACAAATAAATATACCTTCTTTTTTAAAATCGTTATATATTCCTGTAAAGGCTCTTTCAGTTCCTTCTTCTCGTAAAACCTTATATTCTAGCGGACTTAAAATTTCTTTCCATTCTGCTTCAGTTTTTTGCACCTCAAAAGTGTGCGACTTTAAACTTTTTTTGTTTTCTGAACTATTGTTTTGTTGTGCACATGATTGAAAACTTAATGCTAAAAGAATAGCTACCACACTTACCGATTTCCCTATTTTAATTCTTTTCATTTTTGTAATATTATTTGCTTGTTGCTTCTTATACTCATTTACATATATAAAGTTTTGTACAATTTGAATTATGGTTTAGCGTATTCAAATTTTTTCAGCTTTGTTGTTCTTAGATATTCATATAAACCCGAAATAGTCACGGTTCCTGCAGAACTAATATCAACCGAGCCATCTTCTGCAATCAATTTTTCATCCAAATAAGCATGCAGCACTTTTCCTATTATCAAAATGGTATCATTTGCTGTGATTAAATGCTCCTCTTTAAATTTTAGTCCTAATTTGATATGAGATTCTTTAACATAGGGTGCATGAAATCTGTCAAAATACTCCTCTTCAAATCCACAAGCTTCAAATTCCGATGTCTTTCGATCATATTTGGCGGAAGTTTGATGAGCTTTTTCAATAAAGCTTTCGTGAACATGATTAAAAGTATAATAACCTGTTTTCTTTATGTTTTCATAGGTGTGTCTGTCAACAGTTGTTGGTCGCAAAATGAAACCCAGAAGTGGAGGTTTAGCACCCAAATGGATAACTGAATTGAAGATTGCCAAGTTCGTATGGCCATTTTGATTAGCAGTTCCAATCAAATTGGCACTCTTAAATCCTGACACTGTGTTAAAGAAATTAGCTTGGTATCGACTTTGCATCTTAGAGATGGAGTCTGTATCTATGTGTAGCATCTTGGCAAATCGTTTTAGTAAATACCAATTAGATCTTATTTTGTTTGCTTTGGCTGAAAATTAGGAAACATTCTTTTTCTGTTAAGCTTTTCAGCAGTAAATTCAAGCATATGATTGCCTTCCAAAATATTGAGAAAAAATTTGATAATCAATTAGTGCTGAGAAGTATTAATTTAGAAGTGACAGAAGGAGAGCTAATGGTTTTGTTAGGAGCAAGTGGAAGTGGAAAAACTACTATGCTCCGAATGATCAATGGTTTAGAAAACCCTGATTCCGGTTCCATTAGGATTGTAGATAAGGATTTAAGAAAACATCAACTATATAACTTAAGAAAGCAAATAGGCTATGTTATTCAGAAAGTTGGGCTTTTTCCGCATTATTCGGTTTATGATAATGTTGCATCAATCATGAGATTGAAAGGTGAAAGTGAAGAAATTATTAAAGAGAAAGTATATAGATGGTTAAATAAAGTGGGATTGTCACCTTCCGTTTATGCTAAGAAGTTTCCATCTGAATTAAGTGGTGGTGAAGCACAAAGAATCGGGTTGGCAAGAGCACTAGTTGCCCATCCAAAGATGGTTTTGTTGGATGAACCATTCAGTGCCCTGGATCCCATATCCAGAGTAGGAATCAGAAATGAGTTTAGACAAATTCAACAAGATGAAAAACTTACAGCAGTGATGGTAACTCATGATGTGCTGGAGGCCGTAAGTTTGGCAGATCGGATTTGTTTGTTGGCCAATGGTGAAATTCAACAATTGGGAACTCCGCAAGAAATATTATTTCAACCTAAAAATGATCTAGTAAAGAATTTCGTAAAAGGTGATCAATTCCAAGCTTCCTTGGCTTCTGTTTCTATATCTGAAATTCAACCATTTTTAGAACAGAATATTTTGAAAGAATCAAATGATCGTATTTCTGTTCTTGATTTTTTACAGAATTCCGATAGTCAGCAGCATGCATTGATTATAGAAGCTTTTTATAAATGGAAGGAGGCTAAAGGATGATGTCATTTTTTGAATTCTTGCTCAAGAATAAAAGGGAAGTTCTAAAGCAAATATTAGAACACCTTGAATTGACATTAGTCTCTTTATGTATTGCGGTAGTATTGGGTGTTGTAATTGGTGTACTGATCGCCATATTCAGAAAATCGACCCAAACGGTTCTTTCAGTGATCAATACCATCCAAACTATCCCCAGTTTAGCTTTATTGGGCTTTCTGCTGCCATTTTTTGGGATCGGAGTAGTTCCTGCCATCATTGCACTATTTCTCTATGCTTTGCTTCCCATAGTGAGAAATACCTACACAGGGATAATCGAGGTGGATGTCTCTGTTAAGGAGTCTGCAATAGCTATGGGAATGAAACCTGTGGAAGTTCTATTTAAAGTGGAATTACCTCTGGCTTTGCCATACATCATGGCTGGAATTAGGACGGCTTCTGTTATAAACGTGGGAGTGGCCACATTAAGTGCTTTCATTGCTGCAGGTGGTCTAGGTAAATTTATTCTTCAAGGGATTCAACTGAATAATACCAATATGATCTTGGCTGGTGCGATTCCTGCTTCATTATTGGCTTTATTTTTCGATGCTATTTTAGGCAGAATTCAGAAAAGTAGTTTTAAAGTCATTCGTGGGTTTTCAGTCATTCTGTTTGGAGGGGTTTTGTTCTATCTCCTAATGTCTGCTTTCCAAAAATTGAATATTGCATCAGACAAAAGTGATTTGTTAGGTGGATTTCCTTCCGAATTTGTCTATCGTGAAGATGGACTACAAGGGTTATTCAAAGCTTATGATTTCGAGCTGGATTATGTTGAAATGGAAATAGGATTGATGTATAAGGCGTTGGCCAGTAAAGAAGTAGATGTAATTAGTGGATTTTCAACTGATGGAAGAATTAAAGCCTACGATTTGAAAACACTGGTCGATAATCGTAATTATTTCCCTCCTTATGAGGCAGCACCTGTTGCTAGAAAATCTATTATTAACAGATATCCCAAAATTCGCACAAGTCTGAAAAAACTGGAAAACCAGATCAGCAATGCGGAGATGATGGAAATGAATTTTAAGGTAGATGAACAAAAAATGCAACCCGAAGAAGTGGCACTGGAATTTCTTGAATCCAAAGAAATGCTAGGGAATTCTGATAATGTAAATCTGTCAACGGAATCAATTAAAATTGGAAGTAAGGCATTTACTGAAAACTACATATTGGCTCATCTTTTTAAATTGATCATTGAGGAAAATACTGATTTGAACGTAGAGCTGAAATTAGGTTTTGGTGGCACTAAATTATTGATGGACGCCATGAAGAATGATGAAATTGATATATATCCTGAATATACGGGCACAGCCTTATTATTGCTTTTGGAAACAGATGGAAAGGAGAGAGCTAACTTAATTTCTAATCCCGAAATGGTATATGATTTCGTGAAAAAGGAATCCAGTAGTCAATTTCAATTTGAGTGGTTCCCAACGCTAGGATTCAATAATACCTTTGCCATTTTGATGCGAAAAAAACAAGCAAAAGAATTGGGTTTAGAAACTATTGAGGATTTATCGGTACAAATTGGTGTTAAAAATAAACTCCATGATAGGTAGTGTCCTATTATGGAGTTTTAATTTCAACTTTTTCTGAGCTTTCAATAAATTACGAATGCCTTCTTTATTATTTATTCAGAAAAGCAGAGTACATCCAAACCAATTTTTCTTGTTCTCGAATATAATCACTCATTAATGCATTTGTTCCTTCATCATCCGCATCAGATGATAAAGTAAGCAATTCCCGTTGAAATATAATTATTGTTTTAAAGGATTCTAATATATTTTCAATAGCCTTTATCCCATCTTTTACTTCTACACTTTCCTTAATTTTAGAAATTGATCGGTAATCGGCATAATTATGTTTGGGAGTATAACCTAAAGTTAAAATCCTTTCTGCTACCTCATCAATTTTTAAGATCAAATCGTTGTACAATTCTTCAAATTTCACATGAAGTTCAAAGAATTTTTCACCTTTTATATTCCAATGATATCCTCGAGTATTTTGATAAAAGATTGAATAGTTTGCAAGAAGTTCATTCAGTTTTCCTGCTAGTTGTTTTGCTTTTTCATTATCTAGCCCTATTTGATTTTTTATGTTCATGTTTTTGATTTTTACTAATTTAGTATTTTATTTTCATATTTTTTGTAGCAATTGTTGCATAGGGAATCACAGTAGTATTACTGTCTTATTAGTAGTATGTACTTCCTTTCAGTCTGCAAGCAAGAAACTTCCAGTCGGTGGTACACAGACCGGAAGTTATCTTTTCCCTCTTAATCAGCCTCAATAATCTTCCTTTTATTAGGTGAGAGTGCTAGCAGAGGCACATCGGTATGGAAAATCAAGGATTTGCTTTCGCTCTTTCCAAAAAGGCTTTCAAACAATCCCTTCTTTCTAGGTAACACTACCAATAGATCAATTTTATTGTTGTCAGCGAATTCATCAATTCCCTCTTCGACATTTTTGTTGACCATGAAATGATACTGATGAGGAAGTCCTTTTAAATGCAATTCAAGATTTTTAGCTTCTTCGGCTTTCTCTTTATCCAACATGGGTTCTTGACTTACATGTATCAAATGGATTTTAGATGAATAAGCCTGTCTGATTGCTTTTACTGGATCCAACAACTCTGCTATAATTCCTTTGTAGTCACTTGACAATGCTATATTTTTAATGTCTTCATATTTAGCTTCTCCTGGAATTACCAATACAGGTGCTATTTCAGCTTTTATTACTCGGTGTGCATTGGTTCCTAAAATCACTTCATCTATTCCACTCACTCCTTTAGTGCCCATGATGATTAAATCTACAGGATTATCAAGGGAATATTCTTCAATGGCATCTTTTACGTAGTTCTCAGTTTTTATAGTCTCATATTCGAATTCCTTTAAAAGTGGAAGTTTGTCTTCTAATTGATTGAATTCTGAATCGATGTACTGCTTTATATCTACCTCGCTTTCACCCACATCGTAGGCTATATTTAAATCAGCGTAGGCTAAGGGTACTGTATACGCATTCAGTATTGTAATTTCTGCCTCTGGATTTATTTGTTTAGCAAATTGTAAGGCATATTCCAATGCATTTAATGCACAATCGGAAAAATCGGTTGGGACTAATATGTGCTTAATCATGGCTTCTATTTTTTATAGGTTAAGAATTTCAACTAAACGAATCACATTGATTTACTGATTTTGTGATCTGTATCATAAATGTAGAAATAACTATAGTGAGATTCACTGACCTCAATTAGTTGAAAACCTGATATATGTCATTATTAGTGACGGAAGAGGAACAGATTATTTAAGCAGATTCTCTCTTTCTATATTCAGTCTTTCTTAGCCTCATTCTTCTTGCTAATTGTAAAAGTAAAATCGCCAAAAAATAACTTCCAATTGAAATCGGGATGGTTAGAGCTAAATTGCCCAAAGCAAACTGCTTGAAGAATAAAAGAACTTGTCGGACAGTTTCATTTTGAACCTCCACATCAGGAAGAGTGTTGGAAATGCTACTGCCAATTTTATAACTCAACCAGAAAATAGGGATTATAGTGATGGCATTCCATACCATCATGGAAAGCAGAACAGCCATTTTGTTAAGCTGTTTAAAAATAGTCATAAAGCCTATACCTATTGCTGTACTAAAACCAGGTGTAGGCAAGAGGGCAATCATTGTCCCAAAAGCATAACTAAAGGCTATGGAAACATCTGATTTATCCGAGCTGAGTACCGCAATAGTGTATCGTTTGAGCTTAAATATATATTTGTCTTTGTAAAAACGTATTCGTCTAACCGCCCACTTTTTTAACTTTGCTGTAGCCATCTTTTTGTAAAACTTCTAGTATTTTATCTCGAAAATCACCTTGAATTAAGATTTCACCATCTTTCACACTACCACCAACACCGCATTTTGATTTTAACTGTTTTCCTAAGGCTTTTAAGTCATCTTCCCTTCCAATAAAACCAGTAATCAGACTTACTTTCTTACCTGCTCTGGCTTTCTTATCTAATTGCACTTTTAAATTTTGCTCCGAAGGCGGTATTGTTTCTTTTTCTTCTTGGCTTTCATAATCATATTCAAAATCATTAGAAGTTGAATAAACAATCCCGTCTCTATGTTTTTTATTTTTCTTACTCATCTTGGTTATCCTATAGTTATATACGTATAAAGCCTCCAAAAATCTGGATATTTGAAAGCATTATTTCTATTTCAAATCAAAATTAAGAAAGCCTAAGGTTCTGTCAAATTCCGAAGAAATATTTGCTTTTATATGTACAACATCACCGCTTACAGGATGTTTAAACTTGACTTCCTTGGCATGTAAAAGCATGCTATCCATGCTCCATTTTTCCTTGAATAATTTGTTCTGTTTATTGCACCCGTGGGGTCGATCCGCTATTATGGGATGATCAATATGAGCTAAATGCTTTCTAATTTGATGCATTCTTCCAGTTTTGGGCTCAACTTCTAACAAAGAATAGCGAGAAGTTTCAAATTTTCCTAATGGAACATCGATTTCAGTTTGTGCTAAGGTTTGATAATGGGTAGTAGCTTCTTGAACTTGGCCGTTTTCTTTTCTCAATGGATAATCAATTGTACCTTCTGAATCCGTAAATCCTCTTACAATGGCCCAATATGTTTTTTCAATTTTCTGATTCCTAAATACAGCAGTCAAACTGGAATTTACTTCTTCGCTTAGTGCAAACAGGAGTATCCCTGAGGTTTTTCGATCTATCCGATGAACAGGATAAACCTTTTGACCAATTTGGTCTCTCAGGAGTTGCAATGCAAATAAATCCGTCTCGGTAGCTATTTTTGTGCGATGAACCAACAAGCCATGCGGCTTATTGATGGCAATTATATGCTCGTCTCTATATATTACTTCCAGGGATGTCTCACTCACCACTTATCTCCTTTGAATATTTCTTCCACCAAGCATTATCACTATCATCATCTACTCTAAACCATTTACCTTGAGGATGGCTTAGTAAGGGGATTTGCCTCTCAATTGATATGTTTTCCAATTCCAAAATCGGTTCAAACCAACTGTGCAATGCCAAATCAAAAGTTCCCCAATGAATTGGAAATAATTTTCCAGCCCTCATTTGTTGAAAAGCATCAACAGCCTCTTTAGCATCCATATGAATATCGTGCCAAGCATCATTGTACGCTCCGATGGGCATAATTGCTAAGTCAAACGGTCCTAGTTTTTCATCAATTTCTTTGAAGCCATCAAAAATGCCAGTATCCCCTCCAAAATAAATGTTTTCTCCCTCCATTTCAATCACCCACGAGGCCCAAAAAGTGTTGTTTTGACTAAATAATCGGCCACTAAAATGACGTGCTGGAGTGGCAGTGATACTAATTCCATTCTCGGTATGAGTATCCCACCAACTAAACTCTTTTATTTTTTCTGAAGGTACTCCCCAGTATTCTAAACTAGCGCCTACGCCAGTAGGTACGTAAAAGTATTTGGTCTTAGCCGTAATCTTTCTGATGGTCTCATAATCCAAATGGTCATAGTGGTCGTGGGAAATCACTACAGCTTCTAATTCCGGAAGATTTTCAGCTGATATTGGTGGGGCACTGAATCTTTTTGGACCCATAAACTGGAAAGGCGAAGCTCTTTCGCCCAGCATTGGGTCTGCCAGTACATACTTTCCATTTTTGTAAAACAACATTGCAGCATGTCCTAACCAATTCACTTGTAAAATACTGTCGTTTTCTAGCTTATTTGTTTCAGTAAAAATGTAGTCAGTGCTAGGGTTTGTCTCCACGTCTCTTTTAAAGTAATTCCTTACTATTTGTGGAACCTGACTAAACTCAGCACTTTTAGTTTGTACCGAGTTAATAAACTTCCCTTTAAAATAGTAAGGAGACTGAGCCATTTCCTCCGAATTTGGAGCTTTACCGACAGAAGGGACAAAATATTTTACCATATAATAACCTAAAAAGAAAAAGGCTACTACGATTAGTAAGCCTTTTATGATTTTTAAAAATGTTTTCATTAATCCTATTAAACTGAAAAATGAATTTAAAGTTCTAGTGCAGCTTAAGCAGTCACTTTGCCGTATAGTTCAGCTCTTTGTTCCTGGATTCTATCATCGTCCATATACTGGTCGTAAGTTTTTAAACTGTCGATAGCCCCGTTAGGTGTAAGCTCTAAAATCCTATTTGCCACTGAATTGGTAAACTCGTGATCATGCGATGTAAAGATAACAGTACCAGGAAAATCCTTAAGGCCATTGTTAAAAGCCTGAATAGACTCCAAATCAAGGTGGTTGGTAGGTTCATCTAACATCAATAGATTACCACCTGTAAGCATCATTTTTGAAACCATACATCTGACTTTTTCTCCTCCAGACAATACATTCACGGATTTGAAAGTCTCTTCTCCAGTAAATAACATCTTACCCAAGAACCCACGGATGTAAACTTCATCTTTTTCATCTGAATAGTTTCTCAACCAATCGATTAGGTTTTCATTGCCTTGGAAATACTCATCATTATGATTTGGTAAATAGGCGGTCGTGATGGTTTGTCCAAATTTGAAACTACCTGAATCAGCTTGCATATTGCCGTTCAAAATTTCAAATAAGGCAGTGGTCGCCAAACTGTTCTTACTTAAAACAGAAATTTTATCGCCTTTATTCACAAATAAATCTAAATCCTTAATCAAGACTTTATCTTCTACGGATTTATTCAATTTCTCTATTTGTAAAATTTGGTCTCCTGCCTCTCTTTTTTGATTAAAAATAATGGCAGGATATCTACGAGTAGAGGGTTTTATATCTTCTACATTGATTTTGTCTAATAATTTTCTTCTACTTGTAGCCTGCTTCGATTTAGAGGCATTGGCACTAAATCGAGCAATAAATTCTTGTAATTCTTTCTTTTTTTCTTCCGCCTTTTTGTTAGCTGATGACTTCTGGGATAATGCTAATTGACTAGATTGATACCAAAATGAATAATTACCAGAGAACATATTGATTTGACTGAAGTCAATATCTACTATATGCGTACAAACGGTATCTAAAAAGTGTCTGTCGTGAGAAACTACAATTACAGTATTTTTAAAATCTAATAAGAAATCCTCTAGCCAGGCAATGGTGTAAATATCTAAATCATTAGTAGGCTCATCGAGAATCAAAACGTCAGGATTACCGAATAGAGCTTGTGCTAAAAGTACTCGTACTTTATAATTACCTGTAATGTCTTTTAATAATTTATAGTGATGCTCTTCCTCTATGCCTAGTCCGCTCAAAAGTGCCGCAGCATCGGATTCAGCATTCCAGCCATCCATTTCAGCAAATTCTTCCTCCAATTCTGATACCTTGATACCATCTGCTTCGGAAAAATCAGGCTTGCTGTATAGTTCTTCTTTGGCTTTGATGTTGTTCCACAATTTATCGTGTCCCATCATCACTGTATTCAACACAGAGTGCTCATTAAATTCATTATGGTTTTGCTTTAGGACAGCCATTCTTTTGCCTGTGTCTAAGCTTACAGAACCTTTGGTAGGGTTTACTTCTCCAGAGAGAATTTTGAGGAAAGTGGATTTTCCTGCTCCATTGGCACCAATTACACCATAGCAGTTTCCTTGTGTAAATTTGATATTTACTTCATCAAATAAAACTCTTTTTCCAAATTGGAGGGTTAAATTACTGGTATTAATCATAGCATTTTTTCAATCAGAGCGCAAAGGTAAGGATATTCATTGAGAGTGGTAAGCTTTAGTAGAGAGTTATTTAAGAAAAAATACAATATGATAATCTTGAAATGGAATTGGAGCTACAAACCAAGTTCCATCTTGTTTCTTTGTTACAGTATTGATTATTTACTAAAATGCACTAAATTTAAAAGCGTTTATTAATTAATTAATGGAAGAAAATCAGGAACAGCTTGCTTCTCAATGGCATTCATTTTTGCAAGATTATTTTCAAAAGCTTATTCAGGAAAAAAAGGATTTTATTATTAGCCATCTTGAATTTGTAAAAGAGAAAAAGCCAACTCAGTCTGAAAGTATAAGTTTTAAGGAAACTGATGAGTATAAGCAAGCAATTTTTGAATATATCAAAAACACCATCGCTGAACGACCTCACTTAGAGCAGGCAAACTTTGAGAACCTTCACGGATCTTTGATCGAAGAATTTAAAAATAATTTAATCAACGTTCCTGACATTATTATTAAACACCAACAGGCAGCAAGATTTCATATTCAGGAACAAGATGGATTTGGCTTAAAATTTAGAAAGGTTTTTAAGATTTTCTTTTTTAGAATGGGAAAGCTACCGCAGCATTTCACCAATCTTTTTAGGAAGAATAAAAAGCCTATTGTTTTTTGGAAGCATCAAATTAAAGCAAAGACCTTATTTCAGAGACATTTTCTCAACGGTTTTCAGCAAACTTTTAATGAGATTAGTCAAGAAATATTAAGAGAATTTACAGCTTCTTTAGATCGGCTTAGAGCGTATGAAGATCTTCCCGTTGATAAAAATCAGCAAGATTTCCAGACAGAAGGAATTGGCTTTAATGAGGATTTTTTTAAAACGATTAAACTAAATATCAATGAAAAGTACGTTCAGTTATGTGAGATTTATGATTCAGAATTTGAGATAGCAGGAACAATTGAATTAAATGATAAATTACTAACAGCAAAGCGCCTAGAAAAAGAGTATCATCAATATAATAAAAAGTTCTCTAAAGGGGTTCACAAATGGAATAATACAATTTACGCGCTTTTCGAAGATTGGCGCTCCGAGTTGGAATTATCTGCTTTACAATCATTCATACAAGAAAGTATTGAAGGCTTAGATTTAAATGTAGCTGAATGGAATAAACAATTGCAGAACAATTATATCCACCCAATCGAACAATTTTTGGCCGAAGCTCAAGCTACATTTAATGAGCATGGGAAAACAGAGGAGAATATAGCTAAAAAGATAACTCAAGTAAAGTATATCACAAATATGCAGTTAGACAAAGGCTTGATTCAAAAGATGCAAGAGAGTTTATCTAAAAACACGTTCCTCAACGAGTTAGATAGATTAGAATATCTGGTAAGCGATCGTATAGAAAAGCTTGGAACTGAGTATGTAGTAACCAAATCTAATCAGTTTGATGGGCCTTTGGATGATAGTGAATTGTCCTGTATTTCTAATTATGAATTATTATCATTTGAGATTGAACCTAAATTAAGTGATAAACTAGAAACTTTGAAAAGTGTTATTTTTCAGAAGATGGGTAATTTACTTGTTAAGGTGGGTGATATTGATGAGATTGTACAATATGTATTGAGCACAGCTTCCAATTCGTTAGATGCAGAAGCAGATGAGAATGAAGCAAGAAATATTATTGTTGATGGGTTCGAACGAGCTGAAAATACAGCTAAAGAAGTAGGCGCTGATTTTCAAGAGATTATCAAGAATGCACAGATAGAATTAAATGAAATGAGTGCAGAATTGATTCAAGAACTCCAAAAATTAAAGGCAAATGAAAACGTATCTGCTGTAAAATTAAGAATCAGCAAAGCGAAGGCTATTCAAAAATCTGAGGCAATTACACAGCAGGCTTTAGATTTTACAATGCGTTATTATAATATTCTCAAGGAATTCGCCTTAAGGTATTACCAAAGGGCTTGGGAGTTAAAGGTAGCATTATCAAAGCGCTTTTTGTCTGCAACAATCGAAAATGAACCTAATCGTGCCGTTTCTGACTTTTTAAATGAATCTAATCAAGTCATTGAGGGCTTGCCAGTTATCTACAAGAAGTTGTATGCAATTGAACCATTGACCGACATGGTTCTTTTTGAAGGGAGGGAGAGTGAGATTGAAAAAATATCAAAAGCCTATTCTGCATGGATAAATGGCAAGTATGCTTCCGTGCTGATCACCGCTGAAAAATGGAGCGGAATGACCTCTCTAATAAACTATGCAGTGAAAAATATTAAATTCAATATTGTTCCAATACGCATAGAGCTGAAATTTAATGACCCTGATCCGCAAGTTTTATTTAATAGTTTATCTGAGCAATTGGAGGACGGATTGACAGACAAACAGGCAATTATCGACTATCTAAATGCAGGTAAAAAGCGTATCATAATTTTTGAGAATTTGCAGAAATTATTTTTGAGAAAACTGCACGGGCAGAAATCTTTGGTCGAATTTGTTGATATAATGACAGCCACTCAGAAAAATGTATTCTGGATTGGCTCCATGTCTATTTATACTTTTGAATATTTGGAAAGGTCTTTAAAAATGAGTGCATTTTTTAGTTATCATGTGCCATTGGAGCCTCTAGAAGACGATGAAATAAGTCAATTGATAATTAAAAGAAATAGAATTAGCGGCTTCAAAATTAAATTTGAGGCTTTGGAAAAAGATGCAAATGACAAGAAGTTTAAAAAGCTTGATGATCGCGAGAAGCAACAGTACTTAAAAGATCGATTTTTCAAAGATTTAAATAATTTTGCCAAAAGTAATATCAGTATGGCATTAATGTTCTGGTTACTATCCACCAAAAATGTCGATGATCAAACCATCATTATCAGAAGCTTCAAAAAACCTGACTTTAGCTTTTTATCCTCCTTAAAAAGCGATAGGGTATTTATTGTACAAGCTTTGATTATGCACGATGGACTAAATGTAGATCAACTTGCAATCGTGTTGTCGTACAGCAAAACCAAAGCGAAATTCCTACTTATAGAACTATTAGAGGATGGAGTTTTGATAGAGAAAGGAGGCCAATTTTTGGTGAACCCAATTATTTACAGAAATACTGTTCAACTACTTAAATCAAAAAATCTATTATGAAAACTGGACAGGTAAAATGGATTCTCTGCTTTCTTCTTGCGTTTTTTCTTTTAAATATTAGTCAGGCGCAAGACAGTACGGAAGTTAGCAAGGACAGTATTTTTGAAGGGAAAGATCCAATTGTTTCAAGCCTACCACAAATTAGGATCGATTCAATTCAAAGTCCTGAAGTTAAAGTTGATTCCAATAAACTAGTAAAGGAAATAGGCAAAAAAGGAACCAATAATAAATATTCAGAGCCGATCTCTTCAATTAAGAAAGATGCTGTAGCTGATACACTAGTTTTAAAGACGGCTAGTGGTTCGGAAGAGGGTGGGATAGACGACAATAAAATACAAGAGTTGACAAACTTGGTTTCTAGTGGAAATATATTCTATACCATTGTATTTCTGCTATTTGGTTTTGTTTTTATTCGAATCCTTACTTATATCCTAAATGCCTTAGCGGAACGCAGCACCAAATACCGAATTGCCTTTAAAGGCTCAATCCCAATTGTTAAAATCGTGGGTTGGATGATCGTACTGATTTTAATAATTGTAGTTATTTACAAACCATCAGTCGCATCAATGCTAGCCGTGTCCGCTTCTATCGGAGTTGCTATAGGTTTTGCTTCACAAGATATTTTAAAGAATATATTTGGAGGAATTGTCATTCTTTTAGATCGACCATTTGTCTCTGGGGATAAAATAGAGGTGGACAAATACTATGGTGAAGTGGTTGAAATAGGTTTGCGATCAACACGAATAGTTACACCAGATGATTCTTTAGTTTCAGTTCCGAATGCAGTGATGATGAACAGTTCTCTATCCAATTCCAATGCTGGAGAGCCGAACTGCCAGGTAGTGGCTGAAATTTATTTGCCACTGACAGTTGATACGATTAAAACGAGAGAAATTGCCACACAAGCAGCCACAGTGTCTAAATATATTTATTTGGGAAAGTCGATTACTGTACTTTTCCTGAATGAAGTGAATAATACCAATTCATTTTATAAAATGAGAGTTAAGGCGTACGTGATGGATATTCGTGATGAGTTCCGATTTAAAAGTGATATGACAGAATTAATTATTACAGAATTAGTGAAAGAAGGCATTCTCGATGGCAAATTTTAAAAAGTAATAGTAGATGCTTTCTGAAAATGCATATATTTCGATTAATTTGTATAAAATAGCGACTCATGCATAAAGTTCTATCAGTCCTTCTAGCCATTATTACAAGCAACCTATGTTGGGCACAGCAAGAAATACCTAAAAGCTTAGGTTCCAACGTTAACTCATCATATCAAGAAACAAAGCCCGTGATTTCACCTGATGGTAATACCTTGTTTTTTGCGAGACAGAATTACCCTGAGAATTATTCAGGTTCTAAAGATCCTCAAGATATATATATTGCTCAGCGGCAAAATGGATCTTGGTCGGAGGCTCGAAATATTGGAGAGCCCTTGAATGATAAATATCCTAATGGAGTAAGTTCAGTTACGCCTGATGGTAATACTTTGCTGGTTATTAACGGCTATAATGAGTATGGAGACGTGCTGGATGGTGCTTCTATATCTTATAGAAAAGGTGGACGATGGCAATATCCTCAGATGATTTACATTCAAGAATTTTATAATTTAAATGAATATATTGATTATTACCTATCCAATAATGAAAGAACCCTTTTATTAGCAATTGAAACGGAAGAAAGCTTTGGTGATCAAGATTTATTCGTCAGTTTTAGAATTGATGAAAGGAATTGGTCTAAGCCTGTAAATTTGGGTGGACAAATTAATACCACATCTCCAGAATTCTCCCCATTTCTCGCAGCTGATAATAAAACACTATTTTTTTCCTCTTATGGTCACAACGGATATGGCGATGCTGATATTTTCTATTCCAAAAGATTGGATGACAGCTGGCAGAACTGGTCAAAACCCGAAAACTTGGGTGCGGATGTAAATTCCAAAGAATTTGAAGCGTATTATACAATTGATGCTGCAGGAGAAAACGCCTATTTTGTAACTACTAAGGGCAGTATAGCGGGTTCTAAGGATATTTATGAAATGATACTTCCTTACAAATTTAGACCTGACCCTGTCTTGATTTTAAAAGGGGAGGTACTTAACGCTTCAAATGGTGATAATTTAGAAGCTCAAATTGAATTTGTTAATACTAATAATTATGAGAAGAAGGAGGATGTCATTTCCGATGCAGAAACTGGGTTTTCTCACATTTTAGAAAGTGGTACGCTCTATCAGTATGTAGCTGTAAAAAAAGGATATATTGGAATCCTGCAATATCAAGATTTAACTAAATTAACTGAGTACTTCGAAAAGGAGCAGAAGTTAGGAATGCTTCCTGTTGCAGTGGGCTCTGAGATTCCTGTTCATCACATTACTTTCGTGAGTAATGCTGATATCTTCAGATCTGATGCATATTTTGAATTAGATAGGTTTGCATCTTTGTTACAAAGCTATCCTCAAATGCAAATTGAAATCACAGGACATACTAACCAATTACCATTAGCTGCAGAAAATGATAGGTTAGCTTATAATAGAGCTAAAGCTGTGAGTGAATACTTTGAAAAGAAAAATATTCATCGCGATAGATTGAGAATAAAAGGTGCTGGAGAAAAAAAATCTTTCTATTCAATTACAGATTTAGCCTTAAAAAATGGAATTGCACTGGAAGATCGGATTACCATAAAAATAATTAGTATGAATTGGGAAAAACCGAAACCAAAAGATACTGACCAAGATGGTATTATTGACACCGAAGATGATTGCCCAACATTAGCAGGAGTTGCTGAAAATAAGGGGTGCCCTGAAATTACTGAAGAAACAAAGGAAGTACTCAAGGAAGCCTTGGAAGGAATTGAATTCGAGTTGGCCTCTGATGTAATAAGAGAACAATCCCTGCCGATTTTGGATAAAGTCGTAACTGTAATGAGAGAAAACCCTGATTACAAATTGAAAATTTCCGGACATACAGATAATCAAGGAAATGATGATGCCAATTTGTTACTGTCCCATAAGAGAGCACAAGCCACTAAGAGGTATTTAATGGATCATGGTATTGCTATTTTAAGATTAGATGCTGTAGGATATGGAGAAATGCAACCAGTAGAAAGTAATGACACAGCTGAGGGCAGAAGAAAAAATAGGAGAGTGGAATTTGAGATTGTATTTGATTAGTGCAAGTCGCTTAATTCCCCTTAAGGGATACTTTATTTAGTACAATCGAGGTATTTCTTTGTTATTAGTCGTTAAATAATATATTATCATAACTATTTATGTAGTTAATTTTAAAACCGATTATTACTAAAAACTTATTGTAAATGTATTTATTTGGGGCAAGTGGACATGCAAAAGTAATTGTGGACATTCTTTTATCACAAGAGGTACAGGTTATTGGATTTTATGATGAAGATGAAACCAAAAAGGAACTTTGGGGGATTCCTGTGCTCGGTAAAACGATTGAATTTAAAGGAGCTATCGAAGAATGTATCGTATCAATAGGCCAAAATAGTACCCGTAAAAAAGTAGTTGATCAATTAAAAAATGCTGAGTTTGGTACTGCAATTCATAAAACTTGCAATATTGGCTCGCATGTTGAAATTGGAGAGGGAACGGTTATTATGGCAGGGGCTATAATTAATGCGGATACTAAAATTGCAGAGCATGTGATTATCAACACTTCGGCAAGTGTTGACCATGATTGTAAAATTGGAAGTTTTGCTCATATTGCACCAAATGCTTCCCTATGCGGTGGCGTAGAGGTAGGAGAAGGGACTTTAATAGGGGCAGGAGCGACTGTTATTCCACTAATAAAAGTAGGTAAGTGGTGCACAATAGGAGCTGGGGCAGTTGTTGTGGAAGACATTCCTGATCACTCGGTTGTGGTAGGAAATCCAGCAAGAATAGTTAAATAAACATTATAGATGACGGAGATCGCAATTTTTGGATCAGGTGGCTTTGGCAGGGAAGTGAATTTGATAGTCCAGCAATTAATAAAAAAGGGCTATCCGTATCATTTTTTGGGCTTTTTTGATGATCAAAATAAATCAGAAGAATTTGGTGATTTGTATTTAGGTAATACTGAAAAGCTTAATAATTGGGAGAGACCCATTTCAGTTGCTGTAGCAATTGGAGATGGTAAAACTAGAAAGAAGGTAGTGCAGAAAATAACGAATCCTAAAGTTGAGTTTTCAAGAGTGATATCTCCATATGCTATATTCAATGATCTTATTCATATTGGAAAAGGTAGTATTATTTGTGCTGGTGCTAACCTGACCACGAATATTAAAATTGGAGATTATGTGGTAGTGAATTTGAATGCCACAATTGGACATGATTGCCAGTTAGGCAATTATAGTTCTTTGATGCCTGCTTCTAATTTAGCTGGAGATGTAAAATTAGGAGAATGTGCTTTTGTTGGTAGTGGTGCCAATGTTCTGAATGGTTTGGGAATGGGTGAAAATTCTGTTTTGGGGTCTGGTGGTGTGCTAACAAAAAACCTGGAAGCTAATAAAACAGCGATTGGGATTCCAGCAAAAATTAAGGATCAGTGAGTTTATATCAGGATTTTAAGCCATCAATTCTCTTTCTAGCCAAGTTCATTGGCTTATATATCATCTTGAATGTTATCTATGGCTTCTATTTGGACGCTGCTGAAGGAAAAGCTGATATTATGACGCAGTGGGTAACGGAACAAACTGCAGCAATCATTGATCTTTATGAAGTGGAAATTTCTACTGGTCCAAAAGAAGATTTAAAAAGCATTTATATTTTTAAGGCCGATAGAGCCGTTTTATCAGTTTATGAAGGATGCAATGGGCTGAATGTAATGGTAATTTTTCTTGCTTTTCTCTTTGCTTATGGAAATGTTGGTAACAAAATGTTGTGGTTTATTCCCTTAGGATTACTGGTCATTCATATATTTAATCTTCTACGGATTCTGTTATTATTTCATGTTACAATATCAATGCCTGATTTCCTTTATTTCAGTCATAAGTATTTATTTACTGCATTTATTTATGTTGCAGTTTTTGGTATGTGGGCACTTTGGATTTTTAAAGTAAATGAAAAGTAAAGACTGGCTGGAACCAGATAGGACGCTTAGAGTAGCACTTATAATTATAAGTTTAACCGCTTTAGCTATTGTCTTTATAGGGCAACGTTTTGATTATAGTTTATTATTTTCTGAATCTTTGAATTCAAAATATCAGTTTATTGTCAATAGAACAATTAGGTTTTTGATCAATGATAATTTGGTTCTTTTATTGATTTATGGCTTATTTTATAAGAAAAAGTATGTGAAATTTGGCTTGATGGTTGAAGCAGTAGGTTTTTTCTTCTTGTTGATACCCTATTTCATTTTACGATTTAACACGTCCATCGACCATATGTATATTAGTTTTATCCATCGATTGATTATAAATCCTACTTTGATGGTGCTTTTAATCCCGGCCATCTATATTCAGCGTACAAAAAATTAAATGCTAAGAGTATAAAGGTTTTTATAGAGTTGGAGAAAGATATATCTATTTGACTTTTGTCAATTACGTATGTTTACAATCCCTAAAAATCTCAGTTATGAAAGAGTTTTTAAAGTCTTTCATTCTAAAAGTACTTAGCTAAAACAGTGTGTTTTTAGTATAATTTTGTGGTTATGGTTTACCTCTTTAGCGGTTGAAGTAAGTCTTCCAATCCATTAGTTTTTATTACCCATAATGTTTCCATTTGCATTCCTAATTTTCCAGACGGGAAGCCATCTTTTCTTTTGAACCATTCCAGATAGGAGACTGGCAGATTACAAAGTAAAGTGCCCTTATATTTTCCAAAGGGCATCTTTACTCTGACTAAATCTTTTAGAATTTCAGGATTTAATCCTTCCATTATTTTTTGAAGGTATTGGCTACTACCAAGTCTTTGGTTCCATGACTGTAGTTATAAAAGCCTTCGCCCGATTTAGCTCCCATTTTTCCAGCCTGTACCATATTGATTAGTAGCGGACACGGTCTATATTTAGGGTCACCTAAGCCATCGTGCAATACATTTAAAATACTCAAGCAAACGTCCAATCCAATGAAATCAGCTAACTGCAATGGACCCATAGGATGTGCCATCCCTAATTTCATTACAGAATCAATTTCTTTTACTCCCGCTACACCTTCAAATAAACTGAAAATAGCTTCATTAATCATCGGCATCAAGATTCTGTTAGCAATGAATCCAGGGTAGTCATTTACTTCCTCAGGAATCTTGCCTAGTTTCTTAGACATCTCCATGATTCTATTTGTTACTTCATCGGAAGTCGAGTATCCACGGATAATCTCAACTAATTTCATCACTGGAACTGGATTCATAAAATGCATGCCAATCACTTTTTCTGGTCTATTGGTAACAGAAGCAATTTTTGTGATTGAAATGGAACTGGTGTTAGAAGCTAATATAGTTTTAGCATCACAAACCTCATCTAATTCCTTAAAGATTTTTAGTTTTAAATCAGTATTTTCAGTGGCAGCTTCAACAACCAAATCTGCATTTTTAGCTCCTTTTGATACTTCTGTGAAAGTAGTAATGTTATTTAATGTTTCTGTTTTTTTGGCTTCGTCTATTATTTCTTTTTTGACTTGTCGGTCTAAATTTTTACCAATAGTTGCCATTCCTTTTTCTAGAGCGGCTTCATTGATATCTATTAACGAAACTTTAAAACCATTCTGAGCAAATACATGCGCAATGCCATTGCCCATAGTTCCAGAACCAATTACTGCTATATTTTCCATAGTATATTTTAATTTTTTAAGCTGTGGCAAAGATATAAAATATGCCTTGCCGAAATAACCTGCTTATTGAAAAGATGTTAAATAATTTCTGTAAAAAACAATCCTGTCAGTAACCCTATTTTAAAGATTTTTAATTAATCTTAATTTAGTGTTTGAATAAAACCAATTAGTTTATTGATTGGTACTGAAATTAAAAAAGCCTGATAACTTAATTATTATCAGGCCATTTCATTGTATCATTCGTTAATTTAAAGCTTATTATTCTTCTAACTGAGATAAATATTCTTCCGATGTAATAAGTGATTTTGCTTCTTCATAAGCTTTTTTATCACCTTCGCACTTGAAGCAATATGCTTTAATAAATTGTTTCATATCTGCTAATTCTTCATTTTGGTTGATTTCGATTTTATCTACTTTTCTAACGGCTCTATTATATCTTCCTAAATATGCATCATTCAATAGCATTTTCATTTCAGCTAATGCAATGTTTTCATTACTGTCACTGTTTTTTGTAATTTCTTTGTAATAATTATCGCTTAGTGCAAAGAAACCTCTTTTCAAATCTTCACTGTTTTCCATAGCTAATTCCAAGTAGCTGTCTCCAATAGAAAAATAAGCTTCATCATTGAAGTCTTCACTTAAAGTCAACAATTTTGTGTTAATGCCATTTAAACTTTCCGGTAAGTTTTTTAGTATCTTTTCATAAGGTGCTGAATGACTGTAGCCTGTTTGTTCCCAAACAATCTCACCAGAGGCAGTAACTAAAACGACATGAGGAATTGACCTGACATTGTAGGATCTCGCTAATTCCTTTTCTCTGTCGATATCAATTTTTAAAGGCACGAAATTTTCAGATAATGCCTTAAATTCTTCAGTGTTCCACATGTCACTGTCCATTTTTCGGCATGGTCCGCACCATGTGGCCCAGAAATCCATTAGAATTAATTGGTCTTTTTCCGTTGCAATTGCCTTTGCAATTTTTTCGTTAATTAACCAGCTCACTTGAGAATATGATGTAGAACTTATAGATATTATGAGCGTAATAAATAGGGTTGAAAATTTTTTCATGATTTTTAATTTATTTAATTCAAACTATAAGTTAAGTAGCATAAATTTTTTATCCAAATATTATCTGAATACAATGCTTCTTAATTAGGTTCAATAAGCTTTTTATGCAACAATCTTTTGTCGATTTTATTATGCCATTTACCATTGCCCTGATTATGCTGGGGATTGGATTGGAATTAAAATTTAAAGATTTCCATAGAGTCTTTATCCAACCAAAAGCGGTCATCTCAGGAGTAATTAGTCAAATGCTTATAATGCCTTTGATCGCCTTGTTAATGGTCTATTTTTGGCCAATTGAACCTATTTATAAAGTAGGTCTTATGTTATTAGCTGCTTGTCCAGGAGGTACGGCTTCAAATCTAGTGACGAAGATATTGGGTGGGAGAGTAGCACTTTCTATTTCTATGACTGCTTTCAATAGCTTTATTATTCTTTTTACGATTCCAGCAATTTTGCAATTAAGTTTTTTCTTGTTTTTGGGAAAGGAGCAGACTATTGAATTGAATTTTTGGGAGACGACTGCCACGGTATTTTATACGGTCATTATTCCAGCATCTCTAGGTGTGCTAATTAATGAGTTTACGTCAGAAAATTTCACTAAACCATTGAAAAAGCCATTAAAGATTATTTTGCCTGCATTATTAATAATTGCACTTTTGGCAGTCATATTTTTGGATGAGGATAACAAGGAAATAGATTATTTTAGCCATTTAAATCTTATTATTCCATTACTCTTATTTAATGTGATTACAATGCTGATTGGTTACAGAATCGGCAAGTTCATTGGCTTAAGTCATGAGTCAAATTTTACTATTGCTATTGAGTTAGGTTTACAAAATAGTGTGCTAGCATTATTTATCGCCAATCAAGTTGTGGGAAATGCGGATATAAGCACAATGGCTATTCTATACAGTAGTTTTTCATTTATCTCAACTTTTGGCATCGCTTATTTAATGAAAAACCAATTAATACCTGGTTTCAAAAGCTAAATTTTATCCATTCATAACAATTTCTTCACATCAGTAAGTAATTCATATTGCGCTATTGGATTAATCCTATATATTTACGACCTAAAAATTAATTCATGGCATCAAGAGGAGGTTTTTCTAACCGTTTAGGTTTTATAGCAGCTGCAGCAGGTTCTGCAGTAGGTTTAGGTAACATTTGGAAGTTTCCGTATGAAGTAGGAGAAAATGGAGGAGCTGCATTTTTAGTTATTTATTTAGCTTGTGCATTTTTAATATGCCTACCTATAATGTTGGCTGAAACAGCGATTGGTAGAAATACAAGATTAAACCCGTTCGGAGCATTCAATAAAATTGGAAATCGAAAGTGGGGTCTAGTTGGTTTGCTAGGAGTTTTGTCTGGTATTATGATTCTTAGCTTTTACAATGTAGTAGCAGGTTGGGCTTTTGGTTATTTTATTCAGATTGGTTTTGGCGGTCTACTAAGTAAAGGTGTAAACTATGGCGAATATTTTGGTGGATTTGTTTCGGATATCTGGGATAATCTTCTTTACTCAATAGGATTTATGGTTTTAACCGCCTTGATTGTGGCCGGTGGTGTACAAAAAGGAATTGAAAGGTGGACAAAGATCCTGATGCCATTATTAATTGCAATGATCTTAGGTTTAATTTCTTATGGATTGACTCTAGATGGTGCAATGGACGGATTATCCTTTTACCTCGTCCCTGATTTTGGAGAGATCAACGCCAATACTTTTTACACTGCCTTAGCGCAAGCTTTTTTCTCACTATCGCTAGGTATGGGCGCATTGATTACTTACGGTTCTTATGTAGGTAAAGATGATAGTATAGTAGGAGCTGCTGCTTTGATTACCATTGCAGATATTTCTATTGCTTTTTTAGCGGGATTAATGATCTTCCCATTAGTGTTTAGCCAACCAAGCATTGAAGCTAATGCGGGGCCTGGACTTGTTTTTGTAGCCTTGCCGGGAATATTTGAAACAATGGGGGGCATTGGACCATTTATTGGAGCTTCTTTCTTTTTACTTTTATGTTTTGCGGCACTAACTTCTACTGTATCTTTATTAGAGGTACCAGTTGCATTTGTTACAGATCAATTTAAAACCAATCGTAAACAAACCGTTTACTTGGTAGCAACATTTATTTTCTTTGTAGGATTGCCAACTATGCTTTCACAAGGGGCTTCAGAATTTTTTACCAACTTCACTTATTATGGAGGGGCAGATAAAGATTTCTTTACAGTAATTGAAAATGTCTTTTCTGATTTAGCACTTCCTTTAGGTGGCTTCTTTATTGCGATATTTGCAGGATGGTCTTGGAAAAACAAAGGATTTCAAAAAGAGCTTTATTTTGGCAATGCAACTTTGGAAGGCACCTTTTTAGAGAAGATGATTTTATTCATGGTACGATTTATATCTCCATTTGTAGTAGGGGCAATTTTTATAATAAGCGTTTTACAGATATTCTTTGGAATTAGCCTGTTTTGATTCTTATCAATAAATGCTTTTCTAAAGTATCTTCAAGCAGTTTTTAATTCATTAAAAAATAAAATAGCACTGAGGATTTTCCTTGGTGCTATTTTGTTATTAAGCCGGATTTTTTTCAATAAATCTGTCTAGTTTTTTATTTACAGTTTTTCGAATCTCCTTTTTCATAAAAGGAGTCCAGCCCAATAGATAGCCTGTTGCTCCAAATGCTTGTTGGGTCCACTTCCACATATCAAAGGTGTCTATATGTTCAATTATTTTCCCGTCTTTGAATTTAAATTCGGCCTTTACTTTATTAATGACTTTCCTTTTCCCATAATAATACTCAGCTTCCCATTTAGCCATTCCTATTTCAGTGGTGGCTTCAATGCCAGAAAAAGTGAATCTCGTGTTTTCAGTGTTTTTTGAAAGTAGCATCTCCCACATTTTATTGGCTCTTTTTCCTTCCAATAACCCAAAAACTGGATCTTGAAAGCTAATGGTTTCGTGATAACATGCTACCATTTCATTACTATCTCCAGCAGACAAAGCGGTATAAAATTTATGAATTTGGTCCCTATTGCTCATCCTTCCTGTAAATTATATACATTTTAATTTTTTTCGTTATAGTCGCAATCTTCTAATCACATATGGAAAATAGCAATTACAATTTTCATGTTCTTGTGAAATTCATCAAGTGTGAATTATAGTTTCAAGGAACTGAAATGATCAATTGAATTTACTGTTTATTTGGTAGTTTTACCACCCATTTCAGTAAAAACACTATCAATAGGTTCCCATAGTTCAATCTTGTTTCCTTCTCCATCCATTATGCGAGCAAATTTTCCATAATCAAAGGATTCTATACTGTCAAGGATCGTCACCCCATTATCTTTAAGTTTTTTCACAAGTCCCTCGATATTTTGAACTCTATAATTGATCATGAATTCTTTCTTAGATGGAGAAAAATATTCACTTCCATTTTTGAATGGACTCCATTGCAAATAGTTTATCTCTTCTGGCCTATTTGCGTTCCTGAATTCAAAGCTTGAACCCCATTCATTAGTTTCAAGCCCTAAGTTGTCGGAGTACCACTTCTTAGTTTTTTCTGGATTTTCAGAAAAGAAGAAAATCCCTCCAATTTCTGTCACTTTTGGTGTGGTGTCTCCTCGTAAAAGTGAAGAGCCTGAGTGTTCGTTTTGCTGTGCCATATCATTTGATTTATTATTATCAGTATTACAACTGCTAACTGTGGTCAGAATAAAGAATATTATTGAAGTAGTACTTATCTTTTGCTGCATGAGATGTTTCTAGCGTTTATTATCAATTTAAGCATATTTTCTATATAAATATTTTTAATGTATTAAGTTTTTACTCTGATGATTGAATATGCTTTAGTTTTGTAGAGGGTAGAACGCCAATATGTTCCCCCAGCTAGATTGATACCAAATATGCATTATCCTGTTGAGACTTTCGTGAAGTGTGTATTTTCCAACCATCTACATCAAAACTGGGTCTTAAAGACGATCAAGACTATTTTATTATGAAATCATTCACTGGATTATTTTTTCTTTTGTTTTGTATTTGGTCCTGTGACTTTCATGAGACCCAAACTTCAAAAGATTGTATTTATTCTGCAACAGTTGTCGATCTAACTGGTATGGATGGTTGTGGATTTGTTTTTCAGTTAGACAATGGTGATTACCTTGAGCCTGTTTGGAGATGGGGCTGGTGTGGAACTCCTCCATTGCCAGAAGGCGCAACGGAAGATCCATTATGGAACTTTGATTACGTAGATGGCCAGCGGGTTCGTTTGGGATATGAAACGGCAGAGGAAGGTGGAAGCATCTGTATGGTTGGGGAGCAAGTGTATGTCACATGTCTAGAAGTAATAGGAGAAGAAGCTGTCAGTGTTCGTATTGAATAAGAGATTCAAAGGTCCTTCAGAAGGGCCTGTAGAATGGGATGTTACAACATTAGAGCTTCTCGTCTGTCAATTCTTGATTATCTTTTTGGATTGAATAAGTTGATTGTCCTTACCTATTATGTTGACAATATATAAACCGACTGGGAAATCAGAAATATTAATTGTCAATACTTCTAAATTGGAATCAGTTTTTTTATTGTAAAATTCAGTACCTCTTAAATCAGTTACTCTTATTTCCTCATAATCACTTGAACTCTCAAGTTGTATGAAGTTAGTTGTTGGGTTTGGAAAAATTTTTAAGCTTTTTTCATTTAATGGATCAGAGACAGATAATACCTCATCTTGTAGCGCTACATGTGCATTGATTCGTCCATAGCCGTAATAAATATCAAAACCTGCTTTATCCTCAAGAAAACTTCCGACTTGATCCTCCGCACTATTTCGGATTATTTTCCTAATAGTATTTGGTGTTCTGCTTTGGTCTTGTGATAATAGCAAAGAAACTAAGCCAGTAACCAATGGTGTTGCTTGTGAAGTACCACCCCAATAAGTATCATAATTGGTGTCAGATGTATGGCTCAAGCCATATATGTAATTACCTGGAGCAACCACATCAATATGATTACCAAAATTACTTCCGCTAGATGGGCTCCAGAAAAATGGTGAACTCCGTTCGTCATTTGCATTTGTTGAGCCTACGGCAATCGTGCTTGAATAGCCTGCTGGATAGTAGGTAACATCATTATTTTCGTTCATCATGCATGCTACAACCGTAACACCTTGATTGTAAGCGTATTCTATCGCCTCTTGCATTGATGCTGAAAAGCCAGAGCCTCCTACAGACATATTAATTACATCTGCGCCATTATCAACGGCATAATAAATCGCTTCAGTCCACCAAGAATACAAACCAGAATTGTTTGCGTCTAGAATTTTGCAAGTCATAAGCTTTGCAAATTTATCAACTCCTGCATATCCAATTTCATTATGACCGGCAGCGATAATTCCGCTTACATTGGTTCCATGACCGTGATCATCATAGGGGTCATTATCTTCATTTACAAAATCCCACCCATGCAGATCATCCGTATATCCATTATTGTCGTTGTCAGCCCCATCCATGGTGTCATTAGGATTGCTCCATATTCTTCCGTTAAATTCAGGATGATTCATTCTAAGTCCGGCATCAAGTACAGCAACAGTAATTGAAGAACTTCCCTTTTCTATTTCCCAAGCTAGTTCCATATCAATATCTGCATCTTGAACTGACGGAGATAATTGAAAGGAGCCATCATTAAATAGCCCATATTGTCGCGAAAAATACGGGTCATCGGTTGGCGATGACATTCCTCTTTGCCCCCCGCCTGTGCCAATAAAGTTTGGTTCCACGTATTCAAATAAGTCCGTATTTTCGTAAATATTGATCAATTGATCAATGTTCTTAGCGGATTTAAATTTTAATAGATAAGTATCTTTTTTTTCCTTATTACCAATTAAATTCAATTGATCAAAATCTTGTACACTATTAATTGAATCCAAAAGCTTAATCCCAAATTTCTGATTTATTAGACGATTGTTTGGACTTGTATTTGAGCTCGGTTTTAATTTTACAATTATTTCGTCCGGGGAGTAGTTTTTGACTTCTTGTGAGAAACTCATTTCTACACATAAGAACGATAATAAGATTGATAGGATTCTCATTTTCAATTATTTAAAAGTTGACGACATGAAGCTAATATAACAAATCCTAATCAAATTATGTGCCGTGTTTAGATTTGTAAAAAATTACAAATGATAAATTAGGCACAAATCAAATCTCTATCAATTATCCCTGACATAAGCCTTAATAATCAAATCTTGAGTTGGAGCGGTTGGATCGTTAGAAAACAACGTTATTCTTTTGATCTGAGTGCCTCTTCTTCCTTTGGAATCATAGGTAATGCTTATTTCACCTGATTCATTTGGTCCATAATCCATTTTGGATAATTCTGAAACTGTGCAACCACAAGTGGTTTTGGTTTTTCGAATGTTTAAGGAGTCTTTCCCAGTATTAGTAAATTTAAAACTATGGGTCATTTTTTCCCCCTCGTTAATATGTCCAAAGTCGTATTCTTGCGTTTCAAATACAATATGAGGTGCATTAGCCAGTTCTTCCTCAGTCATGGGAGGAAAGTATTCATTAATGGTGGCTATCACATTTATGGCTTTATTGCTATTCTCTAACTCATCAGTAAAAAGTGTCAAAGGATCATTCATAAAGCCTAAATCAGCCCTTGATTTAGGAAGGTAGTTGATTTCAATTTCAGTGGTTTCCTTAGGTGGAACTATCGCAGGTAGTTTGGTTACTTTGATGAAATCAGCGGAAACAAATCTATCCAAAACCTTAATAGTATCTTCAGTTTGGTTATAGATTTCAATTTGCTTACTTATTGGTTTTTCTGTGGTGATATTTCCAAAGTTAATAAACTTACTTTTTAACCTGATGCCTCCGATTTCAGTACTATATTCATCTTCTATAGTTTTGGGTCTGGGTTGTACATATCCTGCAATCCGCAAGATTTTAGTTTCTGGCTCTCCTGAAGTTCTGATTGTTACCGTTTTGTCAAATTTACCGGGTCTGTTTAACGGGTTGTAGGCAACTTCGATTTTACCTGTATCCCCGGGCATTAAAGCATTTTTCTCCCAAAATGGAGTAGTACAACCACATGAAGCCCTTACAGATGTTAATTTTATAGAATCGGTCCCATCATTTACGAATTTGAAACTATACTCGGCAATCCCTCCTGTTTCTTCTATAGTTCCAAAGTCGTGCTTATCTTCTAGAAATGTGATTTTAGCGGTATTATTTTGTGCAAATACTGTAATGTGGATAAAAAATAGAAAAACAATCGCAGGTGAACTTTTAAGCAAATGAATATTCTTCATAAATTCGTTTTTTGTTATTAACGAAGATAAGCAAATCTTCTTTTTTGAAATCTACAATTCTCAATGAATTTTGTATTTCCTAATAAATGTAGAACAATTCATGAATTTCATTTAAAAAATTATGCCATTTAAAAATACAAGTCTGTTAATATTGCGTCTTGCAGGTGGATTGATGATGCTTACCCATGGTTATCCAAAGTTTATGAAATTACTAAGTGGGGATTTCAGCTTTGCAGATCCTATTGGTTTGGGGGAAGAGGTCAGTCTGTTTGCAACTGTTTTTGCAGAATTTATTTGTTCGATTTTAGTAGTTTTAGGGCTTTACACCCGTTTGGCGAGTGTACCCGTTTTATTCACCATGTTGATTGCCGCTTTAGTAGTCCATGGTGGTGATCCGTTCGGAAAGCAGGAGTTAGGACTACTATATGCAGCAGTTTTTTCTGTTACGGCTTTGAACGGAGGAGGGAATTATAGTTTAGATAAAATCATCAGAAAGAAAAATTTATAAAATGTCACGAATCTTAACGGGTATTCAAAGCTCAGGAAAACCACATTTGGGTAATTTACTAGGCGCTATCATTCCAGCTATTAAATTATCTCAAGATGCAAAAAATGAAAGCTTCTTTTTTATTGCGGATTTACATTCACTAACTACTATTAAAGATGCGGATGTTCGCCAAGATAACGTTAATGCTGTAGCTGCCTCTTGGTTGGCTTTTGGTTTTGATACGGATAAAAATTTATTTTACAGACAGTCGAAAGTTCCACAAGTCACGGAATTGAATTGGTATATGAGCTGTTATACACCTTTTCCTATGTTGGCCAACGCACATTCCTTCAAGGATAAATCGGACCGGTTGGCAGATGTAAATGCTGGGCTATTTACTTATCCTGTATTGATGGCCTGTGATATTATTCTTTATGATGCGGATATTGTGCCTGTTGGTAAAGATCAAAAGCAACATTTGGAAATGACTCGTGATATTGCAAGTGCTTTTAACCATCGTTATGGTGATATTTTCGTATTGCCCGAGGCTAGAATCGATGAGCAAATTATGACCATCCCTGGAACAGACGGACAGAAAATGAGCAAGTCGTATGGTAATACCATAGATATTTTCCAAACGGATAAGAAGCTCCGTAAAAATGTAATGCAAATTATTACGGACAGTACGCCTATGGAAGAACCAAAAAATCCTGATACTTGCAATGTCTTTAATATTTATAAATTATTAGCTTCAGAAGCTCAGATTGCTGAAATGCGACAAAACTATGAAGCTGGGAACTATGGTTATGGTCATGCCAAACAAGCTCTATATGAATTGATAGTTGAAAAATTTGTTAAAGAAAGAGCACTCTTCAATCATTATATGGAGAATTTAGATGAGCTCCATAAAAAATTAGAAAAGGGAGAAGAAAAAGCAACTGAAATTGCTACGAAAACTATTGGGAGGGTGCGTAAGGTGTTAGGATATTGAATGAATAAGCACGGGTAGACATCTTAGCATTTTGAATTTCAAGTAACATTTAGAAAGTCTAGAATCTGAAGGAAAACATGGATCATATTATTAAAATAGCGGGCGAATTAAATGTTCGTCCTCAACAAGTTAAAGCAGTTGTGGAATTATTGGATGGGGGAGCTACCGTACCCTTTATTTCTCGTTACCGAAAAGAAATGACAGGTAGTCTGGATGAGGTTGCAGTTGCTGATGTCAGGGATAGAGTACAGCAATTACGTGATTTAGATAAAAGGAGAGAGGCTATCCTTAAATCCATTAAAGAGCAAGAAAAACTGACTCCTGAATTGGAGAAGGAAATCAATGCGGCCGAAACGATGGCTAAGTTGGAAGATATTTATTTGCCATACAAGCCGAAAAGAAGAACCAAAGCTACAATTGCCAGAGAAAAAGGCCTGGAGCCTTTAGCAAAACTTGTTTTTGAACAAGGCAGCATTGATCTAGAAGCTGAGGCAGCCAAATTTATTGATGAAGAAAAAGAAGTGGCAGATGTTGAGGCTGCTTTGCAAGGTGCTAGAGATATCATTGCAGAATGGGCTAATGAGAACGCGGAAGTTAGAACCGACATTCGTAAGCTATTTTTAGAAAAAGGGAAATTCAAATCTAAAGTGCTCAGCGGAAAAGAAACAGAAGGTCAGAAGTACAAAGATTACTTTGAATGGGAAGAAAATGTTAAAACTGCTCCTTCCCATAGAGTTTTGGCCATGCGAAGAGGAGAGAAGGAGATGATTTTAATGCTGGATATCAGTCCGGAGGAGGAAGATGCAATTTTTATAATGGAAAAGCATTTTGTAAAGGGTGAAAATGAAGCAGCAGAGCAGGTAAAATTGGCTGTTACAGATGCTTACAAACGCTTACTGAAACCTAGTATGGAGACTGAAATTCGTATTTTCACCAAGAAAAAGGCCGATGAAGAAGCAATCAAAGTGTTCTCAGATAACCTAAGACAACTTTTATTGGCAGCTCCAATGGGGAGGAAAAATGTGATGGCTGTTGACCCGGGCTTTAGAACGGGTTGCAAATTGGTTTGCCTTGATAGACAAGGAAAATTATTGTTTAATGAAGCCATCTATCCGCATGAGCCACAAAGACAAACTGCAAAGGCTGCAGCTTTGATATTACAATTAGTAGAAAAATATAATGTAGAAGCTATAGCTATAGGAAATGGTACTGCAGGTCGAGAAACTGAAAAATTTGTTAATTCGATAGGATTGCCAAATTCAATAACTGTAGTCATGGTAAATGAGAGCGGGGCTTCTGTTTATTCAGCCTCAGAAGTAGCAAGAGAAGAGTTTAAGGAGTATGATTTAACAGTTCGGGGAGCAGTCTCTATTGGAAGAAGATTAATGGACCCATTGGCTGAATTGGTTAAAATAGATGCTAAATCAATAGGAGTAGGGCAGTATCAACATGATGTTGATCAAAATCAGTTAAAAGCTGGTTTGGATGATACGGTTGTAAGCTGTGTGAATAATGTGGGTGTCGAATTAAATACTGCCAGTAAACAGTTGTTGACTTATGTTTCTGGCTTGGGACCTTCCATAGCTGAAAATATAGTAAAATACAGAAATGAAAATGGTGCTTTCAAGAGCAAAGAAGAATTGAGGAAAGTACCTCGCTTGGGAGACAAAGCCTTTGAGCAAGCGGCAGGATTTGTACGAATTAGCGATGCCAAGAATCCTTTGGATAGCAGTGCAGTTCACCCGGAGCGATTTGCACTTGTCAATAAGATGGCCAAAGATGTGAATGCAACCATTGCTGATTTGATGGGAAGAAAAGAACTGAGGGAAAAATTGGATATGAAGAGCTATGTGACGGAAACCGTTGGACTTCCAACCCTACAAGATATTATGCAGGAATTGGCCAAGCCAGGTCGAGATCCGAGAGAGCAATTTGAAGCTTTTTCATTTACAGAGGGAATTAATGAAATAAGGGATTTGAGAGTAGGGATGAAACTTCCAGGCATTATTACTAATATTACGAATTTTGGGGCATTTGTAGATGTTGGCGTACATCAAGATGGACTAGTACATGTAAGTCATATAGCTGATAAATTTGTAAGTAACCCAGCTGAAGTGGTAAATGTGGCGCAAAAAGTGGAAGTAACAGTTTTGGAAGTAGATGAGGCAAGAAAGCGAATATCGTTTTCGATGAAAAAGGATCCTTTTAAGCAACAGTCAAAAGAAGAAAAACCAAAAGGAAAGTTCAAGAAAAAACAGGAAGAAAAAGAAGTGGAAGGAGATTTGCAGGCTAAATTAGCAGCCTTGAAAGGAAAATTTGGATAAGTATAAGAAAAGCACTCATCATCCGTCAGGATGATGGGTCTTGATTTAAGTATTATTGAAGAATTAAATTGATTTAAGAATTCTGTACTGTAATAGACTTAAATGTACTTATTTGAAATCCGTCATCTTATTATTTCGCTTAATGAACTCTAATTAAAAATTTAGCAGGGTTTTAACCCCTAGTTTGAGTCTTGTTGCTTTTCATTTTATCCGATTTCTACTAGTACATCGTAGTGGATTCATGGCATTCTTTCGAGATGATTTTCAACCGATTCCCAATCAAATCCTTATTCCAGTAAAGGAAATATCGTCAGTCTGCTCCCGATCACTTTTCCATTCAGTAATGGCTTTTTCCAGTTTTAACTTCTGCTGCTCAAAAGGTAGTAGTTTTATATCATCCAAAATTAAGCTCAGCCTCTTTCTCATAAATTTTTTATCCTCTTTCCCACCGAATTGATCCACATAGCCATCGGTATAAAAATAAATCTGGGCGTCATCTTCAAGATTTAGCTTTTTGTTTCTAGCATTTTTAAATTCCGATTCTTTAAATCCACCGATCGAGAATCTTTCTCCTTTGTATGTTCTCCATTCCTCTTTCTGGAATACTAACATATCTATTCCAGCACCAGAAAAGGTGAGTTCTCGTGATTTTGAATCTATACAAAATAGTGCAATGTCCAATCCATCATTGGATGAATTGCCTTTGTATTGCAGACTGCTCAAGACGGCTTCATCTAATAAATTCAAGATATTGGCGCAATCATGTTCATCTTGTTGGATGACGATGCTATTCAACAAATCATTGGCCATGACTGTCATAAATGCTCCTGGAATACCGTGTCCAGTACAATCAGCAAGAGCGAAAAATATTTTATCATCCTTTTTAGTAAACCAATAAAAATCACCACTGACTATTGATTTTGGCATATATAGCATGAAAAACTCATGAAAAACAGATTTGATCTGGTTTAGATCGGGTAGTATCGCTTGTTGTATATGTTGTGCATACCAGATACTTTTCATGATTTCAGAACTAGCTTCCTCTAAAGCATGTTTCTGATCTAGAATATTATCCCTCTGAGCAGCAATTTCATCTCGATTTTCTTTTATTTCAGATTTTTGTAAATTGATTTCTTCATTTTTTAGCTGGAGGACTTTATGTGATTTGTTTTTGATTTGAAATCGGTTGTAACTGATAAATGCCACCACAGCCAACATAATTCCTAGGGCAATCAGAAAGTAATTTGTGTATTCCCTTCTTGTCAATTGCAAGCTAGTAATCTCTGCTTTATTCGTCAGTAGTTGAATTTCTTTTTCTTTAGACTGGATTTCAAAGTTCTTTTCTAGCTGTGATACTTTACTATTAAAATCTTGGTTAAAAATAGAATCGTTTAAAGCCTTGTATTTCTTATATGCCGATAAAGATTTTTCAAATTGTGCATTGTTTTCATAGATTTCAGACAAGCCTTTGTAGGATTCCCTCAAAACATCCAAAGCTTCAACTTCAATAGCGGAATTTACAGCTCTTTGAAAGTATTTGCTCGCTTTGTCATAGTCTTTTACTCTCAAATAGCTTTGCGCCAGACTTTTGACGATATAGGTTTTATCAAAGTGTTTCTCTCCTTTAGGTACAGCCAGTAAAGCTTTTTCAATGTAATATACTGCTGAATCTTGATCTCCGAAATCTTTGTGGTAAATGCCAATATTGTGTAGGGAATTATAAATTCCAACAGGATCATTTAGCCTTTTATCAATCAAATAGCACTTTCGAAAGTACTGAATAGCTTTTTCAGGCTTTTCCATTTTGAGATATAGTAATCCCAAATTGCTCATAGTGGTGGAAATTCCAAGGGAGTCTTGGAAGGACTCTTTCAATTTTAGAGACTCTTCATAGTAATCTGCTGATTTATCTAGTCTCCCGATTTCATCGTAGATAATCCCTACATTGTTCATCGCTCTGGATAAGGAGGGTAGATTATCTAATTCCTTTTCCAACTCTAAGACCTTCAAAAAATATTCTAAGGTTTTTTCGTAAGCGCCTAAACCGTAGTATGAAATTCCCAGATTATTTAATAACTGAATTTCAGAATATACATCCTCTATTTTTCTAGCTAAATCTAATCCGAGCTGACCATAAAAAATCGCCTGAGACGGTTCCGAAGTACTCATATTATAAAGTAGGTCTTTATATATGTTTACCCGAGTGCTGTCTGCAATCTCCGCCTTCAATACATTCTTAAGACTGTCTGTTTGGTCGTTGGCAAAGGAAATTGCAGGAAACACAAAAAATAAGAAAATCACTATTCTTACCAGCATATATTTAATATTAAAGCTTAATCACTTCAATTTATTATAAATATACTCTCAAAACAATATTAAGCTTTTAATCCTTTACTTTTAGTTTTCAGTATACCAATTCCTCAATCTTACTTCTATATCTTTATTCGTAGAATTAATTACAGATTTGAATTTTTCTACATCTGCAAAACCTCCCTGTCCTCTGAAATGAAAAGGATAAACAATTTTAGGTTGAAATTCCAATACGGCATCAGAGGCTTGTTCAATTGACATAGTATAGGGTAAATTCATGCATACAAAAGCGATATCAATATTTTTCAAGGCTCGCATTTCAGGAATATCTTCAGTATCTCCAGAAATATAAATCACTTTATCAGCAATATTCAATAAATAACCATTTCCCCTTCCTTTGGGGTGCCTACTTTCAGCATCAACGGGAAGGTTGTACATAGGGACGGCAGTTATTTTAATACCCTTGAAAGATGTGCTGTTATCATTGTTTAAAATTTCTATTTCGGAATTATCAATTCCTTCCATTTGTTTTGCCACCGCTTCAGGAACTACAAAATGAGATTTTTTAGTATTGAGGGCAGTTAACGTTTTTTTATTTAAGTGATCTCCGTGGATATCAGTAATCAAAATTAAATCAGCATCATTAAGCCCTTTGAAGCCTTCTGCGCCTCCGTAGGGATCCACATAAATTGTAAACTCTTTATATTCAAGGGCCAAGGTTCCATGCACAATTGGATGAATTTTAATATCTCCATCATTTGTTTTAATTATATCTTGTCCATTTAAATTTAAAGTAATGAAGCAGCAGAATACGAGAATAATATTTTTCATAGATTTTTATTTTTACAAACCTTCAGCAAGGATTTTTGTTAAACCGTCCATCACCATTAAATGGTCATACGTTCTTTTTTGTGGCAATCGTAACAATAACAATTTACTTTATTTTTCAACAATCCTGATTTTAAAATGGATTTACCTAAAAGAGCTCTTACTGATTCCTGGATTCCTTCCGTGATAGAAGGATGTGGATGCACACACTCAGCCAATTCCTCAATCCCTTTGTTCATACTAATTAAAAGTGCTACAGCTTGAATTGCAGCAGAAGCTTGTTCACCGACTACTCTCATTCCCAATATCTTCATTTCTTCATCATCAGTCACTAGCAGTTTAATAAAACCTTGTGTGTTTCGTTTGGCAACGGCTCTGGCGATGGTGGAATAATCAGTAGTTACAACTTTATAATTCAATCCCTTTTCTTGAGCTGCCTTTTCATTATAACCTACGCCTGCGACTTCAGGATTTAGAAACATTATGGTACTGATATTTTCGTATACAAGCTTCTTGCGTGGATTACCAAATATTTTTTCAACTGCATATCTCCCTTCTAGTTCTCCAACATTCACCAAGTTGATGTCTGCCGTGATGTCTCCAACCGCAAAAATATTCCTCACGGATGTCTTGGTGTCATCATCTTCTACGCCTCTTTGCCCCATTTTGACACGAACAGCATCTTCCCACAAATTCTCATAGTTGGGAACCCTCCCTACGGACACCAGCGCTTTGTCTACTTCAAAAGATTCTTGGTGCCCGTCCAAAAAATTCAATGTATAGCTAACTTTTCCATTTTTTCTCTCGATATGAGATAGGGAAGAGTTTCTATGAATGTGCACGCCCTGCATTTCTAAATTTTTCTCAATTACAGAAACAACATCTGGGTCTTCAAATGGAAGAATTGAATCTCCCTTATCTATTAGATACACTTTTGTTTGGCCAAAGCCAGAAAAAATGGTTGCATACTCACAACCTATAACTCCGGCTCCAACGATAACCATGCTCTTAGGAAAGCCATCCATTAATTCAATGCCATCACTAGTCAGAATATGTTCCTCATCTACTGGAATATTAGGCAAATACCTGGGCCTGCTACCAGTGGCAATAATTATGTAGTCAGTTTCAACAGCTAATCGCTCCTGCTGGGTTTCAATTTCTACAATATGATCACTAACAATGCATGCTTCTCCTTCAATGAAATTGATGTATGGACTGTATTTTGAATTATTCTGAAGTTCTGTCAGATGGCTGGATAATAAATGAACCCTTTCTTTTACTGCATTTTGAACTTCCAATTGAATTTCCTCCCACACGGCTTTAGGAGGCTCAAGATGATAGCGATCCAAATTCTTGCGAAATGCTAACATATCGCGGGATAGTTCCCATAACGTTTTAGAAGATAATGCACCATTGGTAATACCGGCTCCTCCTAAAACATTTTTTTCAATTAGAAGTGTCTTTTTCTTTAAATCTACTGCCCTCATGGCTGCAGCGTAACCAGAAGGGCCAGCTCCAATAATCACTAAATCATAACGCTCCATAAATACATTTCATTTACACAGCAATATAAAAATTTATGAGGATATAACTCTATTTAATGGCGAAGACTAAGTTAATTGTATCAATCAAACAACTCTTTAACATTCGTTTCAATTTTTTCTGACAGTTCTCCAGTAGGTAGGTCATTCACATCGCCTCCAAAAGGTTCTTCAATTTCTTCAGCTATTAACTCAACACTGATCAAAATGAAAAAGATGAATAAAACTATAGGAATCGTCATGTAATGAAACTCTGTAATAAATGCGAGTGGTAGTGTAATTGTGTAAGTAAAGATAAATTTCTTAATAAACATGCTGTAAGAATAGGGGATAGGTGTATTTTTTATTCTTTCGCAGCCCCCCAAGATATCTGAAAACTCTTTCATCTCTTTATCTAAAACAAAAAATTGATGAGGGCTTAACTTGTTTTCAGTCAATAGCTTATTAAGCTTTTGATACATCAAGGAAGTAATTGCATTAGGTATATGCTCCTTCTTAGTTAATTCATGTAGAATTTCCTCATCAACTAATTTCAAGTGCTTCGGTTTTATACCTTTCCTTAAGTGATCTCTTAAGGCAAATGCAAAAGCCGGAATTAATCCTTTAAAAAATGCTCTGTCTTTATCATTTTCTTTTGGAATAAAAGCATTTATTTTGGAAGCCAGATTTCTGGAATTATTCAATAGCAATCCCCACAATTTTCTTCCTTCATACCATCTGTCGTAGGCAGAATTGACTCTAAAAACCAAGAATAAACCCAAAACTATACCTAACAGCGAGTGCACCACGGTTGTACTATTGAATTCTAATTTAAAGTAATCTTCTAACAAGAAAGTAACAATTCCAGTGTATGCTCCCATTATCAATAAAGCGGGCATCAAAGTTTTAACGACTTGTCTACTATAGGTATGAAAAATTAGACCTAACCAGTTTTTGGGATTGTATTTAATCATAATTCTTTTTGAATGATCTTTCCATAAAAATTTGATTACAATTATAGGGAAATTATGTTGACTTTAAATTTTCCTTAATAAATTTAGAGATTTAACACTTAGTTTAATTAACGACTTATATGAAATATAGCCTACTATTCTTTTTGGTTTTATATCTTCAATCCGTTAGCGCCCAGATCACACCCCAAAAAATTGATATTGTTCGAGATCAGTGGGGTGTGGCACATATTTATGCTGAAACTGATGCAGAAGTAGCCTACGGATTAGCTTGGGCTCATGCAGAGGATGATTTTAAAACGATTCAATCAACATTGATTGCCGGTAAACTGATGGCAGGACAACAATTCGGGAAAGATGGAGCAGGAATTGATTTTTTTACACAATTTATTGGTGCTCCCGATCTTGTTGAAAAGGAGAAGAACGAATTATCGCCAGAGTTTAGAGCCCTATTGGACGGGTATATTCAAGGAATTAATGCTTATGCCGAAAAGCACCATAAAGAAGTACTGCATAGAAAATTGTTTCCGGTAATCGAAGATGATATGCTGACCGCCTTTGTTTTATCATTATCATCCATGAGTGGGGTAGATAAAATTGTAGGAGATATAGCTGCTAACAAGAAATTCAATAATCCGTATATTGGTATTGGTTCAAACGGCATCGCTATCAGCAAAACTAAAACAACTACAGGTGAAAGCTTTTTGGCCGTGAATTCCCATCAACCCTTTGAAGGACCAGCAAGTTGGTATGAAGTTCATATGCACAGTGAAGATGGATTGAATATGCTAGGCTCACTCTTTCCTGCTAGTCCTACTATTTTCCATGGAGTAAATGAAAATTTGGGCTGGGCACATACAGTGAATCACCCTGATAAAATGGATGTTTATCAATTAAGAATGCATAATGAAAAAAAAGAGCATTACTATTTTGATGGTGAAGTTTTGGCATTAGAAAAGCGAAAAGCCAAGCTTAAGGTGAAGATATTGGGAATATCTATTCCGATTTCCAAAACTTATTACAATAGTGTTTATGGTCCTGTTTTAGAAAATAAAAATGGTTTTTTTGCTGTAAGCTTCAGCTCGAATAAGAATTTGAAAGCCATTCAGCAATGGTATGAAATGACCAAAACTAAAAATTTTGAAGAATTTCAATCAGTCATTTCACGCTTAGAGCTTCCAGACTTTAATGTTGTTTATGCAGATAGAGACCATCACATTTACTATGTTAGCAATGCTAAATTACCACTGCGTAATACTAATTATAGGTGGGATAAGGTATTGCCTGGAGATACTTCTGCCACCTTGTGGAATCAGTATCATTCCTATGATGAACTACCTAGCTACCTCGATCCTGCATCAGGATATTTATTCAATATGAATAATACTCCATTTAATGCTACTGCATACGAAGAAAATCTGGATTCCTTGGATTTTCCATCAGAAATGGGATTTTCTATAAAGGATAACAATAGGAGTGTTCGTTTCCAAAGCTTAATCAGTAAGAAAGTGAAATTGAGTTATCAGGATTTCAAAAGGATAAAATTTGATATTCAATATCCAGATCAATTTCAATTTGTTGAAGATGTTAATATCATTTTCAGCTTAACGCCTGAGGATTATCCTGAAATAGAAGAATATTTGACCATTCTTCAGAAATGGGATCGAAAAGCGGAAAGTGAAAGCGTGGGTGCCGGATTGATGAAAGTGTTAATCACACATGCAAAAGGAAAAAAGATCGATAAAGCTAAAGGTGTTGAAATTGTTAAAAAATCCCAATCCCAATTGATAGCTGAATTTGGCACCATTCAAGTCCCGCTTAGCAAACTGCAGGTACATAAGCGTGGAGAAACAGAAATGCCTATAGAGGGTTTACCTGATGTGATTGCACCAATGTACACTAATAAGTTCGGAGATGGCTTAAAGGAAAAGACCTATGTAGGAGAATCTTATATTTTACTGGCTCGATTTGGTGAGGGTTTACCAAAATTGGAATCTATTATGCCGTATGGGGCTTCTTCCAAGCCTGAAAGTCCTCATTATACGGATCAAATGGAAATGTTTGTCAATAAGGATTTAAAACCAATGACTTTAGATAAAGAAGAGATTTATAAAAATGCAGCTAAAATCTATCATCCTCAGGTTGAATGACAGTTTCCATATAGTGTTCCATATCGAATTCAGATAGGATTGTAGTCTTTTTTAAATACAAAGGATGCCTGGGATGACCAGCTTTCAAATGTTCTCCAGCCGAAAGCCATTGACAATCGTAAAATTGACTCATATTGAAAATATCTGATAGACAATGCTTTAAAAAAGGTCTTGAATCAATAAGATTTCCCCATGCTGCCCATATAAATACCTCATCCTCTTCAAGATAAGATTCAATAATCTCTAGGTTCTGTTCATGGTATTTCTTTTCAATTTTGTGATGAAGCAATTTTGCATCGGCACTTCTTTGAGGATAAAGGTTGAGCATAATCCAACTATCAAATTGATTATTAAGAGCAATTCTTTCAACAGATGAAACTGTACCATCATACTGTTCTGGTTTTGCTTGACTAGGATTTACGCCAATGCATATCAAGGTCTTTTTTCCTTTTTTACCTAAGGAATAGCGGTAATTTCCCGTTTTGTCTGTCTCATAAATCCAGTCCATAATTCAAGATAACTAATATTTGAAAAGGAAGTCAGTACCTTTTCAGTATTTTTTACAAGTTTTTGAAGTATGGATGATTCTTTAAGTTAAGAATCATATTGATGGTTCCAATGAGCCAGATGAAAATATAATCTTTGATGCAATAGAAAAAGAGAAACATGACCTTGGTTTAGGACTGTCTTTTTAACTATCCAAGTTCTTTTCAAAAACAATTGAATAGCTATTTAAGTAGAAGAAGTAAATTGAAATATTTAATAGCTACAGTAGCACTATCCTGTTTTGAGAGAATTTTTTATTTCTATATATTTTATCAAGTCATAAGACGCTGCTAAAGGGTCTTGACTATTACTGAAATATTACAAGAAAACTTGATTTAATATTATTTTTTCCTATCTTTATTATAAATTTAATTGCGATATGAGGACCTTACTATCAATTCTTATTCTTTTTGTTTCCTTATCACTATCCTTAAGTTGTCGCAATAGCAGTGACGTAGAGCCCGAAAGTAAATCATCCCTAATACCATCAAATGATTTTAATTTTGAGACTTTTGACTGTGATGATTGTACGTACATAGTCACAGATTACAAAACGGATGGTAAAGAATTGAATATTGAGCCCGGTGATATTATATGCTTGGATAGTAAGGTAGCTTATGACAGACTGTTGTTTTCTAACATCAATGGTACTGAGGCAAACCCCGTCATAATTAGAAATTGTAATGGTCAAGCAATTATTCAAGCCACAAAACCTGGAGGAATTAGTTTTGAGTATTCTTCACATTTTAAGCTATTAGGAGATGGTGGTGGTTCAAATTACGGTATTAAAGTGACTACAAACACTGGATTTTATGTGTTGATGAGGACGTTTTCTAATCAATTTGAAATTGCCCATCTAGAAGTTGCAGGTAATAATGACGGATTTGCTGGAATAGGACTAAAAACAAGTCCCTACGAAGATTGTGAATTATTTGAAGATCCAGCCAGACCTTGGACAATGACGGACATTATTATTAGAAATAATTATGTCCATAATGTTAACGGAGAAGGACTATATATAGGACATGGTTTTCATGCTGGTTGGACTGGTAACTCATGTCCTAATGTTGTCTATCCTCATGTTATAAAAAGACTTAAGGTTTTTTCTAATATTATAGAAAACACGGGTTATGATGGTATGCAAATCAAAAACGGAGACGAAGATATTGAAATTTATGATAATTATATCTTTAATTATGGGACTCGTGCAGAAAATGGACAAAATGAAGGCGTTCTTATTGGTGGACCAATGACAGGTTTGTTTTATAATAATGTTATTATTAAAGGAACAGGAAATGGACTCAGGATGCTGAATATTGGTGGAAACAATGATGTCTATAATAATATAATAATGGAGTCTGGGAAAAGTGGTATTCGTGTCGATGGGGGAAATGAGTTTGACCTGATATTTGATAATCCATATTTAAATTTCTTTAATAATCATATTATAAACTCTGGGGAATATGGCTTTGTAATTTTTGATAAAAGAGATGCCGTCCGAAGATTTAAAAACAATTTGGTAATTAATGCTAGCGACCAGCTGATTGCCATTGGCTCACAAATAGACGCTATTGATACTTCTCATAATATCGCTACTCAAGATCTGAATTTCGTGAAATTTAAGAACCTAGATTCTTATGAGTTTGAATTATTGCCAGACTCGCCTGGAATTGATGCTGGAACTAATGTGTCAAACTTCGGTGTCGATATTGACATCATGAGGAGGCCAAGACCATCTGGTGCAAGCTTTGATGTGGGTGCTTTTGAAAACCAATAAAATTTATTGATAGTCTATTAATTATTGTTTGATTTTTAATTCATTTCTTTACTTAAACGCATAATTATAAAATCATTCTAGCTCATTATTGGTTGGTTATATATAATTAGTAATGCAAAAAGCAATTATTAAAAAATTGAGAGTTTTAATTTGTTGAGTTTTGTAGGGAAGTGAAAAGCAACCCTTACTTTTGCTAGTATGTTTTCCATTTTTCAAAAACCACATCCTTTCATTTTTAATTCTGCCAGTATAGTAATTCCCGGAATTTTTACTTTTCTATTAATTTTTATTTTTAAACCACTGGGTTTTAATAGTCTTCCTATCAATTATGTTTTGGCTTTTGCGCTAGGTTTCGGTCTAATTGCATCAAGTTTGGTTTTAATTTCAGTGAAATTATTGAAATTCACTTTTCCCAAATGGATGGATGAAGATGCTTGGACCTTGGGTAAGGAAGTCTTTCTTATTTTCACAGTATTGATTTTGATTGCATTCACCATTTTCATCATATTTTTAGGGATCGATATAGCAGATAGTAGTCCTTTTGCTTTGTTTAGAATGGTTTTCATCAAGACGCTTTTATTTAGCGCTTTCCCCATACTTTTTATGGTTTTGTTTGAGCAATATAACTATCAGAGGACGCAATTAAAGGAAGCAGTGGATTTAAGCCAAAAGGTAACTCATGAAAAGAATAGTCATGCCTTTACACATTCCATTAGAGCTGAAAATGGCCAGTTGGTCTTACAGTTGGCCAGTAAGGAGATACTTTGGGCACAATCAGATGGAAATTATCTTGATTTATATTATATAAATGAAGCTAATGAAATCAAAAAGGAGTTAATAAGGAATAGATTAAAGAACTTAGCAGATCAGCTGCCAGATGATTCCTTTTTTCATTGTCATAAAAGTTATTTGATTAACCTTAATCATATTCAGAAAGTCCAGGGTAATGCTAGAAACTTTGAAGTAATCCTACGATATGCTAATGTTTCCATTCCCGTGGCCAGGTCAAAATCTGCTGAATTAAAAGAGAAAATCAATCATAATTTTTAGGGGCTTCCTTTTTACACCTAATCGTTCCCATTAATACCAAACAGTACTCATCACTTCTCAAATGCTGATTTGACAACTCATATTTGCTTCATCATTCATAAACACAAAAGTAAAAAATGAAGCAGGTTCTATTAGCATTTATTATTTTAATCACTACTGAAATACTCCATGCGCAAGTCTACACGGAGGAGAAAAGCAAACATAGATTTGCTCAAACCTATATAGGATTTAATGCACAGATAGTACCAACACAAGGTCAATTTGTATCAGACGGTTTGAGTAGTAAATTTCCAACCCTTATTTCTCCAAGGTTTAATATAGGAGGCTTGCATTTCTGGGGAAAATGGGATTTCAATGTTAATCTTCCTCTTGGTCATTTGGGGGATAAAAAAGTGGCAGAAGAAACTGAGTATTTCTTTCAACCAGGAGCAGATTTAAGTGCTCGGTACTATCCAAGGAGAATGGAATTTGGTAAATTGAGACCTTATGCTGGTGTTTCATTTAACCAGATGGTTTTCAAGTTGGATCATAAAGAGCTAGGAAGCAGAGATGATTTATTTTTCACTGCATCGCCCTTAGCAGGGGTTTCCTATGCTTATAAGGGATGGCAACTCAATGCGGAACTTATGTGGGTACCCACGAACAAAAAAGAGTTCTATACGAGCCGAAATCAAAGAGAAATATTTCATTTACCGCGAAATTACTTTTCAGTTGGGATTGTAAAGTATTTTGATACGACACTAAAGGAAGAGAAAGGCTATAAAAATGAATCTACCAAGAAGAAGGAAGACGAATTGAGAAGTAAAGGGAAACTAAATAGCTTTTCTATTGGTATCGCACCGAGCGCAGCATATTTCTTGCAGGCCCCGCAATTCTCTCAAGGTGAGCAGCAGTCTTTACCACGGCATAAAGGCGAATTTAATTGGGATTTTGGGCTAGGCTACTTATTTCATGATGCGGGGCTTCATATTGGTTTTAGTTATAGAGATTACAGCTCAAATTCAAATAGCTACGGTCTAGAGCACGTAATTCGAAGACGATCTGTGGCATTAGAAGCGTTCAAATTCTTCTGGGATTACAATGGATTTGTCCCTTTCATTGGACCAAGTATTAGCTATGAAAGATGGGGTGCGGCTGAATTTGAAGATGATGTGATGACAAGTGAAGTAGCCAGAACAAAAATGATTTCGCCTGGAATTATATTTGGCTGGGACATAGTTCCATCTCCATTGGAGACCTGGATTTTACGAACAAACCTTCGATATTATCCTCTACAAAAAGTCAAAAATCCTACTGGAGAAATATCAAGAGTCGATCAATTTGAATTCAACATCATTCAATTGGTTATTTATCCTAATAGAATCATAAATACTCGTTAATCATATGAATTACATAGTTCAAAATATATTATACGTGCATATTTGCGCAGGGGCAATTGCTATATTGAGTGGCGCAGTGGCCATAAGTTCCACCAAAGGGAAGGGAACGCATCAAAAAGCTGGGAAAATATACTCAGTGGCAATGTTAGTGGTCTTTATCACTGGAATCACAATAGCTTCTTATAAATTCAATAAGTTCTTATTTTTAATCGCTTTCATCAGCTACTACAGTGTTTTTGCTGGAGTTCGCATATTAAAATTGAAAAAGCTTCACAAAGGGCAGGAAGCCAGATGGTTTGATTGGTTGGCAGGATCAATAAATTTCATAGCCAACTTTTCATTTGTTTGCATGGCCGTTTATTATGCGGTTACACCAGATATAAATGTGCCTGGCGTATTGCTTTCTGCAGGTTTCGGTCTTGGGGGAATGTACCTCAGTTACATCAATATGAAACCATTTATTTCCAAACCTGAAAAAGCCTATCATTGGTACACTTATCATTTAGGAAATATGATGGGCGGCTATATTGCCACCTTTACCGCTTTTTTCTCTACTATGGTCACACGGTTTGAATTCATGAATCCATTTTTAGCTTTTGCATTACCTTCACTAATCGGAATTCCATTTATAATATACTGGACAAACAAAACAGAATTAAAATTTAACACAAAATGAAAAATATTTTTTACTTAGTAGTCATCATCCTTTCCAGTACTTTGATAAGCTGTAGTTACTTAAAAAATGTACAGTTATTAAGTGGCGGAGAATTAAAGCGTCAGAAGTTTGTACAAGCCATCCCTTTTGAGATGAGAAAGGACTTGATTGTGGTAAAAGCAAAAGTAAATGGTGATAGCACAGAGCGAGAATTTATTTTTGATACGGGCGCTTTCAATAGCAAAATTGAAAAGGGATTGGCAGAGTCGCTCAGTATGAAAACCATCACTACCAAATCCAATTCTACCGCAGCTGGAGTAACTAGAAAAATTGAGGTCACTAGAATAGACTCCTTAGTTTTTGGAGAAACGGCTTTTTATAATGTCGGAGCTGGAAAAGTTGAGTATGATGAGCAGTCTGCCAGTCCTTGCATAGCGCAGCATGGCATCATTGGGGCTAATATTATGAAGCTAGCCCACTGGAAAATTGATTACGAACATCAGATGATCTATTTTTCAGATCAACCCTTTGTAGTTAAAGAATCAGCTTACAATATTGAATTTGATAACCCATTGCTTTCTGGAACGCCATTGATTAGTATGAAAATAGGTGGAAAGGAAGCGCAGAACATCCTATTTGATGTGGGCTATAATGGTGGTTTAGTATTACCCATTGCCTTAGCCAAAGAATTTGAAGGAAGTGAAAAGTTATTTTTCGACAGATCAACTACTGGAATTTACGGAGCCAAAGCGGATACGCTTATTGAAAAACAGTTGGAAGTTGAAATTGATGGATTTCAGACTAGTATTCCTGTTAATTTCTCCGCAAACGGAAAAGCGCTCTTGGGCAATGAGTTTTTGAAGCACTTTGAGGTAATTATTAATTATGATAAGAATATAATTCAGTTGATTGAAAGAAAGACTGTCAGTATTGATCCTAATGCTCCATTCATTCCAGGTGTTTTGAATGATAATCAATGGGTGGTTGATAGAACTACTGAAGATTTACCTTTTGATTTGGGGGACACATTAAATTCAGTAAATGGCAAAACACCAAGAGAGTTATTTGATAATTACTGTGACTATCTAATGCATGTTGGGACTCTGATTAATACGGACAGCTTAAAGCTTGTGAAATCAAGCGGAGAAGAATTCATTATTAATAATAAATCTATTTCGAAGTGATGGTCAGAAGAATCACAGCATTAATTTCATATTTCTTATTGGGCTATTCTTTGGTAGCACAAGAATATGATCAAGCAATTGCCAAAGCGAGATTCCTCATTCAGGAACATCAAAAGCAAACTAATATTCCTGGGCTGCAAGTTGCAGTAATGATTGATGGTGAAATGATTTGGAGTGAATCCATGGGTTATGCTGATCTGGAAAATGCTGTTCCAGTGACGAGCAAAACTCAGTTTAGAACGGCTAGTCTTGCAAAACCATTGACCTCCATAGCACTAGGAAATTTGCTGGAAGATAATCTGATCAGTTTAGACAATACTGTTGAAGACTTCCTTCCTGATTATCCTGCTCCTGCGAAAGAAATTACTGTAAGGCAGTTAGCGGGCTCCATTTCAGGAATCCGACATTATAATGATGCCGACCCTAAATTCAGAACTAAAAACTACAAAACAGTTCAAGAGGCGGTAACTATTTTTCGCGATGACCCACTGGATTTTGAGCCTGGTACAGAATATGGCTATTCAAGTTACGGCTGGGTACTCTTGAGCGCTCTAATGGAGAAAGCTGCTGGTGTTTCTTTTGAAAAGATCATGAATGATAGCTGGGATCAGCTGGGAATTGAGAATACTTCATTTGATTCTCCTAATCATGATTCTGAGGACATCAGTAAATTTTATATTAAAGGAAGAAAAAGGCGAGAACTGGCACCTTTTCAAAACAGATCTTTCATGTACGCTGGGGGCGGTTATTTGTCAACATCGGAAGACTTGGTCAGAATTGGGCATCAGTTTATCAATTTCGATTTTCTCAAAAAATCAACAGTAGATACATTGACCAAGTCATTACATCTCAAGAATGGAGCGTTGACCTACTATGGATTGGGATGGGAGTTAGGTTCCAGCAAAATCGATACTGAAGTCTGGCATCATAATGGAAGCATGCCTACAGCCAGAACGCATTGGCTGCTTTTGCCAGAACAGAAGATAGTTTTGGCTTATATGAGTAATACAGGTGAACATGTATTCTTTAATGATGCAGAAGCACACGCCATCGCCCAAATTTTTCTGGATGCTAAAAGAGCAAAAGCAGGTGTTAATATAAACAGTGAGTACTTGACTAGGGAATGGACAGGTAAAGTCACTTCTTTGTATGGCAAAAGCAAGAAAGCCAAACTCACATTAGAAAGCACTAAAAATGGTTTAGTGATAGGAGAAATCGCGTTCAAGAGAAGTCGTAAAAGAGAAGTCTATCCAGTCGTTGTTAAATCAAGTACAAAGGATTCCCTGCACTTAATAGCCGTGACGCCCATGTTTGCCGATTTTCATTTACGAATAGATTCCAATGACAATTTAGAGGGAGAGTGGCAACACGATTTTGTCCGCAAGCCTAATGAGGATGAAGATGAATTTTGGAAACAAAGGAAGGCATCCTTTCGAAAAATTCAGGATTAGAGTGATCAGAGTTAGCCTAAAAGCAGATCAAGAATCAATTAGAAAATTTAAAATGGCAACAAATTGAGGATGTTCTTATTTCCCTTAAAACTTTACCTAGTGAGTAATTTGAAAATAGAAAGATGAGGCGCATTAGATATATTGTAGTAGGTTTCTTGCTGAGCCTAAATAGTATTTCAGCACAGCACCTCATTAATGAATTCTTTAAGATTCAATTTGATAATTATGATTTCCCCGTATTGGTGAGAGGTAATATGGAATCAGGTAAATTGCTGATTTTTGTTCAGGGTGGGCCAGGAGAAACAGCCATTGATTTTGCCAGATCTGATTATCCAAAATGGAAAAATTCTCTCGAAAAGGAATTAGCAATTGCCTATTATGATCAAAGAGGTTTAAATGGTAAAGTCTCGCAAATTGACAGTTCAAAAATCACCTATCAGCAATTTGGTTTAGATGCATTGGCCATTGCGGATTATTTACAGAATAAGTATAAAGTAGATGTCTATTTGTTTGGTCACAGTGCAGGAGGGAAAATGATCCTACAGGCTTTAAGCAGTCATCCTGAACGATCAAAAATTCTATCAGGCGCCATACTCGCTTCTACACCTTTTACCTCAGATTATTCGGATGCCCGCTATAATCATTTTAGACCAGAATATTTGAAATTGATCGCAGCTGACAATATCAAAAAAGGAGTGAAAACCGAATATTGGCAAAATGCTTATGACTGGATGAGCCATCAAAAGGTCATTGACGACCTTGAAAGTAGCAATAAATGGAATGAATATGTTGATAAAGCTTTTGAAGCAAGCAAAAGGAAAATCTCATTATCTATGGTAGCTAAGGTAATATTTTCAAAGCCGTATAACCCTGTAAAATACCTAAAAAGGAAGGATAATGATATGGTTGGGGATTTGCTCTGGCAAAATGAGAAAAATGTGAATTACTTCGATGATTTAGATCAAATAGCAGTACCTATTCTACTGATGACAGGTTTCTACGATAATATTGCGCCCTTTAATGAATTGGATAGTGCGCATCAATTCATTGGTAAAAGTAAATTTGTAGTAATAGAAAATGCAGGCCATGAAGCTTTTTTAGATAATCCAAGTGGATTTAATCAATCAATACTGGATTTTGTCCTAAATGACTAATGAATTAAACGACAAGCTGTATGTCAATAGGCTTGATTCTACCGGATAATGCAATTCTATTATAGTTCAAAAGAACTCTGAGAGATCAAGAATGGCCAGGTGAAAAGTTGATAAATACTTAATAATACTATTTTTAAATATTCTGAAACTACTATATTTACGGGTGTATTAACTCTAGTAGACTTTACTTTTAAAAGAAATGAAACTCTTGAAAATAGCGGCTAAAGCTATTGCAGTACTTATTTCAGTTATCGTAATTTTTATTGTGGCCGTATTCTTATTGGATAACCGAAGCACTCATTATTTAAAAATCTCCAACATTCCTGAAGCGGAAAGAAATTCTTATCTGATAAAAAATGTAAATATTGTGCCCATGTCCTCCGACACTGTTTTAGTTGATAAAATGGTGCTCATCGAAGATGGAGCGATAACTGAAATTTCAAATGATATTAGCGTGGAGCAACACACCATCATTGATGGTAAAGATCAATACTTGATGCCTGGCTTGATCGATATGCATGTGCATGTTTGGGATGAATACGAATTAGGTTTGTATTTAGCCAGTGGAGTCACCACAGTACGAAACTTATGGGGTCAGCCAATGCATTTAAGAATGAAGGAATTGATTGAATCTGGAGAGATTTTAAGTCCTAATTTTTTTACTAGTGGCCCTAAGCTTACAGGTTCAGAATTCATTGGGGATGATAATTTTCAGATTTTCAGTGAAGAGGAAGCTCGACAGATAGTTATCGATACGAAGGAAAAAGGCTATGATTTCATCAAAACCTATTATGGATTGCCTCAGGAATATTTTGACGTGGTAATAGATCAAGCCAAGATTAGCGGTTTGGATATTGCTGCCCACCCGAGTTATAAAGTTGCTTATGATTATCATTTCAATCCACAAATTAGATCAGTTGAGCATGCGGAAGATATAGTGCAGCAACCATTGGAATACAAATTGGATTCAGCAAAATTGGGAAAGGTAGTTGAAGATTTCTCAAAAGCTGAAGGTACTTCCTTTTGTCCCACACTTACTGTCTATCACAATATTTATAAAATGATTATAAATGATAGTATTCTAAATTCATCGGATTTGAATTATATGAATCCCTTAATACGGATGGTGGATAGTGAAGCGCAATTTAGTCGATGGAATAGTGCAAAAAGAAATGATAGCACAATTGAAATTAGCATTAGAAATCAACATGAATTTCATTTATTGGCTATTAGCAAACTGCACGAAGCTGGTGTAAACATAGTTTGTGGTACTGATGCGGGAATAGGGGTGACTATTCCCGGGAAATCCATTCATCAGGAACTGGCATTTTACAAGCAAGCTGGACTAAGAAATTATGAAGTTTTAAAAACAGCGACCATAAATCCATCCAAAACTCATAAATTCTTAAATGACTTTGGTACTATTGAAAATGGTAAAGTGGCAAATCTGTTGCTTGTAGATGATAATCCTTTTGATAATTTAGCAACTCTAGAACAACCTCAGATTGTCTTTTCGGGGGGCAGAATGATCAATCGAACTACCCTCGATACATTTGAGGTGAAAGCAGCCGAAAGATCAAATCTTTTAGCATCAGCCTTCCGTTATGTTGAATTTTTACTTTTTAAATAAATCTTTGAAAGTTCTGCTATGTCACAAATTATTACTTTTCGAAAGGCTCTAACTATAAGTCAGTTATTGATTGGCTTCTTAATTGCATTTCACATTTTGATTGTATCCCTCACGCTTTTTGAGATTGATTTTTTTATGAAATATACCTGGGGTGGGGAAATTACAAGTTCAAATGAATTTATAAAATTGGAGATGGTTTCAATCCTGGCTTCAAGCTTCTGTTTTTTACTGATTTTAATAAGACAGCGGGCTAAGTCAAAAGTCTGGTTAATCATATCAAGAATAGGCTTGAGTTTATTCTTTTTAATGTTTCTGTTAAATACGCTAGGAAATATATTGGCGGCATCAATATTTGAGAAATCCTTAGCCTTAGTAACAATTCTGATTGCCGTGCTTCTGCTTAGAATTATTTTAGAGCCAGTCAGGAAAAGATAATGGAAGGCTTTTTTACTTTTTTACTTTTTTGATTTTCCCTGTTACTATGAGGATGTAGAATGTAATTGCCACACTTAATAATACGGACATGATCATCATGATTTTATTATTTTTTGGTGAATAAGAATAGAGTGTGAATCACCATCACACTCTAGATTTCAATTATTTTGAAGCTAAAAAACTGTCCACCTGATTAAAAAACCACTTAGGCTCATCGTAGAAAATAAAGTGATAGGCTTCATCTGCAACCGCAATTTTCACATTATCAATATCTTTGCATTGCGCCTTGTAATTATTTTCAACAGTTTCTTTGGTACTACCATATTGCTCATATGCTGCCCATGCGCCTAATACCAAAACAGGTGCTTTTACCTTTTCCATTTCCGAACGAATATCGGTGGTGTACATTTCGCCATACGCTTGAGTGGTCACCGTTCTATTGCTATTGACCCCCATTTCAACTACTTTCTGTCGTTTGTCTTCATTTGCAATCATTCCTGCGACAATCATCTTCTGCTGTTGTGCAAAAGCTTCTTCGCTTACATTTTTCATATTGGTATTCATTTGATTAGCCATATTTTGAGCCATTTCTGGAGTAATTCCAGGCATCTGTACGGCAGGAAAATAGGGGATACCATCTACAGCAATGATTTTAGAAAAAAGTGTGGGAGCTTCTGCTGCTGCCCAAAGCGATAGGAAACCTCCCATACTGTGGCCCATTAATATGGTATTCTTTAATTTATTGGATTTCACATAGTCTATCAGCTCATTTTTGACTTCTTTTAAGAAATGCTCGCTCTCCACATTTTCTTTATTCCCAAACCCTTTTAATGTTATTAGATGGATTTCATAATCCTTTTTGTAATGAGCTGTTACATCATCCCATACATCGGCTGAACACGACATGCCATGAATGAGAATCATAGGCTGTCCTTTTCCAACTATTGTGGTGCTCAGTATGTTTTCAGATTTTGCTTCTGTAGCCATCATTAAAAGGGCAATGCTCAATAGTGCTGTTGGTAATTTTAAGAATAATTTTTTCATGACTTTTTTGTTTTGTTTGCTCAAATCAAGCACTGAATTTTGAGTTAATTAAATTTGATTGACCATTGGCTGGATTGTATTGACCAACTGCATTCCTGCACAAAACGCTAGGAGCCTTATGAAATATCACTTCCAAATACCATTCGTCAATTCATACAAGCAGTTTGTCAAGCCAAGTTGTGAATAGCGTCTTCTTTAATATCTTTAGGGAATGATTGCGAAACAGTTAAAAAAATACAAAATCCATCACCTTTTCGGTTGGCTAATTTACTTTTCCATAGCCATGGCTGGCTACTACGGTTTTTATGAAGATAAAATGGATTTGCTGTTGGTCACTTCGGTTTATGTAGTTTCTCATGCGATGATGTATTATATATCGCAATATGTATTGTCAGCTTTCAGTTTCAAAAAAGGCAAGCCGTGGTTATTTTTCATGGGCTATGTACTGCTCGCAATTTTCCTGTCATTTGTGATGTATGGAGTAATCTATTTGATTTTAGGAGATCAAATGCCGCTTTATTTCGGAAAAGAATTTCTTATGGTATATTCTGTATTTTTGATCTCTAATCTTTTTATGGGAGGAGTTTTGATTGGGATCAAATCTATGATAGACAAATCTCGTCAGCAAAAGTTTGAAAAGGAACGAAAGCAAGAAAGTCTTTTATCTGAGCTTAGCTATTTGAAAGCCCAAGTCAATCCGCATTTTCTATTTAATACCATCAATAGCGTTTATGTATTGATTAAAATGGATCCTGATAAGGCTGCGGAAATGTTGATCAAATTATCTGATTTACTGCGCTCCCAACTGTATGACTTTAGTGGGGACCAGATTAGCATAGAGGAAGAACTACAGTATTTGGAGAATTATATTGAGCTAGAAAAGCTTCGAAGAGCTCATCGAGTGCAAGTAAATTTTGAGAGGAGAGGTGATTTATCGGGCTTTTCTATTCCACCTTTACTAATTATTCCTTTTCTGGAGAATTGTTTTAAACACCTTTCTTCTGATACCGACAAATCGAATATTGTTAACTTGATGATTGAAAAAAAATCTTCAGAATTAAGTATAGAATTATCAAATACTTTTGACCTGCAATCGGCACCAAAAGAGGAGGGAGGAATTGGTTTAGCCAATGTAAAAAGAAGATTGGCCTTGCTTTTTCCAAATCAACATCAGCTGGCGATCAATAGAACAGATGAATTATTTATCGTAAATCTTGAACTAGACTTATCTGATTATGAGTAAGAACTTGAAAGTTTTAATTGTGGAAGATGAACACCTGGCAGCAGAAGGTTTAAAATCCTATGTTGCGGAGATTGCATTTTTAGAGCTGGTTGCTTCTTGCGAAAATGCTTTAGAAGCTAATAAACTTCTATCTGAACAATCAATTGATTTGATATTTCTTGATATTCAAATGCCAAAAATCACTGGAATTGAATTTTTAAAATCACTTTCTAAACCTCCCATGGTGATTTTTACTACTGCTTATCCTAATTATGCCTTACAGGGTTACGAACTGGATGTGATTGATTACCTGGTAAAGCCTTATCCTTTCGATCGCTTTTTAAAAGCAGTTAATAAAGCGAAAGATCGATTTGTTTTGGAGAATTCAAACAATCAGGAATCTGCAAAAGATCGAGCGTTAGATTGCTTCTTTGTGAAATCAGATCAAAAGCTGGAGAAAGTAGTGATAAAAGAAATTTGCTATGTTGAAGCAATGGAAAACTATGTAATTATACATACAGATTCGCAGAAAATCATCTCCTTAATGACGATGAAGAGTATGGAAGAAAAACTGCCTCCAGCACAATTTATAAGATCCCACAAAAGCTATATAGTGAACATTAGCAAGGTGGAATCAATAGAAGGCAACTGTCTGAATGTCAAATCCAAACAGTTGCCCATTTCAAGACAAAACAAGTCGGAAGTCTTGAATAGAATTATTAGATAATCAGTCGTCACCTTTTATAGCAGATACATCTGCTTTCAAATCATCATCAGGTTGGCCTAATTTACCCGCTGCCTTTTTCTTTAAGTAGTGAGCTAAATCTTTTCTTACCTCACCAGACATAATGTAAAGTCCAATCATATTCGGGACAGACATGGCCAATATCATCATGTCTGAAAAGCTCAAGACTGCACCTAAACTCACAGATGCACCCACTACAACAAATACTAAGAAAGTGATTTTATAAGCTAATTCTGATTTGTTAGTTTTTCCAAAAAGATAAGTCCATCCTCTCATTCCATAATATGACCATGAAATCATGGTGGAAAAAGCAAAAAGGAATACCGCAATAGCCAATACATAAGGGAACCAACCGATTACAGAACCAAAGGCCTGAGCCGTTAATTTCACACCTGTAACATCTGGTACTTCGTGCATTCCAGTGAAGATTAATACTAATGCGGTAAGCGTACAAACCACTACCGTGTCAATAAATGGCTCCATCAAACCTACAAAACCCTCTGAAGGGGCATTGTGTGTCTTTGTGGCACTGTGTGCAATAGCTGCAGAACCCACACCCGCTTCATTTGAAAAGGCGGCTCTTTGAAATCCGATAATTAATACTCCTAAAAATCCACCTTTAAGTGCACTTGAATTTAAAGCACCGTTATAAATAGCTGAAAATGCAGGTCCTATATTTTCATAATTGATTCCAATAATAACCAAAGCGGCAACTACATAAACAATAGCCATAATTGGAACTACTTTTTCTGTTACTTTGGCAATACTTTCAATACCACCGATAATGACAATACCTACTAAAACTGCCAATCCGATTCCAAACCAGAATCCCCAGCCTTCTAATACAGTAAACTGCGATGCCATAATTTGGAATGACTGATTAGATTGGAACATGTTTCCAGCACCAAATGAAGCACCAATACACAGTACTGCAAAGATTCCGGCTAATACCTTACCCAATCCTTTGATATTACGTTTCTCTAAGCCGTACCGCAAGTAGTTCATCGGACCACCGAAAATTTTACCATCTGCCTTAATCTCTCTGTACTTTACACCTAGCGTACATTCGACAAATTTCGAGGACATGCCTAAGAAACCGGCTAAAATCATCCAAAAGGTGGCTCCAGCACCACCAATAGAAACTGCGACAGCTACCCCTGCAATATTACCCAATCCAACAGTTGCAGAAACTGCTGTTGCTAATGCTTGAAAGTGCGTTACTTTACCTGGGGCATTAGGATCACTGTGTTTCCCTCTGGCTAAGTCTATGGAATGTTTGAATCCGCGAATATTGATGAAGCCCATTCTTACAGTAAAGAAAGCCGCACCAGCAATCAACCATACTACTATAAATGGAATGCTATTTTCTCTTGTATCTCCGTTTGCGTATAATAACGGTTGTTCTTCATCAAACTTGATACTTGCGAAAAATTGAGCTCCTTGTTCAATTAAATCTTTTGTATTATTTGGGCTAAAAATGACATTGCCTTCTTCTACATTGAAGTGTAATTCACCATCAGCCGTTGCTTTCACTGTATCAGCATCTTTCTTGTCTATAGAAACGATGGCGATAGGATCACCTTTTTTAACTTGTTGACCATCTGGAACTAGCTTCTCTTTAAGTATAAAAATCTTATCTGTTCTTGCATTCCAATCAGGTGTTCTTATCATTTCCTTATCGGTCATCACAATTGGGTCGTACAATCCCATAGCGGCAAATGGATCCCAAAAAAGCACATTTCCCATGATTTCCACCACAGGGTCGAAAACAGAGTTGAAATTTTCAGTAATGGATTCAGCTTCAATGGTGATTTTTTTATCTATAATTTGATTATTAGCATCAGAAATTTGTACCGTATATTCTTTCCCTTCTATAAGTCCAGATGCTTTTGAAGCCGTTAAAGCGGTGTTTTGATTAGACCATCTATATTGATAAGGTTCAGTACCTCCAGTCACTTTCAATTTGATTTCCCCATTATTGATTGTAGAAGAGGGATTGATAATTTCAACTTCGACTTTCAGAGAATCCTTAGACTGTGAATATTTTGCTTGTAAAAATTGGGCTGAAGATGCTATTAAAAAAAGGGTGAGAATTAATCTTAAAATTTTGTTCATAGATAACTTAAAAGTTAATTAAAAACTGATTTTAAATTATAATTTCTGTATTGGAAATTTTATAAATTTTAAAGCTTTAAATAGCGATTTGGTTACTAAAAAGTTACAAATGCAACTGCTTTACTTGATAATTGTTCAAATCTAGGGATTATAATTTGGCTTAGCAACTAATATAGAATCAGTGTAGGTGTCTGCTTTAAAGTATTCTCAAATATGCTTTTGTGAGATTTCAATAATTTGATCGCCTTATTACTATAAATATAGTATAATAATTTATAAAATAGTTGTATTACTACTAAAATAGTAATATAATTGCCTTATGAAAGAATTAACCAGAGCAGAAGAACAATTAATGAGACATCTTTGGGGGCTTAAAAAAGCTTATTTAAAAGATATAGTTGATGAATATAAAGAACCTAAACCAGCTTATACAACTATAAGTACCGTAGTGAATGTTTTGGTGAGAAAAGGTATTATTGGTTTTGATTTACATGGAAAGTCCAAACATTATTATCCTCTCATTAGCAAAGAAGATTATTCCAATCATTCAATGAAAGGATTGGTTAGTGATTTTTTCAACAATTCGTATAAGCAATTTGCTTCATTTTTTACATCTCGTAAGGAATTGTCGGTGGAGGAGTTGAAAGAAATTAGGAAAATGATTGATGATGAAATCCAAAAGAAAAACAAATGAACGCAATATTAATTTATCTTCTTAAAGTGATTGCTATCCAGGCTGTCTTCTATTTGATTTATACATTGATTTTTCATAAAAGTGGAAGACATAGCATCAACAGATTTTATTTAATCTTTACGTTAGCTATTGGTTTTTTAATTCCATTTATGTCGATTCCGAAATTTCAATCCTATGAACCTTATCTGGAAGTTGATAAACCTATTTGGTATGAACTGTCAGACTTGGCTGAATTTTCCAATACAGAAGCTGAACTAATACCAGTTGAAAGAATAAATCAATCAGATTTTACTACCGAATTGATTGTTGCTGGAATTTCATTGATCAGTCTTCTATTTTTAATGAAGTTGATATATAGTCATTTTGAACTCATTAGGTTAAAGAGACAATCTAAAGAAATTAGTAAAAATGGGCATAGGATTTATTGTAGTCAAATTGAAAGCCCTTTCAGCTATTTTAAATCTATATTTATTCCGAAGAGCTTACTAGATTCGACTTCATTTGACACCATTATGGAGCATGAATTGGTTCATGTCAAAAAGCTACATTCAATAGATAGGGTATTGATGGAAGTCATACTGTCCATATTTTGGTTCAATCCTTTGCTCTATTTATTTAGGAACAGATTAATCGAAACTCATGAATTTCAAGCTGATGCAGAAGTGATAGCCTTGCAGCAAGATCCCATTGCTTATCAAGAAATACTATTCCAACAAATTAATGCACAAAAAGTAATTTCTTCTGCAAACTATTTCAAATTGAACACCATTAAAACCAGAATCAAAATGATGAACAAAAACCAAAAATTATCGAAATGGCATTATCTATTCATATTGCCGCTTATGGTCTTTCTGATCTTTTCATTTTCAAGCAGAGAAGGTGAGGAATTTGTAGCTCCTTTAAAAAACGATGTCTCAGATGTATTTGACTATGTTGTCAATCTATCAGATAGTTATACACCTTCTATTTTTCCACTAAAAGATGCAGAAGGTGTAAAACTCACCGCAAGTTTTGGAAAGCGAATCCATCCCATTTTACAAGTAGAAAGAATGCATGAGGGAATAGATTTAAAGACCTACAAGGGCAATCCAGTTTTGGCAACAGCAGATGGGATTGTGGTGGAAGCCGGGATTATCAATGAAATATCCTGGGGTAAAATTATTAGAATTAGCCATAATGGGATTTTCGAAACAGTTTATGCTCATTTGTCTGATATTGAAGTGAAATCTGGTGATAAGGTCAAAAGAGGAGACATCATAGGAAAGGCAGGGACAACAGGAGAATCTACTGGCCCTCATCTCCATTATGAGGTTAAAGAACTTAATAAAGGATTTTTGAACCCTGTCGATTTTATAAATGACTTTGATTTCAAAAGGTATACTTCAATTGAAAAGAAGGATATTATAAAATTAGGTAAGCCCAATCAAAAACTGAAAGTAGTAATAGATCCTGGCCACGGAGGCAGAGACCAAGGTATTGTTTCTTCAAATCTTTCTGAGAGTGAAATAGCTTTAATGGTTGCAAATCAGGTATTTGAAAATTTCAAGAGTTCTGATGAGGTGGAAATTACCTTGACTAGAGATAAAGATGAGCTCCTGAGTCTTAAAGATAGGGTCAGCAAGTCAGAAGGTGCTGATTTATTTATTTCGCTTCATATGGAATTGCATGAAGATGAAGAAGAAGAGATGATGACTGCTATTTACAATTATCAAAGTGAACATTCAGCTGCATCTCAATATTTTGGAGAATTATTATCGAAGGAATTTGAAGAAATAAATAGAAAGTTTAAAGTAGGATATACGGAGGGAAACTATGTTTTAAAAAATGCAATGAGTCCCGCAGTATTGTATAATATTGGTTATTTTTCAAATTCAGAATCTGAAAGATATTTAAACTCAGAAAAAGGAATGAAGGAAATTGCTCAAGAATTGTCGGATGCCATAATGGCCTCAAAATATTAATATTTGGTTTCTTTTAAGTGCGGTATATGTGCGTCAAGATACGCTTATACCGCTTTTTTTATATCCCTTATCGATAAAAATCCGCAATTCATAGAAACTATTTCAGAAAAAAGCTTCATATTTAACTAATAATAAGCAAGTTAAGTAATGCAGCTAAAAGCTATAGTTAAATATAAACAAGATTTAATAATACTATTCGTAGCCATGGGGTATTTCTTTTTTGCCCGCCTAGGCTACTTTCTAGTATTTGAGGATATCTATATTTTACCTACCTGGCCTCCATCAGGCTTAGCTTTAGCTTTTCTAATTTTATTAGGCAGAAAAGCGTGGCCTGGTATCACCATAGGAGCGCTTTTAGCCAATATTTTAGCTTATTGGAATACCGGAGACTTATCTTCTGATTCAGTAATTTTACTCTCTTCTGTTATTGCAGCGGGTCATACCCTAGAAGCTCTTTTAGGAAATTTTCTCATAGAGAAATGGATCCAAAAAGATCAGCTTTTCAGTAAATCTATTCATGTATTTAGATTTTTAGGGGTAGGGTTTATTATTGCTTTGGTCAGCGCTATTATTGGTACTGGAGCACTTTATTACCAAGGATTAGTATCTACTGATGAATTCTTGACTCGTTTCGTTACCTGGTGGGTCGGGAACCTTGTGGGGATACTGCTTTTCACTCCATTCATTTTGTCATTTAAAGAACCTATTAGCAGAGATTTTAAAAGAGGTCATTTATTAGAAGTCATATTTTTTAGTCTTGCCATATTGATTGTTTTCACGCTCCTAAGTCAAGAAAGCCTTCGATATCCGGTTCAACAGTCCATTCCTTTTTTGGTTTTGCCCTTATTGCTGTGGTTGGCTTTCCGTTTTCATTTAGCAGTGGCCATGACAGGGACAATCATTATCGGATTAATTTCAGTTTACATGACTACTCAGGATATCGGCCCATTTGTGATGGAGACATCTAATAATGCCATGTTGATATTGCAGATCTTTTTGGGAGTAATCAGTGTCTCCACCATTATATTGTCTGCCACTCAGCGGGAAAGAACAGAAGCTCAGAATGAGTTGAGAAGTCTGAATTCTAATCTAGAGGGAATAGTCCAAACCAGAACTAAAGAGCTAGAGAAAGAGAACTCAACCCGAAAGAAGGCAGAAGAGGAATTGAAAAGTTCTAATTTGGAGCTGAGAAAAATCAATGCCGAATTAGATAATTTCGTGTACAGGGTTTCTCATGATTTAAGAGCGCCCATTGCCAGCATGTTGGGCTTATTGAATTTGGCTAAGTCAGATGGCGATGCTGAATTAAAAACAACTTATTTGAATAAAATAGAGCAAAGTGCTAAGCTTCAGGATACTTTTATTACTGAAATCCTGGATCAATCAAGAAACGCCAGATTGGAAGTGAGGAAGGAAGCAATTGATTTTGAAAAGATTATTAATGAATCCTTCGAGCAATTGAAATATTCCAATGCTAATAATGGAGTTGAAAAAAGTCTGAATATTGATTTAAAAGATGCTTTTTATTCAGATCCTTGGAGATTGAAAGTGATTATGAACAATGTGATATCAAATTCCATTCGTTACAGAAACGGGAAGTCTCCTAAGATTGATATCGATATCTCTACTAAAAATAAAAAGGCTGTAATCAATATAAAGGATAATGGACGAGGAATTGAAAAAGAGCATATTGATAAGGTTTTTGATATGTTTTACCGAGCAACAGACGATAATGCCGGTTCTGGGCTAGGGCTTTATATTGTAAAAGAAACTGTAAGTAAGCTCAATGGTGATGTGAAGATTGAATCAAAACCTAAGGAAGGAACCACAGTCAGTTTTATTATCCCTAATATGAAAAATTAGTTCAAGTTTCCTGATTAATAGAGCTACCGTTCCTGTATCACGAGACAGGCTATACCGGAAAATTTAGACTTAACTTTTAAAAAGTCTTAATTTATCGTGCCTGTGCCGATCAATTGGTATATCTCCTTCTAATTAGGGTTCTCTTGATAAATACTACAAAGCTTTCAAGCCAAATAAAATTTGCTCATAGAGAGCGGGAGGGAGGACAAACCTGCCTGCTGGCAGGCAGGAATGCGGGCCTGCTTGTGCAGACAAGCCAGACGAGGGTGTGGGTTGTAGCATATTTTTGTCTTGAATTTTTGTTTCTTTTTGTTCAAGTAACCGCAGTCTATTGAACTGAACTTCAAAGAAGATAACAAAATGGTCCTGTGTTACAGGATATGAGCCAGGGTTAAACAGCCTTTGGCTGTTCTTTTGTTTTCTTTTGATTCTTCTGTGGTTAAATCTCCAGCTTTAGCTAGTTTTTAGTCTTGTTATATAGTAGCAAAAAGAAAAGGTATAAAGCACAAAATTTAATTTGGAATACACATATGTCTATAATTTCTTAAACTTCAGATGATACCCAAAATCACTAATTTTGAGATCTTAAACATAATCATATTTCAAAAATGATGCTTTAATTTTCGTTTTAAAATATATTAAAGATACTTTTCATTTTTCAAGAGAACCCAAATTACCATCTTATGATTTAAGGTAATTTTCTTTTCTAAATTTAAAGAGTAAAATCAAATTTTAGTTTCCTTATTGCGTTTACTAGCAAATTAAACCTCTTTCCGTGAAGGATTTATTAATATTAACTTTTTTCAGTGTTATCCTTTGGTCTTGCGAATCAGTAAATGAAAAACAAACCAAATCAGCTTATTTCGATTTTGAATTAGAAATTGATACCGTTCAAGTTGATTCGAAGGGCGTAATTTTAATGGCCGGAGCTTATATGGACAATCCAGCTATATCGTACGATAAGACTGTGTTCTATAATTTTGATGATGATAGTTTTGTCCTTGAAATAATTGATCTTGAAAATTATAAGCTTGACCAAAAAGTAAATTTTCAAAAAGAAGGTCCAAATGGTTTAGGTTCAAACCAGGTGCGGAGTTTGAAAATTTTTCCCAATGGTAATATTGGAATTGAGGATTTTGAGTCTTTTAAGATTTTTGATTTGCAGGGAAATCAGCTTAACAATGTAAATTTTAACGAAGATTGGATAAAAGGAGATTTAACCGCCTCCGAAAGATTTGAATTTGCTTCAGTAAATAAAGACGGTTCACTCATTACAGGCATGCATTTCGGTACCGACAATTTTAAACCACTTATGTTTCTACTTAATGTTGAAGAAAAAAATGCGGAAAGGATATTGCTACCGGAATTTGATAAGTTGAAAAGATATAAAATTGTTTTTCGAAGAAATGGTGGATACCTAACAGATCATCATGAGCGAGTTCAGTTCGGTTTTAAAAGAGATAGTATTATTATTTCAAATTCGGCCTTTAATGATGTTTATATCTATAATGAAAATACAAACAAATTAAAATATAGAACTTTTGATCATAAGTTGATTCCAGAAGGAAAGGAAAAAGCGTATAAAAACAGTTCCGAATCTCGAGAAGAAGTAGTTGAAATAATCTATTCGATAAACGAAGAAGTAAGATTTTCGGAGTTTTTTTGGGATGAGAGTAATATGAAGTTTTATCGATTTACAAATGAAGCCGTTTACGATGATAAACGAGAAAATTCTACATATAAAGTTTCCATGCTTGTATATGATGAATATCTGGAATTAATCGGTGAAAAAGAATTGATGATGTTTAATAATTATGCCAATCCGCTCTTTGTAAAAGGCGGCAAAGTCCATTTCCATTTAAATATTGAAGATGAATTAGGCTTCATAAGAATAGGATTGAAGAACTAACAACCTCAATACTTATTAACTTCTTCACCTCAACACCTGATTCCTTGGAAGTCCAAACATTTAATTTCAATTTTGGCTTTTCATTTTGGAACTATAATCACTTCAGTCAGTTTTAAACATTATGGCAGAAACATCTCATTGGACAGGATCCGAAAAATATTTATGCGATCCCGCTTTAGCACAGGCATTTCATATGGCACGAACTCTAGGTATGCCACTTTTGATAGAAGGAGAGCCCGGAACAGGGAAAACAGAATTGCCCATTCATTATTCAAAGGATAGGGGGCTAGAATTAGAAGTCTATCCGGTTGGCTCTAAAAGTAATGTAGAGCAATTTGTTGCTCGCTTTGATCACGTAAAGTACTTACGTGATTCTCAAATTGAAATTCTCAATGCACAAAGAGAGGAAAAAGGATTAGATAGCAAATTGACTACAGGTGATAGAAACCCTGAAAAATTACAGGATTATGTGGTTAAAGGACCTGCGGCTAAAGCTTACAGCAAACCTAATTCTGTTTTATTGATTGATGAAATTGATAAAGCACCAAGGGAGTTCCCCAATGATTTACTGTATGCTTTAAGCCATAGAAAATTCATTATGCCTGAATCTGGAGAAGTGATTGAAGTTTCTGAGGAAGATATGCCTGCTATCGTTATTACTTCCAATCGAGAACAAGAATTGCCAACCGCCTTTAAAGGCAGATGTATTTATCATTATATCGATTTCCCTGATCAAGACACTATGGCCAAGATTATTGATAAGCATCATCCTGCTATGGATGAAAAGGTGGTTAAAGTTGCATTAGATGTCTTTTATCATTTAAGGAGACTAGGATTAGAAAGAGCACCTACAACCAGAGAGATTTTGAATTGGTTGAAATATATGAGTGAAATGGCTCCTGCTGATGCTGTCAAAAAGATTTCCGGCTTAGAAGGAATTGGTGCACTAATTAAAACACAGGCTGACATGGAAAGAGTAAGTAGAATGATTGGTGCTGATGAACGTTTTGGAAGTAATTTGAATTAAGGTATTCGAGTTAAACCCTCGATAATTATAGGATCCTCGTTACAAACGAGGACTAGATAGGAATTACTTCATTTGTTCGTCCTCATTTGTAACGAGGATCCGTAAAGAAATGCATTTGTAATGCGATTTAAAATATAATAATATGCTCAGCTCATTACCCGAACACTTCAGAGAACATGGCCTGAAAGCAGACGTGCGCACTTTGCTGTTACTGCGGAAAGCTATGCAAAAAGGTTTGGTAAAGACCTTGGGCGACATTTATAATGTGCTTAAAGGAATAATTGTAAAAGAGCCTGCAGATATGGGGCCATTTACGAAAGCCTATTATGCTTATTTCCTTTATATTCCTATCAAGCCAGGTCAAACCTTAGAAGATGCCATTTTGCGATCTGAAACTTTTCAAACATGGAAAACGGATTATGTTGAAGAAGCTGATCGAGATATTACGGATGAGGAGCTAATTAATACTTTTCTGGACGAAGTACATTTGACCAGTTATGACATCAAAGAAGTAGTTTCTGGTAAAGAGATTTGGGACAAAGACAATCCAGATCAGGAAGACACCGATCCGATTTCTGATGATGATGAGATTGCAGAACGAAAACTGGATAAAATGGCGGATTATTCCGAATTATCATTGGAAGAATTGCTCGAGCGGATGGAAAAAGTCCGTGAACAGCAGAAAACCCGACATGGTGGAGGAAGTCATTGGATCGGTACAGGCGGTATTTCTCCTTATGGACATGGAGGAGCTGCAAAGAATGGAATTCGTGTAGGCGGACAAGGAGGAGGGAAGATGGCCAGAAAAGTGATGGGAGACAAAAATTATTTTCCTATTGACAGAGATTCTACGCTAAATGATAACAATATAGATGCGGCTTTAGCTTCTATCAAAGGAGTTATTGAAGAAAGCGCCACCGAGAAATTGGATGTCCCCAACACGATTAAATCTGGCTTAAAGCGCGGTGGGTTATTTATTCCTGAAATGTCAAGCGAGAAAAATGAGGAATTGAAAATTATTGTTTTGATTGACAATGGTGGTTATTCCATGGCGCCTTATGTTCGTACGGTTCAGAATCTCTTCCGAAAAATGCGCACCCGTTTTGCCCACGATTTGGAAGTTTATTATTTCCATAATACTATTTATGATCGAGTTTACACTGATGAAAGAAGAACGAAAGCCATTTCTATTGAAAAGCTATTAAGTCACAACAAAGATTATCGCGTCTTTATCATGGGTGATGCCGCCATGGCACCTTATGAAATCAATTCTTTAAGTATAGAAAGTCTAAAGTCAATCCCCAAAAAATTCAAGAAATGTGTCTGGCTTAATCCGGAGCCTATCAAATATTGGCCTCATACTTACACTATTCAGTTAATCAAGCAATTGATTCCTATGTTTCCACTGACTCCAGCAGGAATTGAAAGAGCGGTCAGGAGTATGAATAGTAAAGGGACGGAGAGTTAATCTCTAATATATTACTCTATTGTTTTCTATAGAAATATTCCGTTCAGTGCATAATTCCTGCGCAACTTGTCCCGTACTGCAAGTACGGAGGCAGGAATCTTGTCGTATTGAAACTCTGTTTCAATAATCAAATCAAGAATAAATTGATTAGACTAATCGTACCGTTTCACTTTTACTAAAATTTTATTCTTGATGGAATTCGCTAAGTGTCACACTGACCAGTCTTTATTCCATAGTTGACGACACACCATTTATGCCTGAGATAAAAAACTAGCATAATTAATCAATGATATTTTCCAATTTCAATCCTTTTCCTTAAAAATAGTGTCTGTTGTTAGAGAGTTTATCAAATGCATGAAAAAGAACCTAATTCTAATAACTATTTTAATATTTTTTTTATCGAAGTCATCTGTTGCTCAAAACGATTCAACCCGACTGAATAAAAAACGAATAGGGATTTCAGTGGGCTTGACCGCTGCCTCTTATACAGCTGGTGTTTTGTATTTATCTGAAGTTTGGTATAAAGACCATGAAAGGGTACCTCTGCATTTTTACGATGATAATGCAGGGTGGAAGCAGATGGACAAGGTAGCGCATGCTTACATTGCCTATCATCAAAGCAGGGCAGGCTATGAAATGCTCAAATGGAGTGGTGTTAATGAAAACACAGCTATTTTTCTGGGTGGAAGTTTAGGATTTATTTTCCAATTACCCATAGAAATATTTGATGGTTTGTATGAAGGTTATGGATTTTCTTGGGGTGACGTTTATGCGAATAGTGCAGGTACACTATTATTTATGCTCCAGCAAAAATTTGCAGATGAGCAAGTAGTGAAATTCAAATTTTCGTATTTCCCGACTAGCTACTCAAAAGTGAACCCCAGAGTTTTAGGTGAAAATGCCTTGGAGAGTTTATTTACAGATTATAATGCGCAGACTTATTGGTTGAGTGTGGGAATTCATAAACTTATGCCCAATCAAAGCATCCCAAAATGGCTAAATTTAGCAGTGGGTTATAGTGCGGGAGGGATGCTATCTGAATTTAAAAATCCTAACTGGATCAGCGGAGAAAGAGCGCCCCAAATCAACCGCTACCGGCAGTTTTTCCTATCTCCTGATATTGACTATACTCAACTTAAAAGCAATAGCAAATTGTTCAATGGGATTTTAGAAGCCTTAAATCTCACCAAACTTCCCGCCCCAGCTGTAGAGTATAGTACCGAATATGGATGGGTGTTTCATTTTATCCATTTTTAGGTGTCGATTTAAATATTTATTAATTCTATGGAAATAGTTTTTGAGTTTGATTTAAACCTAATTATGGGCTTTTTTTATTGACTGTTTTATTAGTAGATTGTTAATAAAGTACATTGTATATAAAGCAGCCTTAGTTTCTTTACAGAATTGTTAACAAAAAAAAACGTATCCTACTACTCCAATCGAAATACTACTTTACTGTTTTTTGCTTCTTCTATATCTGAATAATCCAGCTCACGACTTTCGCCCATTCCACTCACGCTAAACATATCTTCCGGCACTCCTTTGTCGAGCAAATAGGCTTTAATGGCATCAGCTCTCTTTTGGGTTAAATCATTGTGGTAGATGGATACAATTTCCGTTGTCGGTTTTTCTTCTAAAGCCGTGCTATCAACTTCAGATTGAATGCTAGTCTCTGTTGCAAGAGTATCAATTTGATTATAGTCTACTAAAACGGTGTCGTAACGAATTTCCGGAAGACTATCTGCATACTGCTCCGATTCGGTGATGCTTTGCTGATAAATCTCCATCTTAAACTCGAAGCCCCTGTTTTGCTTCATTAGTGTAATCAATCGGGCCAGCTCTTCTTCCGCACCGATTGCGAAATCAGAAGTATAATCTTTGAATCGAATAGAGATTGGAAATAGCTCACCCCTTTGTAAAGTGGGGAGAGTAATATCTTTCACCACCTTTTTAGAAGATTGCATACTGTCCAGATTCAAAAACTCACTATAATAGCCAAAGCCCTGCTCTTTGGTTTCAATGTAAAAATCAACCTGATGATTCTCCGGTAAATAGATTCCAAATGTCTTTTCGTCAGAACCGAGTATTAAACGAGCTAGTTCTTCACCTGATTCCAGATCAGTTGCCTTAACTAATGCTTTTGCTGGAAGATTGGTGACAGTTCCTTCTAAATAGTACACCTTAGCGGGTTGAAATTCCTCCGGAACTTTAACCATATATAGATCATAACCTCTTTCACCTTTTTCGTGGATGTAAGCTACATCGCCTAAAGCCGTAACACCTATATAACGGTCATGGGCACTTGTATTCAAAAAGTCCATGGGCACAGCTTTACTCCAGCTATCGTTTTCCTTTCGGCTCATGTAAAAATCATAGTTGCCGTTGCTGTTAAGTGCAGCAAAATATATAGTTTTATTATCGGGCAAGATCACAGGATTAACGAAGGATGACGAGGCTAAATCTATCTGGATCTCTTGTGGCTCTTTCCAATAAACATCTCCCAAATACTCAGCTGAAAACAGTTTACAGTTGCCGTCAACTGGATCTAATGTTTCACAACGACTAAAATATAAGGTTTTTCCATCGGCCGAAAGCGTTGGATCCATCTCATGCAAGGGAGAATTTAGTGGCTTTCCGTGATTAATTGCTGGAGCCCAGTTGCTTCCCTTTTTTTGTTGAAAGAGAATATCATAGCCGCCAATATTTGGCCCTTTACGGGATGAATAAATCAGTTGATCACCCTCGTATGATAAATTATATGAACCAAAAGGAATCATGTCTTTATTGGGGATTTGAATAGGCATTCCCCTTTCCCAGCTAGTGCCTGTTGCACTGCTCATAAAAATTTCTGGGTCTCCCGAATCTGTATAATCAGACATATAGATGATGGTGCGTCCATCAGCCGTAAGCTTTGGTGCATATTCGTTACCATCCCAGTTCGAAAGAGTAGCTGGCAGCTTCCTTTTTTGAGCCATAGCTACGGTAGTGAAGCAGAGGATCAACAAGCCGATAAGTATTTTTTGCATATTCTCTATTTTAAACTGAATATACAGAAAATTGATACTAACAGAAAGAAACATAATATTTTTGCATTTCAATTTGTTTAGTAACTTAAAATTTAATTGAAAAACTGCCGAATTTAAGATTATTTATTAAATCAAAGTGCAAGCTCTCAGGTTGGTAAGCTTCAAAATTATAAAGGCTAATGAAAATCAGGAACATTGTTCTAGTTACTATATTTGCTTCAACAGCAGCATGTACTACCGGTAAATTCTCGTCAAGTTATAAAGCAGAGCGGTCTACAGTTGATTCATTAACCCTACTGACGCCAATAGTTTTAGTAGAAGAAAATGACGGAGAAAATAAGAAAAACAACTTGTTGATTGGCGCATCTAATAGCATTATTATATCAGAAATTAGTAAAATAACACTTTCTTCTAAGTATTCAATTGTTGGTCAAGAACTCACATATCAAGATATTGACGAATTATTTGAAGTATGCAAAAGCCTTGAATTTTCAGAAAATATATTAGATGGTCAAATTGTACCAAAAGGCTTTTTGAACAATATTGGAATTGCAGAAACAAAATATGGTTTGATTTTAATATACAGAGCTACATTCAATCCATTATATGAACCCCATTACAATTTAACAACTGGAATAGCGACTAGTTCACTCATAATTGCCCCACAATCTAAGCCTTTTTCTGATCTGCGATTGTTGGTTATAAATCTCGAGAATGGAGAAGTAGCTCATTATTCAAGTAAAATCTCAGAAAATCATGATCCTAGGGTGGCTGGTGATGTTGAGTTTTTGACAAAAGCAATTTTAAAATCTGTCTATTATAGGTGAGACTGCTAGATCTTTATACTTTTTTTTCTATTTGAAAAGTTTGTCTCTGGTGTAGGTGTTGTAAAAGCGATTACTGAATACGGATTCACTACTCGATTGAGCTAACGAAAAAATTATAAAGCATAAAAAAAGCCTTACAATAAAATTGCAAGGCTTGTGGTGATCCGTTCAGGATTCGAACCTGAGACCTACTGCTTAGAAGGCAGTTGCTCTATCCAGCTGAGCTAACGGACCAAAATCTATATGTAAAGGCGGGAAAATTAACCGCTTTTCCCTTAAGCGAGTGCAAAGAAAGGGATTTTAGTTTTTGAAAACAAAACTTTTTAATGGAATTTAATAATTAAATTTCTAACTCAATGTAACTAAGGTAATTCCATCCCCGCCTCGTTCTTCATGTTCATTCTTTAAAGATTTTACATAATTGTATTGCTTCAAATAATCCCTGATAAATCTCCTTAAGATTCCATCTCCGCGACCGTGTAAAATACTCAGTTCGCTATAGCCTAGTACCATCGCATCGTCAATAAATCTATCCACAGCCTGTATGGCTTCTTCTGCTCGCATTCCCCTTACATCTATTTGATGCTTGAAATTTGTACTGCGTTCCATCATTCCAGTTGAAGTCCCTGAAAAACTTTTCTTTTTCTCTTTTTTAATGGCCGTTTTGGACATCCTTTCCAATCTGTTAAGTTTCACCTTAGATTTTAGCTCTCCCAACATGATTTCTGCCTCCTTTTGTCCTAGGGATAAAACTTCACCTATGGTATCTTGTCCTTTAATTTTTACATAGTCACCCACATTTATTTCCCCATCTGCATGTTTGAAACTGGCTTTAGCAGGCTCGTGAACTTTTTTCTCTTTTGGGTCTTCCAGTTTTTGATCAAAATCAGTAAGCTGTTTGCGGGCTTTTTTGGTCCGCTCTTTTTCCGCTTGCGACTCCTTTATTTCTCTGATGGCTTGCTCAACTCGTTTATTGGCCTCTTTAATAATAGATTTAGCTTCTTGTTTGGCTTCTATGATGATTTGTTTCTTTTGTGTTTTTAGAAATTGATTGAGTTCATCATAATCCTGTGCGCTTTTCTCTAGATGTCCCTCTTTCTTCTGTATTTCTTTGATTTTAGCTTCAAGCTCTCTTTTTTCTTTTCCTAATTGATTTAGAAGCTTATCATAATTTACTCGTTCGGTACCGATCTTTCCTTTGGCATTTTTAAGAATAGCAGGAGGGATGCCCATCTTTTCTGCAACCTCTATTGCAAATGAACTGCCTGGCTTTCCAATTTCTAGTTCATATAGCGGTTCTAAATTTCGTTCATCAAATTTCATGGCACCATTGACAACATTTTGATTTTTTACTGCAAAGTTTTTGATGTTGTCGTAATGTGTGGTAATCACCCCAAAAGCTTTCTGGCTGTAAAGTTCTTCCAAAATTGATTCAGCTATTGCACCTCCAAATCGAGGCTCTGTACCAGTTCCAAATTCATCGATCAAAAACAAAGTCTGTTTATTTGAATTCAAAAGGAAGTTTTTCATGTTTTGAAGATGAGAGCTGTAAGTACTCAAATCATTCTCAATACTTTGTTGATCCCCGATGTCGATAAATAAATTTGAAAACAGTCCACATTTGCTATCAGGATGAACAGAGATTAACAGACCGCATTGCAACATAAATTGCAAAAGGCCCACTGTTTTTAATGCCACGGATTTACCACCTGCATTGGGGCCTGAAATTATCAAAATCCTTTTATCACCTTTCAATTGAATGGAAAGCGGTACTACCTTTTTATTATTTTCGGCAAGGCTAAGTTTTAAAAGCGGGTGTTCGGCATTTCGGTATTCTATAATCCTTGCATTTTCCAATTGCGGGAGCACGGCCCCGATTTTTTGTGCAAAACGTGCTTTTGCTCTGATAAAATCTACTATTCCTAAAAATTTATATGCCTTTTCCAGATTATCCAGCTCAGGTCGAACTAGTGTAGTTAACTGAGTCAAAATTTTCACGATCTCCCTGCGCTCTGCATACTGCAGTTCCCTTACCTCGTTATTAAGCTCTAATGCTTCGGTTGGTTCAATATACACCGTTTGGCCAGTTCCTGACTGATCGTGAATGAATCCTTTTACCCTTCTTTTATATTCTGCCAGTACGGGTATTACAATCCTTCCGTCTCGAACTGTAATAGAGGCATCTTCGGGAGTGTATTTATTTGCAGAGGCCTGCTTGTATATTTTTTCAACTTCCCTTCTCAGTTGTGCCTGTGCTTTAAAAATGTCAGTTCTGATTTGCTGTAGGACTGGACTGGCATTATTTCTTAAGTCGCCCTTGTCATCAATTTTGGCATCTATGGCTTTATATAAAGACGGTTCTAATTCAACAGCCTTTCTTAAGTTAAATAATTTAGGGTATTCCTCTTCATATTCATCAAAAAAGGATATACAGTCCAAAATAGTCTTAAGACTTAGTTTTAGGTCGAAAAATTCATCTTCCGTAAAAAAAGCTCCATTTACCTTTGCCCTTTTAATGAAGTGACTCACGTCTATAAAATTGCTGGAGGGGAAGTGTTCTCCTGATTGAAAGATCTTTAGGAATTCATTAGTTTGATTTAGAAGTGGCTCAAGCTTTTCAAATTTTCTAATAAAGCTCATTTTCTCCACAATAGCTTGTCCTAAATTACTGCTGCATTCATCAGAAATTAACGTTCTAATTTTATCAAATCCTATTCTTTGCTCAAAATCCTGGGGTAATATCATAAATTAATTCAGGCTTACTTTTGCTTCTTTTTGGCATTTTCAACTTGCTCCCTCAAGCTGACAGTATCGATTACAATGTCATATACAGCTTCTAATTTTTCAGGATATTCAAGATAGTATCTAAAACTTTCTTTATAAACTGAGTCATTTGTATTGTAATCTTCTAATATTTTTAACTCATAGTGTCTAAATACAACTTTTGAAGAATCTGGTTTTAAACTAATATTGGCGGCTTTATGTTCAGCCAGATAAATATCTGATAGAATAAGTGCCATTTTTTCCGGTGGGATAATGCCTTTTGGCAGTTCTTCTTTTCCACTACAGGAAACTATTGTTAATATTGCGATGATGTAGATAAGTTTTCTCATTTTTATACTAATATTACAATTTGCTTTATCAAATTCGTTGCCAAAAGTATTTTTGGAAACTGAAAAAGACAATTATCGTTTACTTTTTCGTTTGATTTTAATGCAAGGCAAAATTAACAATTTAAAAGAGCTATTATGAGGGAGCTGTTCAAAAAGCTTCGAAAATATGAAATAAAAATCCGGAAAGCCGTAAACAATCAAATGCAGGGAGATTTTCATTCTGTATTTAAAGGCTCGGGTTTAGAGTTTGACGATGTGCGTCCTTATCAGTATGGTGATGACGTCAGATCCATTGACTGGAACGTATCCGCAAAGGGGCATGGCACATTTGTGAAGACCTTCAAGGAAGATAAAGAGCAGAATGTTTATTTCTTAATTGACGTTAGTGCATCTCAAGAAATTGGATTGGAGGGCCAACAGAAATCAGATATTGCCAAAGAAATCACCGGGGTTTTGTGTATCTCAGCTTTAAAAGAAGGTAGTCAGGTCGGTATGGTCGGTTATTCGGATCAAAGAGAACTTTATGTCAAACCTGGAAAAGGACAAAAGCATGGCTATTATGCTATAACGAAGCTTTTTGGTTTAAAGCCTAAATCCTTAAAAACAAGTCTAGATAAGGGGCTTTTGTACTTATTAGGCTTGGTTAAAAGGAGAAGTGTCATATTTTTGATTAGTGATTTTGTAGATGAAGGCTATGAACATCATTTAAAAGCTTTAGCCCGCAAGCACGATCTTATAGTAATTCACATCAAGGATAAGCTGGAGACGGATTTACCAATGTTAGGTATTGTCCCTATTAAGGATAAAGAGACAGGTAAAACTAGATGGGTTAATACCTCTAGTGCGAGTTTTAAAAAGCAATTCCAGCAAAAAAATAAGGACTACTCTGCTGAATTGAAGGATATTTGTAAACGAAATCAGGCAGATTATTTGCTGATAGATACTCAAGAAGATTACACTTCTCAGTTAATTAAATTATTTAAAATCAGAAATTTAAGCAAGAAAAAAGCATGAAGAAATACGGGTTGAGCTTAATTTTCAGTCTTGCATTTGTAATACATTTATTCGGTCAACAAATCGAACCTAAGGGGAAATTCCTCCAGGACAGTATGGCCATAGGGGAGCGCATACAATACAGTTTGAGTATAAAGTATCCAGCGGATTTTCAGATACTAATGCCTGATTCACTCTATAATTTCGAGCCATTTGAATATAGTCGCAAAGAATATTTCCCTACTCAATCAGATAGTACGCAAAGTTTTGATAGTGTAGTTTATACGCTGACTTCTTTTGAAATTGATAAAATTCAAAAATTAAAGCTTCCGGTTTTTATTATTCAGGGCAAGGATAGTACCGCTGTTTATGCCGATTTGGATTCTGTATTTTTGAAAGAAGAGATTGAGGTGGTCTCTGATAGTTTGAAAATGAAGACTGATGCCATCATTACTAAGCTTGATAAAGACTTTAATTATCCTTATTTAATAGCTTTTTTAGTTGCTTTAGGTATTGTTACCCTTTTGATTATTATCATATTTGGGAAGAAAATAAGAAAGAAATGGCGAATATGGAGATTAAACAAACGTCACAAGAAATTTAGAGAATCAATGGAGGCTAAACTTTCTTCTGTTGGCGAAATGTCTGTTGATAAGATTGAAAAGTTGCTTCATAGTTGGAAAAAGCATGCCGAATTTATTTCTAATTCGCCTTATAGAAAATTGACCAGTAAAGAGATCAATCAAATGCAGCAGAATGATGAATTATATGAGAATCTGAAAGCTATAGACCGAGTGATATATAGTTCAAAAGGAAAGAATAATGCTACAGATTCCTTCTCATTTCTATTAAATTATGCCGATGTTATTTTGGATGAACGAATTAAATTGATAGCAGATGGAAAGTAATGATTGGTTAAGTTTAGATTGGTTTCTACCCGAAAGGCTTAAAGCATTTGAATATGAATTTCCGATGGCTTTTTATGCTATGATTGCCCTCCCAATTATTTATTTGTTCGTGGAATGGTTGAAAGAAAGATTAAGCCCAAAAGTACCAGTGGCATTCCGCGGGGAAGGTATTGGCTTTCAATTTTCCTCTATCTTACGATTCATCCCTATTGTGCTACTTTTGTTTTCAGCTTTGCTGATGTTATTAGCATTGGCTCGACCTCAACAAACTAATGAGAGAGTAGAACAGTGGACTGAAGGAATTGATATTATGCTGGTATTGGATATCTCAGAATCCATGAAAATTCAGGATTTCACTCCTAATCGCCTTGAAGCCGCCAAGCAAGTGGCTAATGATTTTATTGATGGGAGATTTCAAGATAGAATTGGTTTGACCATTTTTAGTGGTGAAGCTTATTCTTTATCGCCTTTAACTACGGACTACAAAATGCTTAAGAATCAGATTTCTGATATTGATTTTAAGATGATGGAAGCATCCGGTACTGCAATTGGTAGTGCCTTAGCGGTAGGGACAAATAGGATGCGAGAATCAGACTCAAAATCAAAAGTTTTGATTTTGCTGAGTGATGGAGATAATAACGCTGGTAATATTGACCCAGAAACTGCTGCGAAATTAGCAAATGCTTATGATATTAAAATCTACACGATTGCCATAGGTAAAGAAGGAAAAGTGCCTTATGGAAAAGATTTTTTTGGGAGGACCAGATATATTGAAAATTCCATGGACGTAACGGGCTTAAAGCAGATTGCTGAAATAGGTGAGGGTGAATTCTACAGAGCTACAGATAATCAGGCACTTGAGCAAGTTTTCAGTATTATTGATGAATATGAAAAGGCAGAAATCAAAGAAACTAGATATAAAGACACCAAGGATTATTACGATGTCTATTTAAAATGGGCAATTGTTTTTTTCTTATTATGGATGCTGACTAAATCGACCTACATTTCTAATGTGTTGGTGGACTAACCCCAATGTTAGACATTGTTTATCCTATCGCGGTTTGAAGTTTAGAACTGTCTAAACATTGTTAGTACGAGATTGAATTATTGGACAAAGCCTTTTCCGAAAAATGTAAATTCATCTCTTAAAGCTCTTTTGTATTTTGAATGTTCAATGCTAGAATTGTTAGACCGTAGCGCCCAATTTACTCAAGCCACCCAAACCGTTTTCTGATTCACAAATTCCTTAATTCCCAGTTCAGATAATTCTCGACCATACCCACTCATTTTTACACCACCAAAAGGCACTGCTGGATGAGAAGCCATTAATTTATTGATATACACAGCCCCACTTTCAATTTGACGAGCCAGACGCTTTGCTTTCTCTATATCCTTGCTCCATAATGATCCGCCCAGACCAAACCTTGAATCATTTGCCAATTCAATAGCATGATGTTCATCTTCTGCAATTAATACCACTGCCACAGGCCCAAACAATTCTTCTTCATAGGCAGGCATTCCTGCTGTTACATTGGATAAGATAGTAGGTTCGTAAAAAGCTTTATTTCTTTTTCCTCCTATTATTACTTTAGCTCCTTGACTAATTGATTTTTCTACTTGTTCTTCTAACTCTATAGCTAAGTCTTCCCTAGCCATTGAGCCGTAATCAAAATTTTCATCTGCTGGATTTCCAATTTTAATATTTTCAAACTCTGTTTTGAAATAGGCCAAAAATTCATCTGCAATTGATTTTTCCAGTATAAACCTCTTCGCAGCAATGCAACTTTGCCCATTATTGATCATCCTGGCTTTTGCTCCTGAAATGGCTGCCCCTTTGACTTCAGCATCCTCTAGCACAATAAATGGATCACTTCCACCCAATTCCAAGACAGTTTTTTTCAGCTTGCTACCGGCCCGTTCTGCAACTTTACTTCCAGCCACTTCACTACCTGTTAAAGTAGCGGCCTTTACTCTATCATCGTCCAATATCATATTGACCTTAGAAGATGAAACTAATAAGGTTTGAAAGCACCCTTTTGGAAAACCGGCATCAATTAAGACCTCTTCTATGGCTAGAGCACATTGTGGTACATTTGAAGCGTGTTTCAATAAGCCTATATTTCCTGCCATTAAGTTGGGCGCAATAAATCGGAAAACTTGCCAAAAAGGAAAATTCCAGGGCATAACTGCCAATACAATGCCAATTGGATCATGGGCAATGTAAGCTTCTCCTTCTGGGACTTCCAATTTTTTATTGGATAAGAATTCATCTGCTTTTTCAGCGTAGTATTCACAAGCTAGAGCACATTTTTCAATTTCAGCTATAGCCTCTCTTTTGGCTTTTCCCATTTCCTGAGTCATTAGATGAGCATATTGCTCCTTTCTATCACGAAGTAGAACTGCTGTTTTCAGCATTAATTCTTTGCGGTGGGTAAAGTTGGTAGATTTCCAGTCTAGATAAGCTACTTGTGCGAGCTCAATTTTCTTCAAAATTTCATGGTCAGTTTCTTCCTCAAATGTTTTAATTAACTCATTATTGAATGGGTTTCTACTTTCAATTGCCATAACAGTTCTAATTTTTAGGTTAAAAAATTAACTAATAACTTTATTGGCATGAATTCCTGATGCTATTAAAGCAAAAGAGGGCGCAAATAATACACCAATAAAGGGTATTAGTATAAACAGATTTAAAGCTAAACCGTTACCCAAAACAAGCCCTTTATGCTTGAAAATTTTCTGTAAGCTTGTTTTAATGCTTAGTTGGTAATATTCATTTCTATAATCTAGCATGGACGCACCAAAGAAAAAGCTTTCGAGTAAAAACACTACAACTGCTAAAGCAGGAGAGAGGAATGGGAATACTAAACTTAGGAATATTAGAAATAAGTAAAGTAGAACATTGAGACCAATCAAAATAGATCCCATTAGCATACCTCTTCCTATTTCAGAGATCAATCGTATAAGATTAATGGATTTCTTTTGTTGGTTTAATATGTTTTGAGTCCTTTCGGAAAGAACAGCAAGGACAGGAGCGAAAATGATTAAGATAACGTATTTGAAAAGATTGATATACAGAGAAATAAGGACTATTCTGATAAATATTGCAGTTAGTATCTGAATTAAATTCCCCCATTCTTCCCAATCTTCAGGGAAGCTGAAAAAGCTATAGATAAAATCAATGAGGGTGCCTGTGTAAATCCATGCGACAACCCCAACAAACAAAAATGCAAATAAGTTGAAAAAAGCAGCACCCAAAATAAAGCCTTTCAGCTTGTGTTTTCGCACAAATTGAAAGGCTTGATAATATGAAAGGGTAGACTGACTAAATTCTTTAAAGAATCTGCTCATTTTTCTGTCTCAAAGTCTGCAGACTCCCAGGCCTGCATTCCTCCTGAAATGTTGTAAACATCTTTAAACCCAGCTTCTTTCATTTGAGCCACTGCTTTTTGACTTCTTGCTCCTGACCTGCAGATTACATAGTAAGTTTTTTCCTTATCCATTTTCGCTATTGAAGTGGTAAAGAAATCTGTTTTTAAAACATCCAAATTTTCACTTCCAGTAATTCTGCCTTCTGCATATTCTTGTGGAGTTCTAACATCCAACACAACTTTATTATCGTCTTTATCGAACTCAATGGCATTCAATTCTTTTACGGTAAGATTATCCTGCGCATTTCCTTGTGTGCAAGCTATTAAAAGAGCTGCTGACGCAATAAATATAATTAAGCTTTTCATACAATTAATTTTAATTCTAATTTACAAAGATAAGGAAAGGATTCATAGTCGAGGTGACTAATGTTACAGCCATAATTTCTTTTATAAAATTCTTTAGAACTAATTCCACAATAAAACGAAGTAGAAATTGCTTTCCTGGCTATAACAAGTGACTCTTACAACATTTGTGATCCTTCATGCAAGTCTGAAAACTTCCAACATCAGCTCAATCCACTCTCTCAATCTTGGCACCTAAAGCGTTTAGACGCTCGTCAATATTCTGGTAACCTCTGTCGATTTGTTCAACATTATGAATGGTACTTTCCCCCTCAGCAGATAAAGCAGCAATCAATAAAGAAACTCCAGCTCTAATATCAGGGGAGGTCATGGATATACCTCTCAAATTAATTTGTCTGTCAAGTCCGATTACTGTGGCTCTATGAGGGTCACACAAGATGATTTGAGCCCCCATGTCAATTAACTTATCAACAAAAAATAGTCTGCTTTCAAACATTTTTTGATGAACCAAGACAGTTCCTTTTGCTTGTGTGGCTACTACCAATACAATACTTAATAAGTCGGGAGTAAAACCAGGCCAAATGGCATCTGCTATAGTCATAATAGAACCATCAATAAAAGTTTCTATTTCATAATGCTGTTGAGAAGGGATGAATATATCATCGCCTCTAAACTCCATTGTGATTCCAAGCCTTTTAAAAGTTTCAGGAATGATTCCCAAATGCTGAATACCAGCATTTTTAATGGTGATTTCGGATTGGGTCATAGCAGCCAATCCAATAAAACTCCCAATCTCAATCATATCGGGCAACATAGTATGTTCAGTGCCTTTTAAGCTTTCAACCCCCTCTATATGTAATAAATTGGAACCGATACCTTCGATTTTCGCCCCCATTCTAACCAACATTTTGCAGAGTTGCTGGATGTAGGGTTCGCAGGCAGCATTATAAATTGAGGTTTTCCCCTTGGCCATGGAAGCAGCCATGATGATGTTGGCAGTTCCAGTTACTGAGGCTTCATCTAAATGAATATAGGCACCAGTAAGGCTAGATGCATCAATATGATAATAATTCTTTTCCGATTCAAAGAGGAATTTTGCTCCTAGCTTCTGAAAGCCGATAAAGTGAGTGTCCAATCTTCTTCTTCCTATTTTATCTCCTCCTGGTTTTGGAATCATCGCTTTTCCAAACCTTGCCAGTAAAGGCCCTAACAGCATGATTGAACCTCTTAATGAAGCCGCCTTTTGCGTGTATTCGGCTGTACCGAAGAAATCGAGTTTTACAGACTTTGCTGTAAATTCATAACTTTCTTCACCAATTTTATTGACTTCCACACCCAAATCTTCCAATAAATCAATTAATTTATTGACATCGACAATATTAGGTACTTTATGAATAGTTACTTTTTCAGGTGTTAATAAAACAGCACAAAGAATTTGTAATGCCTCATTTTTTGCGCCCTGAGGATGAATTTCACCGGAAAGTTTTTGCCCTCCGGTTATTTTAAATGATCCCATTGATTAGTTTCTTCTTCTTTTTTGGTTGCTTCCTTTTGAAGGTCTTTTCCCTTTATTGTTGTTTCTAGGTCTATTGTCTTTGAAGATAGTATCAAATGCATTTGTAGCTTTAACATGTTCAATGTCAACGCTTAGTTTTCCATTTGAAAGTTGTTTGATGTTGTCAGCTATAGCTTCTTCGGTTACATTATCTCTGTTCCATGTCGTGTAGAAGGTCTTCATTAATCGACCTATATAATAAACTGCGGCTTGTTTTTCCTCTGGATCTTCAAGGCTGATTGCTTTTTCAACCAATAATTCAACATTACGACCATAGTGCTTGAATTTTACTTCCTCCGAAGCATATTTCACAGGTTGTGGCTTTTTACCTAAAATCTCTTTTTCAGGCATAGGAAAGGGGCTATCTACCTCTAAGTTGAAATCTGACATGATGTATAAATCATCCCAGTATTTTTGCATGTTTTCGTTGCTATTGTCTTTTGGACCACTGCTTAATTGCTTAATCAAATCTACTACAGTGAAGGCCATTTTATTGCGTTGTTCTTTATCTTCAACGGTGCGCAAATGTTTGACCAACATTTGGACATTGCGTCCATATTCTTTTAACTTCATTTCAGGTCTTTGGGTGTTATAATCTAACATATTCTTAGCTTTCTCTTTCACAAAGGTAGAAAATTAGAAATAAATAACAGGCATTACAATTTTATCATATGAAAATTAAATTTTTTAATCGGGAAAGTACTTTTAACGGGCTTTCATCAGCTATTTTAGGAAGCTTATATAAAATTCATTGTCATATTAAATAGATTTAACCATTTTTGAGATTAAGTAAAACCAAATTTTAATCATTATGAAAATAAAATTAATAGGATTTTTTATTGCTAGTCTGATGAGCACGCTTGTTTTCGGACAAACAAAAGATCGTTGGCAACAAGCCATAAAATATGAAATGGAGATTGATATGGATGTGGAAACCCACCGTTTCGATGGGAAACAAAAGGCAGTCTACACCAATAATTCGCCGGATGAGCTGAACAAGGTTTTTTATCATTTGTATTTTAATGCTTTTCAACCTAACAGTATGATGGATGTTCGTTCAAGAACAATTAAAGATCCAGACAGAAGAGTAGGGGACAGAATAAGTAAACTAAGCGAAGATCAAATCGGCTATCAAAAAATAATCAGCCTTAAGCAAGATGGTAAGAAAGTAGATTACGAAGTAGTCGGAACTATTTTGGAAGTAGATTTGAACAAGCCTATTAAATCTGGCGAAACCGTAACCTTCGAAATGGAATTTGAAGCACAAGTTCCTGAGCAAATCAGAAGAACTGGTCGAAATAATGCTGAAGGTATTAGCTATTCCATGGCGCAATGGTATCCTAAAATGTCAGAATATGATTACCAAGGCTGGCACTCTAATCCTTATATAGGGAGAGAGTTTCATGGTATTTGGGCTGATTTTGATGTGAAGATTAGCATTGATAAAGATTTTGTATTAGGAGGTACAGGTTATGTTCAAAATCCTAATGAAGTAGGTCACGGGTATCAGGCTGATGGGGTTAAGCCAGGCAAAGGAAAAAATGGTAAGCTTACTTGGCATTTTAAAGCTCCACAGGTTATTGATTTTATGTGGGCAGCTGATCCTGATTATACTCATGTAAAGGCTCAGGTTCCTAATGGTCCAGAATTGCATTTCTTGTATCAGAAAAACGAAAATACCGAAGAAAACTGGGGAAAGTTACCTGAGTATACTGTTAAAGCATTTGAGTACATGAACAAAACATTCGGAAAATATCCGTATAAACAGTATTCAGTTATTCAAGGTGGCGATGGTGGAATGGAATATCCAATGTCTACTTTAATTACTGGAGAAAGAAGTCTAGGAAGTCTGGTAGGTGTGACGGTTCATGAAATGTTCCATAGCTGGTACCAAGGAGTTTTAGCATCAAATGAATCGTTATATGAATGGATGGATGAGGGCTTTACCTCATTTGGAGCTGCTGAAACTATGAATGAAATAATGGAGCAAGGCCAAGAAAACCCGCAGTCAGGAAATTACAGAGGGTATTTAGCATTAGCAGAAAGTGGCTATGAAGAACCCATGAGTACACATGCGGATCATTATATGACCAATTTCGCTTACGGAAGAGCTGCCTATTCTAAAGGTGCCACTTTTTTAGGACAGCTGAGATATATAATGGGTGAGGACGTTTTTTATCCTGCCATGAGGACTTACTTTAATGAGTGGAAATTCAAGCATCCTAATGACAATGATTTTATCAGAGTAATGGAGAAAGCATCTGGTTTAGAATTAGATTGGTTTAAAGAATATTGGGTTTATTCTACTAAACAGATTGATTATGGAGTAAAATCAGTATTGGAAAAGAATGGTAAAACCTTTGTTACTTTGGAGAAAATTGGTGAAATGCCAATGCCATTAGAAGTAACTGTATCCTATAATGACGGAAAAAGTGAAGTTATATATATTCCTTTGAGAATTATGAGAGGTGAAAAATCTTTTAAATCAGATGTGAATGTGAAAACGGTGGCAGATTGGCCATGGGTATACCCAAGCTATACTTTTGAATTGAGTCAGAGCGCCTCTAACATTAATAGTTTGGTGATTGATGAAAATGAAGGTATGGCAGATGTTAATAGAGAAAACAATGCTTTTGATGCTGATAAACATTTGAAGTCAACATTTGACAAATAGTCTAATATTTTAAGTTAAAAAGTCTTTACAGAAAATCCGAAAAGTACATTGCTTTCGTAACTTGGAAAAACTGTAAAGACTTTTTTATTATGGACAATCAAAAAACATCTGCAATTCAGTGGAAGCAAATGATCAGCTTATTAGCACTTTATGCTTCCGTAATTATAGGTTGGATCGCCTATCATAGATACCAACCAGCACTTCTTGATACATTTGATATGAAAGAGTTTGCACCTATACTTATTTGGGGGCAAGCTATCATACTTATTTTAACTCCTCCATTGGCTGGTTATTTGGGTGATAAGTATCGAGATAGACTAGGAAATAGACTTCGTATAATTACATTGGGCGTTAGTTTTGCTGCAATGATCTTTATGACCGTTGCTTTTACTTTAATTGTTAATCCTCCGAGGTCTTTTGTTCTTTACGCACTACCTGTTTTAGTTATTCTCTGGCTATTTGCTATGAGCTTATTTACAAGTCCGGCTATTTCTACAATAGAAATGTTTAGTCCAAGTACTAAATTGCCAATTACCGTAGCTGCTTTAACAATTACTTCTGATTTGCTTTACTCCTTGGAACCTGTTATTGTAGATATTATTGACTTCTTGGGTGGAGCCGCAACATTCGCAGTTGGAGGAATAATTGTTTCAGTTTCAGGTTACCTATTGCGAAAGAACTCCATGGCAATAACAGATGAGGGTCAAGAAACCCGACCTGATGATTATAATCCTAAAACCAACATGGGAAAAGTTATTTTTCTTGGAATTGGTATGGGACTGTTCTCCGGAATTATCATTGAAGTATTTCCAGATTACTTAGATAAATTAAAATCTGTAATGGGCATAAGCGGACAATGGGTCTCTTCATTAGTGTTGATCCTAACAGCTATTTTTTCAATCGTGATTAGTCGAAGAGTTACAAAAGAAAATATAGTTAAATTATTAATAATAGGTTTAGTATTTGCCGGAGTGAGTACAATTGGAATTTTCACTATCCCCAATGATATGTTGATTATTCTTTCATTGATCGTTTTTGCTATTTTTTATGCCATGGTAAATGTCACCGCATTGCCATTAGCACTTCAAAACACCAGTATAAAACAGAAAGTGTTAGGAGTTGGAGTATTTTTCTGTGGATTTGAGATTCCTAACAGTGTTCTTGATGTGATTTTGCTGTAGTGATTTCCTAGAATTACTAATAAGAAGGTTCCGGAAATAATAAAGCCTGTCATAAGACGATATATGACAGGCTTTATTCTTTAATCAGTTATAGCTTATATCGGCTTAAAACTTTCAAATGCTTCACCGCAATTATTGCAGTGATGCAATGATCTACATAAAGTAGGACCAAATGGTGATTTTAATGTGGTATTTGTACTGTCACAGTTGGGACATTCGGCATGCTCGATAATATCTAGGTCTTCTATCACATTGTTATGAACTGGTGGCGGAGCAAGTCCAAATTTCTTTAAAGCTCTTTTTCCTTCTTCTGAAATGAGATCAGAACTCCAAGTGGTTTTCAAGTTTAAATTGACAGTATGATTTTCAATTCCATTTTTATTTAGGACGTCCACAACATCCTGCTTCATATAATCCATAGCAGGACATCCAATAAAAGTAGGAGTCATATTTACTGTTATATGATCATTATCAATTTCAATACCAGTTATCACCCCTAAATCTACTAATGAAATAACAGGGATTTCAGGATCTTTTACTTCCTTCAACATCTCCAATATTTTATCCTCAGTTAATATCATTTCTTCAATATTTTATTTCAAATGCGTAATCCTTTTTCTCTCGTTCTTGTGTTGAAACCTGTCAGGTTTACATAAGATTTTAAATATGCTAAATATCACATTTATAGTCTTTGATTTTAGAAAGACCTGACAGTTTTTGTTGTATGCCTGACCATGGCTAAGCAGAGTGAATTTATTTTGTCGAAAGTATAATTACCAATCTGCCGTAGGATCAACTCTAAACACTTCGCTCATTTCTTCTACTAATGGTTGCAAGTGTTTGGTATGTTCCCCGTATCTTCCTCCGTAAATCGGCTCAACCGTATTCCAATCAGGTAAATTTAAACCAGCTTCTCCTAAAACAATGGCTATATTTTCTTTCCATTGATCTTCTATAGCTTTTTCACCTTTGTAAACTCCAGCTTCGATGATTTCTTTTTCAAATTTGGAAGGCTCAAATACACCCAAAGCATAAGGCAAAGCCTCATTTAAGCTGTTTTGCAATTTTTCATGTGCCTCCTCATTTGCAGTAGCCAATTGCTTAATCCATGTATTGGCATGCATCACGTGATATTTAATCTCACCTTTTAATTTTCTGGCAACTTGAGCGACTTCCTCTATTGGGCAATCAGCGAGCATGCTAAATCGAATATAATCTGCATGGTCGAATAGGAAATGGCGGATTAAACTAAAATCATATTCACCTATGGGTAATTCCACAAACTGACTATTATGGAACTGATCAGCGTTTCTAGTGAAAGCAACAGTGTCCGGATCTTGTTCTCCTAATTGATGCAACAAATTGTAAAAAGCTAAGCTTTGCCCAACCTTATCTTGTGCCATAGAAGAAAATGCAATATCTTCTTCAAGTAATGGGCCCACTCCAGTCCATTCGGAATTTCTATGACCTAAAATCAATAAATCATCCGCTATTTTATATAATAAATCTTTTAATGCTTCTTCCGTCATGATTTATGCGTTTTGTTCTGCTTTAAATTTCTTGATTTTTTCAGTTGCTTTATAATCCATGGCATCTCTGTATTTCTTTTCAGGAAGGGTTTCCCAAATATCTGCAAAATCAGCTCCGTCAATTTTCATGAATTCCTCCGATTTTGCAACCCAAATGTTCAACACAGATTTTTCTTCCTGAAATTGGTTCTTGGCTTTAAGGAGTGCTTCTTCAAAGCAAGAAGCTTCTAAGCTACCAATATGAGCATGCTGCTTACCTCTTTTCTTCAAATGAAAGATTTCATACTTTTCTGTTTTCCCTTTTTCAGCTCCTTCCATTATCTCCTCATGGATGAAGTCATAGATATCTTCATTATTTTCAGTAATAGGCGATACTTGCACATTGTCTGTTTTTACAACCCAGACGCCAGAGCAACTCATGCCTCTTCTGCTGAATTGTTCCTTAGCAAATAAAAATGCCATGTCAATTGTTGGGGCATGAACGATACCTTCATGCTGATACGGTTTATTTTCCTTTGGCTGTACGAATACTTCAAAAGTGACAAATTGATCTTTGTTTTCTTTTGAAGGGAATGTTGTACCAAAATCAGCAGGGATATTTAATCTATTAATCCTGGGATCTAAAGAGTTTAAAAAATCAGACATATTTTAAATTAATAATTAGAAATTAATGATAAATACTACTTTTACTTAAATAAGATTCCCGCTTTCGCGGGAATCACGAAAGATCCAGCTATTTCATTATTTATTAAGCCAGCGGTGCCACGTACTCTTCGCCTTTTGTTTTGGCCGTCAATGCTCTTCTTACCCAAGCTCCTCTTTCTTCAGCAGTTCTCCTTACTGCTAAACGCTCTTTATTACATGGCCCATCACCATTAATCACTCTCTTGAATTCCTCCCAATCTGGCTCTGTGAATTCCCATTCACCTGATTCAGAATTCTTCTTTAGATTTTCATCAGGAATAGTCAATCCTAATTCCCAAATTTTAGGTACATACATATCCAAGAACTGCTGACGACATTCGTCATTAGTGGCCATTTTCACTTTCCACTTAGTTAAGATTTGCGTATGCGTTGACATCTTATCCGAAGGACCAAAGAAATGCATCATTGGTGCCCACCATCTATTCACTGCCTCTTGCATCATTTCCCTTTGCTTTGGAGTTCCAGTTGCCAAGTGAATAACACAGTGGTGACCATATTTTAAATGGAAAGATTCCTCCGCACAAATTCTGTCCAGAGCACGACAATAAGGTCCGTAACTACCTCGAGCATTAGCCAGTTGGTTAACTATAGCACCTGCATCCACTAGCCATGAAATAAAACATGAATCAGCCCAAGTGAAGGTAGGGTAGTTGAAAATGTTTGAATACTTAGATTTTCCAGTAATCAGATCTTCAATCATTTGCTCGCGACTTTTACCTAAAGTCTCTGCTGCACCGTACAGCAATTGAGCATGTCCCACTTCATCCTGCACTTTTGCCATCAATGCCAACTTTCTTTTGAAGCCGGGAGCTCTTGTGATCCAAGTCCCTTCTGGCAAAGCACCAATAATCTCAGAATGACCGTGCTGTTCAATCATTCTAACTAATTGCTTTCTATACAACTTAGGCATCCAATCGTTAGGCTCAATTTTTTCACCTCTCTCGATTCGTGCTTCAAACTCAGCTAATTTTTGTGGGTCTTCATCTTTCAATAATTCATTGTTTACCGATGAAGATTCAAATACTTGTCCGCCTCCGTACATAATTTTATCGTTTTTACGTTTTTTAAATTAAACAAGAAATTGTTGCCTGGTTCTTGATATCAGGTCCCAATTACCTTACTCTTGTTTTTGCCTTATTAGCATAATCTATGATCTAATTTTTAGTCCATTAATGAAAACATCTGTTACATTTTCAGCTATTTCTTCAGGACTTAATTTACCTTCTGGTTTGTACCAAGAAGGCATCCAATTGATTGAAGAAAGCAACGCCAAAACAGTGAATTTTGCATCCATTCTTTTGAAGACACCTTCTTTATGACCATCTATTAGTATTTGTATAAATTTATTTTCATAATTATTTCGCATCGTTAGAAAATCTTGCAAATAAGATTCACTTAAGTGCCTCCATTCCGAAAAGAAAACGGCACTAGCTGCACTATCTTTAGTCAAAACATTGACGTGTGAAACCACCGCTTTTTTTAGTTTTTCATCAGCACTTAACTTCTCCAATTCTATTTTTTCTAAAGATTGAAAAAAATCGGTAGCCATTTGAAAGCAAATTTTTTGAAGAATCTCTTCTTTTGATTTAATATGAGAATAAAGACTTGCTGCTTCAATTCCAATATATCCTGCTAAATCGCGCATACTAGTTGCTGCATAGCCTTGCTTTTGAAAAAGTTCAGTGGCTTTTTCAATAATTTGCTGCTTTCTATTTACTTTTGGTTTGGTAATCATTGTCCAAATATAATAAACAAACGTTCGTTAGGGAAATATTGTTCACGAAAATTTTATTTATTGTGTGAAGCTATAATTTCAAACATCCTCTAAATCCTCTCGCCCCATAATAAGAATCCGCTCCATTGTGGTAGATGAATACAGCACCATAGCGATAGTCTCCGAACAATGCGCCTCCTAAATCTCTTATTTCTGCAGGAGTCTTGATCCAACTTGAAGTTTGGGTATCTACAGGATTTAATTGCTGTAAATATCGATACTCTTTTTCATTTAAAAGTTCCACACCTAATTCCGCGGCCATTACTTCAGCATTACTTTTAGGGGGGTATTTTTTTCGTCCATGCTGTGCAGCTCTATCATAGCAAATACTACGTCTGCCTTTTGGACTTTCAGTGGAGCAGTCATAAAAAAGATAGGTCGAAGTTTCTTCATCTAAACCTACAACATCTGGTTCACCACCAGTTTCTTCCATATTATGTAGTATTAACAGTTTTTCTCTATTAGCGTCTAATTTGGAACGAATTTCCTGCCATTGAAGCTCTTCGTGCCTATGCATGTTTTTCTTAAATCTGCATTCCAGAGTATCTATTAAAGAAGAAAAATCTTGATTGTCGGACATTTTTTGGCTTTCAAATTATCATTCTAATCTACGAAAATATATGAAATTATAAACTTATAGAATGGACAATTAATCGCGATAAATTACTTTGTTGTTAACCTATGCTAGCATAAAAGTATCAGGGATTAACAGCTTCCTTACTCCATTTATCAAACATTAGTATGCTTGGCAATAAATTTCTTTTAATTTCGTGTTTTAGTGAATTTAAACCTTAAATAAAATATATGAGAGTACTAAAGCTAACAGTTTTGATGTGCGTAGGAGTGATGACTAGCCTATTTGCACAGAACCCGCAAGAAAACAATCAGGATCTATTCGAATTTTTTGGTGACAGAAATGGTAATGAGTACCGGTCAGCTTCTGGAAAGCCTGGGCATAATTATTGGCAGAATAGTGCAGACTATAAAATAGATGTCACTTTGGATGAGGAAAATGAAATGATCAATGGTAAAATTACTATTGATTATACTAATAACAGTCCTGAAAAATTAGAATTTGTTTGGCTTCATTTAGAGCAGAATCGATTTACAGAGACTTCAAGAGGAACTTTGACCACTCCAATTCAAGGAAACCGTTATGCTGGAGATATGGACGGTGGTTATAATATTACTAACGTAAAGGCGATCAGCGGAAGAAGAGGAAATCCTTCAAGCAAGCATATTATCAATGACACTCGTATGCAAGTATTCTTTGATGAACCAATTGAAGCTAATGGTGGCACCGCTTCCATCAGTATGAATTTTGAATATAAGATTCCAGTAAAAGGAATGGATAGAATGGGTCAGTTAAAAGTTGATGATGGGACTATCTTCGCCATGGCTCAATGGTATCCTAGAATGGTGGTTTTTGACGATATCCAAGGTTGGAATACTCAGCCATACTTAGGTGCTGGTGAGTTTTATTTGGAGTATGGTGATTTTGAATACAATGTTACAGTTCCCTACAACCATATTGTTGTGGGTTCTGGAGAGTTACTAAACCCTAGTGAGGTATTGACATCAGAGCAGCAAAGCAGAATGGAAAAAGCTGCCAAAAGTGATGAAACTGTACATATTATCACAGCAGAAGAAGTGGGGGATCCTTCCATAACAAGACCAAAACAATCTGGAAATATTACTTGGAAATTTAAAATCGAAAATGCTAGAGATGTGGCCTGGGGTTCATCACCTGCATTTATCTGGGATGCTGCTAAGATTGATTTACCAAGTGGTAAAAAAGCTATGGCTCAGTCAGCGTATCCTAAAGAAAGTGATGGAGAAGATGGCTACGGACGTTCAACAGAATATTCAAAAGCTTCAATTGAACATTATTCAAATAAGTGGTTTGAATACCCATATCCGAACGCAGTCAATGTTGCCGCTGATATCGGTGGAATGGAATATCCTGGATTAAATTTCTGTGGATATAAATCTAAAAACAAATCTTTATGGGGAGTAACTGATCATGAATTTGGACATAACTGGTTCCCAATGATAGTAGGAAGTAATGAAAGGTTATATGCATGGATGGATGAAGGTTTTAACACTTTCATTAACTTCTATTCATCGGAAGAATTTAATGAAGGAGAATTCGCTGATGATTTGGATGAGACAAGAAGTTATGTGGGCTGGTTGACGAGTGAAAACAGAGAAAAAATCGCAACATATCCTGATGTGGCGAACACGAGAAATCTTGGTATGATTGCATACATGAAACCTGCCATGGGACTATTGATGTTAAGAGAATACATTTTGGGACATGAAAGATTTGATAATGCATTTAAAGCATACATAAATCGTTGGGCTTACAAACACCCAACCCCTGGCGATTTCTTCAATACTATGGAAAATGTTTCTGGAGATAATCTGTCGTGGTTCTGGAGAACTTGGTTCTACGGAAATGGAAATATTGATATTGCTTTAGACGGGGTTTATCCTTATCAAGGGAGTTACTTATTGGTTTTAGCTAATAAAGGAGATGTACCAATGCCGGTAAAAATGAAAGTAACATATGCCGATGGTACTGATGAAATTGTAGAACTTCCCGTTGAGATTTGGCAGAGAGGGGATTCTTGGAATCATTTATTAAGCACTGGAAAAGAAGTCGAAAAAATTGAACTAGATCCAAATAAAATTCTACCTGATGTCAACGGTAGCAATGATGTTTGGCCAAGTCCTTATTATGAGGAAGACTAAAGAAGCATGTGGTAATTAATCGCTGGCCAACTCATATTTTAGATTTACTGAGCTAAAAGATTGGTCATAAATCTCACTTAAAAAGCTTCCTATTTGGGAGCTTTTTTTATTTTACTATTGGCTGAAACGGAGCATCATCAATATTACACAGTTCTACTTGCTCTATTGATAAATAGTATTTATTAAGAACGTCCTTATATTTTTGCCCTACTAAATCATGGTTTAAAACCCATTCCTTGGTAGCAATAATTTCTTCTCTAAAACCATTTTTTATAGCAATATAGTCCGCTTCATGCTCTGCTTTCATTTTAAATGACTTGGATGTGATGTACCTTAAGCCATATTTAATCATGCCTACGGTGGAGTAAGATAAATAATCAACTAAATGTCCCAATTCATGTGCAAACCATCCAATTAAGACTTTCTTGGGCACGTCTTCTACTTTCAAGCTTTCACTGCTACTGACATAAACACCTAGTTTTATTCTATATTTTTTCACGCGCTTAAACAGATCTTTAAAAGTAATGATTGGTTGGGCTTGCATAGTAGAAGCTTTTACTCTTTTTTGAAAAAGAGTTATAGAAAAATCATGTAAGTCTGGGTACTTATGTAGGACTTCCAGAAAGCTATCTTTAATCTTATCGTTAGAAACTTCTTTGAATTTTACTTTCATAGTTTTTAATGAACGACTGGCAGTTGACATTGTTTGTTGGGTTTTTAAAACAAAACTATTGAGATAGTTGTGTGTGTAAGATTTTTCACATAATTTACACTTTTCTAAAAATAAACAAATCTTAAAATTATGCTTAAAATGAAATCTTTAGCGATTGCATTCTTGCTTTTTCTTTCAGCAGGATTTGCGTGGTCGCAGAATTCGGAAATTGAAAAGTCCTTAAAGAAACCAATCCCATTGGATCCAAAAGTGAAGATTGGGACCTTAGAAAATGGCTTAACTTATTACATCCGTCAAAATGAAAAACCAGAGGACAAGGTGGAGTTCCGCTTGGTAATTAATGCAGGTTCCATGCAAGAAAATGACTCACAATTGGGCTTGGCACATTTTACTGAGCACATGGCATTTAACGGGACTGAAAACTTTAAAAAGAATGAATTAGTGGATTATTTACAATCCGCAGGAGTAAAATTTGGTGCTGATTTGAATGCTTACACAAGTTTTGATGAAACCGTCTACATTTTACCAATCCCAACTGATAAGGAAACTATTGAAAATGGCCTGACAGTGCTTGAAGACTGGGCAAACGGTTTACTAATGACAGAGGAGGAAATCGATAAGGAAAGAGGCGTTGTTTTGGAAGAGTGGAGATTAGGACAAGGTGCTAGTCAAAGAATGAGAGATGAGTATTTCCCAGTTCTTTTTAAAGATTCTCGTTATGCGGAGAGATTACCGATTGGTAAAAAGGAAATCTTAGAAAATTTTGAATATGAAACGCTTCGCTCGTTCTATGCGGATTGGTATCGTCCGAATCTGATGGCGGTTATTGCTGTAGGTGATATTGATCCGACTGAAATGGAAAAGGAAATCAAAAAGCGATTTGGTGATTTGAAAAATCCTAAAAAACCAAAAGAGAAGAAGTTATATGAAGTACCAGCTCATGAAAATACCTATGTTAGCATCGTATCTGATAAAGAAGCCAACTTTAATCAAATTCAACTCTACTACAAGCATGATAATGAGGACATGAAGAAGTTATCTGACATGAGAAGGGACATGGTTTACAGTATGTATAACGGTATGTTGGGCCAAAGATTGAATGAATTAAGTCAGTCTGCTGAGCCGCCATTCTTGTTTGCCGGTACTAATTTTTCACCAATGGTTCGAACTAAGAGTGCCTATTCCTCTTTTGCCATTGTAGGTGAAAATGGTTTTGAAAATGGAGTTAAGGCGATTGTAGAAGAGAATGAAAGAGTGAAGAGGCATGGATTTAATTCATCCGAGTTAGAGCGTTACAAAAAGACATTTTTAAATAATGCTGAAAAGCGAGTTAAAGAATTGGATAAAACAGAATCAAATAGGTTTGCTAGTGCATACATCCAGCATTTCTTGAGCGAAAACCCTATTCCTGGAGCTGAATTTGAGTTTGAATTTTATAAAAATTTGATCAATACTATTTCACTTCCAGAAATCAATCAGTTAGCTAATAGGTGGATTACAGAAGAAAATAGGGTGGTTGTTTTGACTGGAGTTGAAAAGGAAGGTGTAGAGATGCCAACAGAGGAATCTATTTTGGGAATTTTGAACGAAGTGGAAAGCTCCGATATTGCACCTTATAAAGATGAAGAAGTGGCCGAAAGCTTCATGACCACCGCTCCCAAAGCAGGCAAGGTCGTAAAAGAAAATTCGTTAACAGATTTAGGTGTAACTGAATTAGAGTTAAGCAACGGAGTTCGCGTGGTATTAAAACCAACTGAGTTTAAAAATGACGAAGTAAAAATGAGAGCTTTTAGCTTTGGTGGACATAGTCAATATGATATGGAAGATTATTACTCTGCGACTAATGCCACATCATTAGTTTCTGAGGCTGGAGTTGCAGATTTCTCAAATACAGATATTCAGAAAATGCTTTCTGGTAAAACAGTTAGAGTAAATCCATATATAGGAAGTTTGTCAGAAGGGTTTAGTGCTCAAGCCAGTCCACAAGATTTGGAGGAAATGTTTCAATTAACAAACCTTTATTTTACAGCCCCTAGAATGGACGAAGAAGCTTTTGGATCATATGTTAGTAAAAACAAAATGCTGTACGGTAATTTAATGTCTAACCCACAATTTTATTACAGTGATAAGTTGAGCATGATCCTTTCTCAAGATAACCCAAGAGGCGGTGGCTTTCCTAAAGCTGAAGATTTAGATAAAATTGATTTTAAAAGAGCATACGAAATCTATCAAGATCGATTTGCAGATGCTAGTGATTTCACTTTTGTATTTGTAGGGAACTTTGACGTTGAAGGGATTAAACCCTTACTGGAAACTTATCTAGGTAGTTTGCCAAGTGTGGAGAGAAAAGATAATTGGGTTGATTTAGGAATTCGACCGCCAGAAGGAGTAGTAAAGGAAGAGATCATTAAGGGAACTGACCAAAAAAGTTATGCTACTATATTGTATCATGGTGAAACAGAATATGATAGGCAGAAAAGTTATCATTTAAGTTCTTTGGGTGAGTTGGTTACCAATGAATTGATTGATATTTTGAGAGAAGAAAAAAGTGGGGTGTATGGCGTAGGTGCTTCAGGTAGTATGCAAAGATTGCCTGAAAATCGTTATTCATTTAGGATTGCCTTTCCATGTGGACCTGAAAATGTAGAAGATCTAGTAAATACTACACACGAAATCTTACTTGATATTAAGAAAAATGGAGTGAAAGAAGAAGATCTAGATAAGGTGAAAGAAGCACAATTGAAGGGATTGAAAGAGGATTTAAAGAAGAACGACTACTGGTTAAACAGACTTTATAGCTTTTATTATTACGATGATGATTTAAGTAATTTTATTGTTACAGAAGACAAAATTAAGTCTTTAAAAGCTGAGGACCTAAAAGTAGCGGCTAATGAATTCCTAAAAGAAGACCAATTTGTGGAAGCTATCTTGCTACCCGAAGTGGAATCGGCTGACTAAGTAAAGTAGTAATAGAATTAATGAAGGCTGTCTCATTACATCAATGAGGCAGCTTTTTTGTACATTTCAACAAAATTAAAGTATCACCTTGAGTAAAGTAATTATTTGACTTCCTGTCTTTAATCAACAAGATATCATCCTTTTGCTCTACTTTTTCCAAAACCCAATATTCGATTTGTTCATAGGCAGTGACACATTTCAAGAAATATCCTTTCAGAAAATAATGATGCCAATCATATTTATATATAGCTGACCTTACATTTATATAAAAATTTCATTATCAATTTTTGATTTTTGAAAAACTCACGTACTTTAGAAGTTTAAAAAAACAATTGTATGCAAAATAATTACGTCTTAGTCCTAGTCCTTCTAGTTTTATTTCCTGTAACTATATTGAGCCAAAAGTATCCTTTTAAAATAGGAAAGGTAGATAAAGCAGACATGGCTATTGATTCTTGCAGTTTTTATCCTGATGCGAAAGCTATGATTATTGCTGAATATGGAGATTTGAAATTTCAATATGATCAAGATGCCGGCTGGCAATATAGAATAGAAGTTGGTGTAAGAAAAAAAATCTTTGATATTACCGAGGCCGATGATGCAGGTAATATTAAAATCAGAGCCTATGAACCAGAAAAAGGAGGATCTAAAGAAGATATTGGAGCAATTAAGGCCTACTCTCATAATTTGGTGGGTGGGAAGATAGAAGAAAGCAAATTAAGCCGAAGGGATATTTATAAAAAGAGAATTAATGAGAACTGGGTAGAGTACAGTTTTGCAATTCCCAACATTAAATCTGGTTCCATTGTCGAATATAGCTATATTAAAACATCTGATTATCTGAATAATTTACATACTTGGCAGTTTCAAGAAGATATTCCAGTAGCTTTCAGTGATTTCAGGTATAGCATTCCGGAATGGTTTAATTATCAAAATTCTCAATTAGGTAATGTAGTATTTGCAGATTCCAAAGTAGAGAATATGAGAAGGGATTATACTATCAGCTGGTCTAACTTGGGAACTGATGGTAAAATAGATAGAGGTAGCGGCAAAATATCCTCGACCGATAGAATTTCTAGGTTGGTAGCAAAAAATATTATGCCACTTGAAGACGAGCCGTTTATGAACAATAAGGGAAGTGTGCCCAGCCGGCTTGAATTCCAATTAGTTTCTACTAATTTTCCCCGTAGCCCGGTAAATGTTGTGGCTGGAAATTATCCTAAATTTAATGCAGAGTTAATCAAAAGTTATTCCTTCGGTGAAAAATTGAAGAAAGGCAGATTTATAAGGGATTTTGAAGTTAGCAGTCAGAGTTCAACCCAGAATGCCATTGAAATATATGACCATTTACAAAATCATTTTGATTGGGATGAAAAAAATGCATTCCTAAGTGGGGATGCAGGCAAAACTGCTTACGACAATAAGAAAGGAAACGTAGCAGATATTAATCTCAGCTTTATTGCAGCACTTCGAGAAAAGGAAATAGAAGCATATCCAATTATTTTGAGTACAAGAGGTCATGGAATTGTGCATCCTGTATACCCGTCATACAGTGATTTTAATTACGTAATTGCTTTTGTGAAAGTAGATGGAAAGGGCTATTTCTGTGACGTTGCTAGTGAATTACCATTTGGCCAGCTACCGTTGAAATGTAGGAACGGTAAAGGTTGGCTGGTATCGGAAGGCGGAGGGAATTGGGTTGAGCTAAAGCAAAACTCGATATACAATCACACAACCATGGTGAAAACTGAAATAACACTTGATTCCATAGTTAGCCATGTGAGTAGGAGAGATGAAGGTTATGCAGCCCTTGAAACGATCAAAAAAATTGACGAAATCACTGTTGATAAATATAAAGAAGATATTATTGCCAGTAGTCAAACTGGACAATTAGCAAATGTAGAAATATCTGAATTAGATCTTACAAGACCTGTAGATATGAAGTACGAAGTTCACAAAACCAATGAAAGCTCGGATATAATTTATGTCGAAATCCCTACTAATGGTACAATCAATGAAAATCCATTTAAAAAGGAAAGTAGGTTTTCACCTATTGATTTTGCCTATCAGCAGAATTATAAATTATATACGATCTTTACTATTCCAGAAGGCTATACTGCGGAATTACCTGAGAGTGCACTAGTCAAGTTGCCGGAAAATGGCGGAAAATTTATCTATCAAATTAGTCAAAAAGGTAATACAATTAATTTAAGAAGTGATATCTCGATTGCTAAAACAGATTTTTCAACGCAGGAATATCCTCAGCTAAAGCAGTTTTATGAAATGATAGAGAAGAAACATTCCGAACTAATTGTTTTAAAGAAATAATGAAGTTTTCAATAATAGTTGCCGTATTACTTATTTCTGTGAGCTTTTCAGCGATGGCAGAATCCGGATCCGGCGTGAAAATAAATTCAACTGTGCTCAAGGACCAAACTGTTTTTGTAATCAAAAGTCAAAAAGAAGCAGTAATTCGAAATGAATATGTAGCTATCATTCGAAATAAATATGCAGGGAGGGCAAAGGAGATTGCTATTTTTTATGATGATTTTACCGAAATTAAAAATGCCGAGGTATCTATTCATAGTTTAGATGGCAAGCAGATTGAAAAAATAAAGCTAAAGGATTTTGAAGATTATGGAGTTGGTTTAAGTAATACTGCATCTGATAGCAGATTGAAATACTTTGAACCTAAACTTAGCAGTTATCCTTATATCCTGAAAGTATCCTATGAATTGCATAAATCAGGTTCATTGCATTACCCCATCTGGCGTCCGCAGCAGGAAGAAAATATGGAAGTGAAAAGTGCTTCTTTTACAGTTGAAGATTATTCGGGCAACGGAATTCAATATAAAATGTATCAATTAGCGGAACCCAAAATAAGCAAAGACGGCAAAGCAAATATTTATAAATGGACAGTAGAAAATTTATCGACTTTTGAATTTGAGTATTATAATTATAGTTTAGAGGATTATACCCCTATACTATATACAGCACCTAAGAATTTTGAAATGGATGGAGTGAAGGGCGATATGTCTTCATGGGAATCCTTCGGTAAATGGATGGCAAAATTAAATGAAGGAAGAGATGATATTTCAAATTTAGATCTATCTGATTTGGATGGCCGAATTAAGAATGCAAACACTGACATGGATAAGATCAGGTTAGTTTATGATTATCTTCAAAATAATACGAGATATGTGAGTATTCAATTAGGAATCGGGGGGTGGCAGCCCTTCGAAGCTTCTTTTGTACATGAAAAGAAATATGGTGACTGTAAAGCATTGTCTAATTATACACAAGCCTTATTGGAGCGATATGAGGTTTACAGTTTTTATACTCTCATAAGAGCTGGAAAATATCAGAATGAAGTAAAGGAGGATTTTCCAAATGCTCATTTTAATCATGCGATTGTGACGGTTCCAATGGAAAAAGACACCATTTTTTTAGAGTGTACTTCTCAAACCAATCCATTTGGTTATACGGGCACTTTTACCAGCAATCGAAATGCGCTAATGATAACTCCCGAAGGAGGTAAATTGATAAGTACTAAGAAGTATTCTCCGGATGTTAATGCTCAGTTTACCTATGTAAAAGTGGATATGACAGATGCTGAGGAAACTTCTATTGCCTTTGAAAGGAATTATAAGGGTATGCAAATTGAAAATCATGATTTTGACCGATTATATTGGAAAGATTCCAATGAATTTAAAAAATGGTTAAGAAAACATCACGAGTGGGGAGGACAAAAGATAGGAAATTCAAACTTGCTTGCATTAACGGATAACCCGATCCCGGAAGCGGGCTACAGGGTAGAATTCACTTCTAATTCTGAGTTTGTAAATATGGGAGATCGAAAGTTTATATCTCCCGGGAGATATTTGGATAGTTATTTACCGAATTTACCAAATAAGGATAGGGAAACAGCTATTAAAGTGACCTATGGTTATACTCAATATGATACTATTCGGTATCAAATGGATCAATTTCATATTTTGGAAAAAGATTTAACAAGGCTGGAATTGAATTCAGAATATGGTGAATATTTCAGGGAATTAAAGAAAGAGGGACAGGAAATAATTTTTGTAAGGAAATTCAAGATGGTGGATGGGGAATATCCCGTTGAGAAGTATGAGGAATTTAAAGACTTTATACAAAAAGTAAGAAGTGCCGATCAGGAGAAGTTCGTTTTGCTGAATAAGACTTAAATCTATTACTTAGCATTGCATTTCTTATTTCTTTCTTAAATGAAAATCTACCCTATATGCTTTGCAACTGTTTTGATGAAAATAGAGTCATAAAACTATAATCTATAAAAGTTAGTTTAATAAGTCATTTTTAAAACAACCCCAGTTGCTCTCCATACTCATGCTTGGCGATAATATCTTTTGTTTGGGTTTTAATTTTCTTTCCTCTTACTGGTTTCACAGACCACGCTTGCATAAGGTTTTCGTCAAAGGGTTGAATCAAAGCTTTTACTTGTTCTTCACTTACTTTATCATTGATATCTGTCAACCATTCAGTTTCTAGCTCTCTGGGGAGAATCAAAGGCATTCGTGGCTCTTTTAATTTTGGGTTATTGTGAATTTTTGCCATCAGAGGATTTGCCTTAGTTGTTACCACACTGATAGTGGAAATTGTATTTCCACTATCAGGATTTTCCCATTCTTCCCAAATTCCAGCTAAACTAATAGGTGAATTATCTTTCAAGCTAATATAGTACGGCAGCTGTTGCTTTTTTTTATGTTGGTGTTCAAAAAATCCGTCAATCATAATTATGCATCTTCTGTCTGTTGATGCTTTTCTAAATGATGGCTTATCAAACATGGTTTCACCACGGGCATTAATGGTTTTATTATGAATTTCATTTGCTTGTTCCCTGTCATTGGCCCAAAAAGGAATTAATCCCCATTCGAACAATGCAAATTGATCTGGGTTGAGATTTGTGATCACTGGCAGTTTAGGATGATCGAAGCCCGTGATGTGAAACATTGGTTTAACTGGGTTTCCGTTTTCGTCAAACAATGATTCCAAGGCGCTCAAATCCTTATCAGGATGCCTTTTCTTATATTTCTGTTTCTTTTGTGTGAAATAAGCAACATCATAGCACATGGGTTAATGATAAGAAAATATTTTGGTTTTGTAGAATTTATTTAGAACTTATCACTTATATCATAAAGATACTAGCCTTCCAAAATGCAAAATAATAAAATAGATTCTGTAAAAACTGAATTAAGTGAACCCTTACAAGTTGTAACATCCAAAATTGATTCGTGGATGGATATATTGGTTGATATGATTCCCAATATGTTATTATCCGTGATTCTTTTAATCCTCTTTTTAGTCATCGCAAAATTTTCACGGAAAGTCTTCATTAAAATATTTCAGAAGTCGTCTGATAATAAGGCTCTTGAAAACCTATTTGCTACTATTATTTATTATGCAATGCTGGGAATAGGCTTGTTCATTATTTTAGATATTTTGAATTTGGACAAGGCCGTGACCTCTCTTTTGGCTGGCGTTGGAGTAGTGGGCTTAGCATTAGGTTTTGCGTTTCAAGATATAGCTGCAAATTTTGTTTCAGGAGTTATTTTAGCCTTTAGGAAGCCTTTTTTAATTGATGATGTCATTCAGCTTGGAGATTTGATGGGGGAGGTAAGTAGAACGAACTTGAGAGTAACTGTTATTCGGACTTTTCAGGGTCAGGAAGTTTATGTTCCTAATAAAGATGTGTTGTCTAATCCTATCACTAATTATTCAGTTTTAAAGCAACGAAGAATTGATTTGGCAGTAGGGGTATCTTATGGAGATAATTTAAAAAAGGTAAAAGATTTAGTTTTAAGCACTTTAGATAATTTGGAAGACGTAATAAGAAAGGACGAGATGATTTTCACTTATGCTGAGTTTGGTAGCAGTTCTATAAATTTTGAAATCAAATTCTGGATAGAGTATCCTATTAACCCAAGTTATTTAGAAATGAGATCAAAAGCCATTATGGCTATCAAGGAAGCATTCGATAAAAATGATATTACCATACCATTTCCCATCAGAACGCTTGATTTCGGTATTAAAGGTGGTGAGAAGCTATCTGAAATGAACATAGGTTCTTCGCGTGGTTTAGGTAGTAAGTAAGTATAAGTTAAGGGGTTTTGGTTTCCATTTACTATTCTGAACTTTACAATCTCGATTCTAATAGAGGTTTAGCTTGCACTTAAAGTCAAATGGTTCTGCTATCTATTGATCTGAGTTAAAGTGTGCGATTTTCAAATAAACAGACTTGATCATTGTGGGGCTTCAGATACAGCACCATTTTTGAATTTAGAATTTCCTTTCCAATTTAGAATAAGTGCTTTTAACAAATCAATCTCAAGAGGCTTTTCAAAAAAATCATCAGCACCATTTTTCATGGCAAATTCCTTATCTAAGCGACTGGTGGATGATGATAAAATTATAACTTTTGTATTTGACAATTTGGGATTAGTTTTAACTTCTAGGAGAACTGTAAAACCATTGCTAACAGGTAAATTTATGTCTAGCAGGATTAAGTCGGGTGTTTCTACCGACTGAAACGGAGGTTTTCTATTAAGGTATAAAATTGCCTCTTCTGCAGTGCTCACGGAATCTAATTTGTTTACAAACCAACTATCCTCTAGAGTTTCTTGAGTTATCAGAACATCAATCTCATTGTCTTCTACTTGTAAAATATTAAGTGCTTTCATCAGTTTTTTGTTTAAAGAGTATAGGATTATTGATGTTGCTAGCGATAAAAAAATAGATGAATGATGATGATTACGCAATGATAAAGGGTTATATCGAATTATCTTATATGAAGATGCTCGTTTTCGATGGGTTTGATTTTTAGATTGACGAGATAATTGAGATTTCCGATGAAGCACATGTTTAGTGATGAAATATTTGTTTGCTGGCTGATAAGCCCTATTTTTTTAGGTGAATCACCATATTGAATTTAAGTGTTTACAGTAAAGTGCTTATACCTGATCTACTTAAATATGATTATTTTAATTTCTGCTAAAATTTCATGAGGTGTTTTTTTAGCTTAAGTACAAAAAAAACCCAAGCCATTCAGCTCAGGTTTTACCGTAATGAAAATTTGAATAGACTTATGCAGGTTCTCTAAACCCAACCCAAGTAAATCTTTTGATTAGATATTCCGGATTAGTTAAGGAAGCATTTCCAGCGGGGTTACCACCGGTTACATGGAAATCAGAAAATCCAGCATTTTGATTAACATGAATAGCTCCTGTTAAGTTAAAACTAACAGATGTAGCTGCCATTCCCATTTTATCCATAATCAGGTTTTTGGTATTTTCATCTGTAGTGTAAGCAGCGCACGATATGGCTCCATGGTTTTCTGCTAAACTGGAAGCTAAATCCACTGATTGATTAGTATCCTTTGTTTTAATTAGTAGTACTACTGGGCCAAATAGCTCCTTAGTGAATTTATCTTCATCTGATGCATTCATTTCAACTACAATTGGTGTAGCAGTTCTTGCTTTTTCAAACATTGGATTAGCAATACTTCTACTTTCTAACCATACTTTTCCACCTAATTTTTTAGCTTCTTCAGTGTGACTTAAAGTATTTGGATTTTGAATAGCTCCTAAAACAAATGGGCCTGCCTTCGGATTATCTACGAGTCCGTTGATGCTAGCTACTAATTTTTCAGCAAAATCTTCAAAACTTACTTTCCCATCAGGAGTATTGATACCATCTTCTGGTATAAAGAAGTTTTGTGGACATGTACACATCTGACCAGAATAAAGACAAACAGAAAATGCTAGATTTTGAGCTACCTTATCTATATTTTCTGCTGAATCCAGTATAACTGAATTGACACCGGTTTTTTCAGTGAAAACAGTTTTTCCGTCCAGACCTTCCAAGTAATTACCAAATGTAGCACTTCCGGTATAGTCAATTAATTTGATGGCTTTATTTTCCGCTAAGTCCTTAGTGATCATTTTATCATAGGTATCAGGGGCTAATTGACAAACATTTGGATCAATCCCGTTTTCCTTTAATACTTTTTGAATTTCAGAAACTACAATTGCCATTGGTAAAATAGCACCCGGATGTGGTTTGACTATACAAGGGTTGCCAGTGATTAAAGACGCATATAAGCCTGGTACTGAATTCCAAGTAGGAAAGGTACTGCAACCTACTACCATGCTGAGTCCTTTTGGCATTGGTTTCCAACTTTTATTTAATTGAACATTAAACTTTCCCATTGGCTTATCCCAAAACTTCTTTTCTGGGAATCTCTTCAATTCATCATAGCCAAAGGCTACAGCTTCCATCGCACGGTCAGCAGCATGCGGACCAGAGGCTTGAAAAGCCATCATATATCCTTGTCCAGTGGTATGCATAGTTGCGTAAGCATTTTCAAAGAAGCGTTCCTTAAATCGATCTAAGCTCTCAACTAAAATCGCTGCCCTGTCATCAATAGAAGTATTTCTCCATTGCGTCCATGCTTTTTTACTTCTGTTTATCAAAGTATCGGCACTGAAAGATGGATACAAAATCCCTAAAGGCTTTTGTAAATATGGAGATTCTTCTTGCCCAATCCAGGCCTCAGGATCAGTTTGCAGTAAGTCTTCAAATTTTTTGTCCAAACTTGCTTTAAATTTATCTTGACCATCTTTATCAGCCGTTTCCCCGTATATCTTGGGAGAAGGATGCTCTGGATATTGAGCATAAAAAGATCGGTCATGAACAGCATCTATAGCCTTTTTTAAAGTGTCTTTGTGCTTTTCGTATAAACTCATGGATAATATTTTTAAATTTGTGTTTAATTCTCGAAGCCTAAATATACATTTAAGATTTGAAGCAAGAAAATGCTTTTCTTCAGACGGAAAAGTTTTTTAGAAAATCAGAACCAAAAATCAGCCTATGAAGTACATTTTATCGCTACTAATGAGTTTTTTCATTTTTCATCAAAGTTTCTCTCAGGAATTTGTGCCTGGGCTTTTGGTAGTGAAATTGAAGGAAGAAGGAGCAATTGCTAGAACTCAGGCATCAAAATTATTAAGCCTTGAAAATTTAAGAAGAGATGAAAAGGTATTAAAAATTACAGGCTTTGATGCTCCAACTACTAGCAGTCAAAGATCTGTAAATACCAGTCGCTTGAATAATTTATACAAGATAGAGATAGGCGAAAATATACCAGAAGAAATATATATCAATTATTTGAAGAGTTTTGACAATATCGAGTATGTTGAGCAATATCCAAATGTAAAACCACTCTACGTACCTAATGACCCAGAGGCGCAATTCGGAAAGCTGCAGTTTCACTTAGATCAAATAAATGTGTACGATGCGTGGAATGTTACTCAAGGTGATGATGAAGTAGTAATTGGAATAATAGATACTGGAACGGACCTGGACCATGAAGATTTGGAAGCTAATTTATTTTTAAATTCAGCAGACCCAATTGACGGGCTAGATAACGATGGTGATGGGTATGTTGATAATTATTTCGGTTGGGATTTCGCAGATAATGATAATGCTCCAGAAGCTGATGGCAGTACTCATGGAACAGGCGTAGCTGGAATCGCTGCAGCCGCTACTGACAATAACACAGGAATTGCAGGAATCGGCTTTAATACAAAGTATATGCCAATCAAGATATTTAAGACGGAGGATAATTTTTCTCGGAATAGTTATGAAGCTATTATCTATGCAGCTGATCAGGGATGTGATATTATTAATCTTTCATGGGGGAATACTGGAAGATATTCTCAATTTGCTCAAGATATCATTAATTACGCTGTTTTAGAAAAAGATGTGGTAGTGGTTGCGGCAGCAGGAAATACTAATGCTGAGCTAGATTTTTTTCCTGCTTCTTACGATAATGTGCTTTCCGTTGGATATGTTAATTCCGATGATAGTCGAAATGCTAATGCAACTTATAGTGACTTTATTGATTTGGTCGCTCCTGGTGTAGGAATCTATACCACAGAAAATAATGATACCTACGATAATGATAGTGGATCTTCCTATGCAGCTCCCATGGTTGCAGGCGCTGCAGCATTGCTAAGAGCAGTATTTCCTGAATGGAGTGCGCAGCAAGTAATGGAGCAATTGAGGGTAAATAGTGATGATATTTATAATGTTGGAAATAATAGCGATTTCCAGTATAAATTTGGAAAAGGACGGTTAAATATATTCAAGTCTTTAGCTGATTTTGATCAACCATCAATTAGGATTAGTGATGTTACTTATACCAATGGTTTAGAGGAAGCGGCTTATTTTGGTGATACTTTAGATATAACATTGGAATTTACCAATTTTTTATCGTCAACGGAGAATGTAGAAGTGTCAATAACTACTTCTAGTCCCTATGTCACTTTATTACAAGACAAATATACCATTACCGAATTGAATACTTCTGAAAAGATTGCAAATCAAGAAAATAGATTTAGGGTTGTGCTTGCAGAAGATTTACCTGAAAATACAGCATTAAATTTTCGGGTTTTATTTAATGGTCAATTTTACGAAGACTATCAATCTTTTCAAATACAAAGCAGTCCTACAATTCGTCTGTTTCAGTTTCAAAAATGGAACTTTGGATTTACCGCAACGGGAAACCTAGGCAGAAGCAAAGAAACCCCGTTTGAAAACTATGCTGTGAGTTATAATGGAAAAAGAATTATTGATCACATGGGACTTATCATTTATGCAGGTGAGGATAGTCTAAGGAGAAATACTCTTTTTAACTCTAATTCATTTCAGTACCTTGATGATTTCGAAAGTTTTCAATCATTAAAGCGCTATGATGATGTGACAGCTGATTTTGATGTTAGAAGCATTTTTACAGAAGATAATGAAAATACTAATCCGTTAGATATTTACATTGAACAAAGACTTTTGGCCTGGAATGATGAAGATGAATTTTTAATTCAACAATATAAATTAGAAAATAGGAGCGGAAGCAACTATGATTCTTTATACTTTGCCTTGTTCAATGACTATGCCATCGGAGAGAAACTAAATAATTCCATAAAATATGATAGCGCATTACAACTATCTTATGCATTTGACGATTCGGAAAACGAGTATGTTGGACTAAGCTTATTGACAGGCCAAGATTCTGTTTTTTACGCTTTTGATTTGGGAAATGAAAACGGTCATGACAGTGATTTACAAAATGATAGTCTTACACAAGATGTTGTGAGAAACGCATTATTGAATTCGTTTTCAAAACAAAGTGCTGGTAGTTTATCAGGTGGGAATAACATTGGTAGTTTGCACGGAATTTGTCTTGCGGGATTCAGTGCTGGTAGCTCCCAAATGGTTTCTTTTGCTATTATGAGAGCGGAGAATTTGAATGCCTTAAAAGCGTTGGTACAAAAAGCAAAAGAAAAGGATTCATTAAGCTACACATTACCTCCTTTTGGTCAACAGATACTCATATGTGAAGATGATAGTCCTATTTTAAGTGCAGCTGAGAATAAGGAATATGATGTTTATGCTTCTGCCACTATTGACACCGTACTTTATTCAGGAACTGAATTTGAAATAGGCTCCATATCAAATGATACTACTTTTTTTGTAGTAGAGAGAGACTCCATGGGAATTCCGAGTACAAGAAAACGGATAGTTGTATCCATCAACAGACCTTCGGCTTCTTTTTCTTTACCAAGCGAACCGATATTGATGGAGGCTGAAGAAACTAATAGCTTTAAATTTACCGATCAAAGTGAAGATGCCATTAACTGGCAATGGAGCTTTAGTAATGGTTTCAGTTCTAGCAAGCAAAATCCGAATATAGTGTTTGATTCCGTAGGGATGTATACAGCGGAATTAATCATTACTAATAGTATTGGTTGTAAGGATACATTAATGAAATCTTTTGAAGTTTTTCAAAGGGCATTAAAGCCACAGATTAGCAATTTAGATATATGTATGAACGATGATCTTACAGTTCATGACCCAAATATTGATGAAATAACGGTTTATACTGATAGCCTCTTGCAAAATCAAATCTATAAAGGACCCGAATTGGTGCTTGAGAATATTGTAAATGACCAGATTTTATATTTACGTAATGAGCTAGGTGACTATCCTTCAAAGGTAGTGAAGCTTGAGGTATCAGTAATTTCCATCAATGCGCAAATGGAAGTTAGCTTAGATATGTCTTCAGAAAATGAAAAGCTGCTTGGAATTGCTAAAAGTAACAGTGAATTAGCAGATCAGTTGGTTTGGATGATAAATGAAGATACTTTGGGTACAAACAGTGAAATATATTTTGATTTGCTTAAGTTAAAAGAGGGTCCGTTAAAGTTATTTGCAATTTCTGAATCTATGTGTGTAGATTCTGTTTCATTTCAAACTTCGGCTAGTTCAAATCCTGAATTTGAAAACTACTTTTTATGCCAAAGTGAAAGCGTGATTTTATCCGCCTTAAATACTGACGAAGTTTATTATTTTGAAGATGAGGCAATGTCTAATTTTATTGGCAAGGGGCCAGAAGTCAATTTAGAGTCCGTAAATGAAAATATGACTGTGTTTGCAATTAATGTTAAAAATATCCATCCTTCTGAAATGGTTGAGGTCCCTATTTTCGTTAGCGAATTAACCGCTGAATTCAATTTATCAAGTGATACTATCAATTTGGCTTTTGAAAATGAGATTGAATTAGAAGCTCTGTCAGAATCTGCGGCATCGTGGAATTGGAAAATAGACAATCAGTTGGTCAGTCAGAGTTCGGAAGTTAGCCATCAATTCTCAGCTGCAGGTGTCTTCGATATTCAATTATCGGTAACCGATACATTAGGATGTGAACAATCTAACAAAAAGCAGCTAGTGGTTTTCAATGATCCGTTACTAGGAAATAAAAATGAGTTGAAGTCATACTTTTCAATTTACCCCAATCCAGCCGACAAATTGGTTCACTTAAGTGGAAAAGATCAATTCAAATTTGATTCGTATAGTGTAGTCGATGCCAAAGGAAAAGAAGTGATGAGGTCAAAAAATGAGTTACCACTTCTACAAACTGAAATAATTGATGTGTCGGAATTAAAACAAGGCCCCTATTATTTGATTATTAGAAGAGGTAAACAAGAAGCCTCGTTTTTATTTGTTATAAATCGTTAAATAGGATATTGTAATTTATGAAAGATATATACGCTGAACTTATTTCTATAGGAGATGAAATACTCTACGGTCAAACCTTAGATACTAACTCCCATTATATTAGTGCTGAATTAGATAAGTTGGGAATTCGAGTTCATAGAAAAGTAACTGTAGCTGACAGCAGGGAAGCCATCATGAAAGCATTTAAAGAAGCTGAAGTAAATGCTGACATTATTATTATTACGGGTGGGCTAGGTCCTACAAAAGACGATTTAACAAAACCACTTTTAGCCGAGTATTTTGATTCTGGAATGAAGCTTCATGAAGACATTTTAGAAGACTTAAGGGAGCGATTTGTTAAAAGGGGCAGAGAACTCAATGAATTAAATAAAGGACAAGCAGAATTACCTGAAAAATGTAAACCGATTGAAAATAAGTATGGCACTGCTCCAGGGATGTGGTTTGAAAAAGATGGTAAGGTATTTATATCTATGCCTGGTGTCCCAAGTGAAATGAAGTATATGATGGAGGATACTATCTTGCCACGGTTCAAGGATATGTATCAGACACCTGTTTTAATTCATAAAATGGTAAAGACGGTTGGTATCCCTGAAAGCATATTAGCGGAGAAATTGGAGGATTGGGAGAATAATCTTCCTAAAGAAATAAAATTGGCGTATCTGCCTGGTTTAAAACAGGTCAAGATGCGATTAACTGCTTCAGGTCAAGATGAGCAGCATCTGCAAGATCTCATTGAAGAAGAAGTCAATAAATTATATCAATTGGTAGGTAAATATATTTACGGAACCGATGACAGTAATTTAGCGGGTAAAGTTGGAGAATTATTATTACAGCAAAATAAGACTATTGCGGTAGCAGAAAGTTGTACCGGTGGGCAGATTGCGCACTTGATAACAGCTAATGCTGGAAGTTCCACTTATTACAGAGGAGGTATAAATCCGTATCATAATGATTTGAAGATTAATGTCCTAGGCATTAAAACAGAAACTATTGAGAAGCATGGTGCAGTAAGCGAACAAACCGTGATAGAAATGGCGGAAAGAGTACGTGAAATTTTTGGTGCCGATATAGGGATTTCAACCAGTGGAGTTGCAGGGCCAGGAGGGGGCTCAGAAGAGAAACCAGTAGGTACTGTATGGGTTGCTTTGGCAGATGGACAGAATACCCAAACTAAATTGTATCATTTTCAGTTTGATAGAGCAGGTAATATAGAGATGACTTCTAATTCATTATTAAATTTGGTTCGACAAACTTTAAGCTTAAAATAATTGAGAAAAAGTTTATAAATGTTAATTTTGTACAAATTTGATTTGGTTAAACTATGGAAATTGAACCAATTAAATAAAAAACGTCATATAATGGAAGGAAATCGTTCCTTCTAAAAATCAGTGATATTAAAAAAGTTTTTGATTTCAATAAACGACTAATTATTTCATGGCAACTGTAGAAATGGTAATGCCCAAGATGGGTGAAAGTATAATGGAAGCAACAGTGCTTACCTGGTTGAAAAAAGAGGGTGAGACTATTGAAGAAGATGAATCAGTATTAGAAGTGGCTACTGATAAGGTAGATACTGAAGTTCCTGCCCTAGAAGCAGGTGTTCTTAAACAAATACTAGTTCAAGAAGGAGATGTTGTGGGAGTAGGTAAACCAATAGCGATCATCGAAACTGAAGGTGGAGGTGCTTCCGATAAAGATGTTTCTGGAGTAGATTCAGCAAATCTTGAAAGCCCGGCTCCTGCTACTGCAACTGCCGACACTAGTCTTTCTTCATCTTCGGGCAATAATGGACATGATATTGCAGCTCGATCAGAGTCAGGTAGATTCTATTCTCCTTTGGTAAGGAATATTGCCAAAGAAGAAAATATTGAAATGGCTGAACTGGAGTCTATTTCCGGAACTGGAAAAGATGGTAGAGTGACTAAAAAAGACATTTTGTCTTATTTAGAAAATCGAGAAGAGGCTCCTGCAAAAGCAGCAAGTCAACCAAGCCCTGCACCAGCAGCTTCAAGTGCGCAGCCTGCTGCACAACCTGCTCCTAAAGGGGTTCCAGTTAGTATTTCTAGCGATGATGAAATCATCGAAATGGACAGAATGCGTAAGATGATTGCCGGTAGAATGGTGGATTCTAAGCGTATTTCTCCACATGTGACATCATTTGTTGAAGCAGATATGACTAGCGTTGTGCAATGGAGAAATAAACATAAGAATTCATTCAAAGAGCAGGAAAATGGGAACTTGACTTTCACTCCAATTTTTATTGAAGCAGTCGTAAAGGCGATAAAAGACTATCCAATGATTAATGTTCAGGTTGATGGAGATAGAATAATCAAAAAGAAGCATATCAATATTGGAATGGCAGTAGCGCTTCCAAGTGGTAATTTGATTGTTCCGGTGATTAAAGATGCGGATCAATTGAACATTAGAGGTTTGGCTAATAAAGTCAATGATTTAGCTAGAAGGGCCCGTGATGGCAAATTGAAAGCTGAAGAATTGGAAGGTGGAACATTTACCATCTCCAATGTTGGTTCTTTCGGAAACGTGATGGGTACGCCAATCATCATGCAGCCACAAGTGGGTATCTTAGCTTTAGGTGCAATTGTTAAAAAGCCTGCTGTTCTGGAAACACCTGAGGGAGATGTGATAGCAATTAGACATAAAATGTTCTTATCGCATTCCTATGACCACCGTGTAGTGGACGGTTCTCTTGGCGGAATGGTAGTGAGAAGAGTAGCTGACTATCTTGAAAAGTGGGATGCCAAAAAAGATTTATAGAATTTAAAAGTTATTAAAGGAAAAAAGGGACTATGTACGGTCCCTTTTTTTGTGCCATAACATTTTTGAATGAAAGGTAGTTTTTAAATAAACATAAATATTCTGTCTATGAAAAGCCTGTCTCTGTTTCTCTTGCTATTAACATTTACAATTAGTTGTCATGCTCAAAGTGATCGAGATCGTAAAAACTATACTTTTAAATCTGGTGATCGATTTGGGACTGGAAAATGGTATATGGGCAGGGAAATAGCTCATGTGATGGGTTATCAAGGGATAAACTGGTTGGAGCGAGATGAAAGAGAGAAAGAGGAAAATACAAGCAGACTTCTAAAGAACATGGACATTCAAGAGCAAGAAGTCATTGCTGATATTGGTGCGGGATCGGGTTATCATGTTTTCAAAATGGCTCCTGTAGCGAAAACAATATATGCAGTTGATATTCAGCCAGAAATGTTAGCGGCAATCAATGAGAAGAAGGAAGAAATGGGAATAGACAATATTGAATTAATAAAGGGAACAGAAAAGAGTGTTAATCTGCCTAGCAATACTGTTGACAAAGTTTTAATGGTAGATGTCTATCATGAATTTAGTTTCCCGATCGAGATGATAGCTTCCATTAAGAAATCATTAAAACCAAAAGGCAAAATATACCTTATAGAATATAGGTCGGAAGATGATAGCGTACCAATTAAGCGACTACATAAAATGAGCGAAAAACAAGCGGTGAAGGAATTTAAGGCAGCCGGATTTATATTAAAGAAAAACATTGATAATCTCCCGTGGCAGCATTGTATGGTTTTTATTCGGCAATAATCTTCATCGTGAATTGTAATCAATATTTCGATCGGTTTTACATTTCTGAAGCCTCAACGAAAATTTTCTTAATTTTGTCTATTACTTCAGCACGGTTTTTTTCTAAACCATGACTATCATTTTCAAATAGATGAAGACTTACCTTTTTACCTTGCTTTTGCAAACTATCAGCTAATGCAAGAGCTTGAGAATAATGAACATGTTCGTCAGTTTTACTATGAAAAATAAGGAAAGGGATATCGGGTAATTTATCTACCCAGTAATTTGCCGACCTTGATTGTAGAGCCGCCTTTGGTTTATACTTATAGTTGGGAATTAATTCCTGATATACTGCTTCCATTTGAACATGATGTTTGAGTGTTATTTCTAAATCAGATATTCCTCCTATTGTGGCAACAGATTTTATTTTATCACCTTTATAATTTTTAAGGGTTAGATAATTCATCATTCCGCCTCTGCTTATTCCTAATAAATTAATGTGATTTGTATCTGCCTTTTCAATTTGACTCAAATGAGAAATTAGGTTTGTGTTGTCTCTAACATCAATACCTCCAAATTCCTCTTTACCTTCACCACCGCTATTACCTCTGTAATTTGATGCCACAACCACAAATCCTTCAGATGCAAAGGGAGCCATTATTTCAATTGCTGTTGCAATTAAGAGTCTACCTAATTCTTGATTACCACCTCTATTAAATATAATGACAGGATATTTGCCAGGTTTTTTAGGTTGAACCATAAAACCAGAAATCATTAAACTATCACTATTGTACGCCATAGAAAAAATTTGCACATCATTTAGGTAATTAAATAATTCGGGATGATGTTCAATCTTTTTAGCAATAGGGGCACTCAAATAATCCACTGGTTTCAGTAGGATATTATTTCCGTTAAAATTGCCAAACCGGCTTCTAATGTCAAGCTCTTCTTCTCTGCTATTGCAACCTAGCAAAATTGCAACAAGCAGAATCGAATAAAAAATGTCCCTCATATCTTAAATGTTATACCTCCTTCAAGGATTGCTTATACATATTGTAAAACAGTAGAGGGAGAAAGGCAAAAGCTAAGAATACAAAAGTCATAACCATTACGATATTCGCATAAAAATCGCTGCTAAACCTAAGCCATGTAGAAATTACAAAAAATATCACAGCAGCTAGACCAAATATCCACTGCATTAAGAATCTTTTCTCGGTCAATTTTCCTTCTTTCCATTTATAGAAAAATAAAAGTGGGAAACATATCAAACCCGCACTGGTACCTCCCAAGTAAAGCATAATGAAAGAGTAGGGGAGTTGTAAAATTTTAAAAAGGAAACCTACAACAAATATAAAACTAAAGAACCAAGCGAAAATATAAACTATCTTTTTCATGCTTCCTTGTGATTAATAGCTTCTACTTGACTTGATTTATACATTCTAAAGAATAGGAATGGGAGGAATAGTAAGCCAAAAGACAGCATTCCTAGCCCGAAGATAACTGCAGCTCCTTGTAAATGTAAAATCTTAAAGGTTCCTCCAACAAAAAGTAACATCAAGCTTAGGGTGCCAAAAATCCATTTAAGCTTTTCTGACATTACTTTAAGTACCTTGTCTTTAAACTTGTTAATAAGTATCAGAGGAAGGAAAATGAAGGAAAGTCCCATCAATCCTGAAAAAAGCAGGACGGTTGCTCCTGGCAGGTGCAAAATTTTGAAAAATGCACCAAATGTGATCGAAAGGGCGAAGAGGTAGCCCATGATATACGTGATTTGTTTCATAAGAATTATTTTTTTGTGGTTTAGTAAATAAATAGTTTCGTTTTGTATTTCTTCAAAACCATTTGGAGTGGTTTGTTCAAAGGCCTTTAAATACGCATCATCAAAAGCTTCCCCTTTTTGCATTTCAATTTCTATCAGACAACAAAAATGATCAATAAGGTCCTCTTGCACCTCAGGAGATGAAATGCCACTTTTCTTTATTTTTTGGCTGATAAAGTCAAATTGCTGATCGGTTATCATAGGGCAGGAGAAATTTGGTTACTTGGAAATACAATCTTATTCAGTGTTTGCATGAAGTCTTCCAGTTCTTTTACCACTTCCTTTTTCTCTGTTTTTCCCTTGGTGGTTAGCGTGTAATATTTTCTGACTCTTTTTCCAATCTTCACTTCCTCTGTAGTAAGAATACCATCTTTTAGTAATTTATGTAGAGTAGGATAGAGACTACCATCTTTGATTAGGATTTTCCCATCAGAGATTTCTTTCACTTTTTGGCATATTTCATAGCCATACATTTTCCCGTTGTCCTCAAGGAGTTTTAAAATGATTACTCCTAATGTGCCTTTTAATAGTTCTTTTGAATACATAGAACAAATATACATCATAATACGATGTATCAAAATAAAATGATCATAAATTTTAATAGATGACCTTTAAGAATGACTACGAAGTATTATCAAGTATCTTATGAATTTTAGTAAAATGGTATAGATTCGATTGAAAAAATCACCAACCATCAATGATGAAAAAATATTTAAAATTAATAGTACGGATCGTTCTAGGTTTGTTGATTGCTGAATTCAGCTTTGATTTTATTTCAGGAATGCTATTTCCTTATGTATCGAATGAATAAATATTCTTTAAAGTTCCAGCTTTCTCATTTCAAAATTCTACTACATATTATAAAATTCATTTGCTAAAAATCAATGGTCGCTTTATTTTGAACTTGGAAGATTTACAATAGATTAATACAAATAAGGCTTACAATTAGACGCATTTTATTTAATTTGTTGTTTAAGATTTAGTTCCTGTCTCGAACTAGATTTTTCTTCTTTAATGAATAAATAAGCCAAAAGCTTTCTTAAATTTAGCAATTGAATCATTACCCATGGCAGTAGATAGAATAACATCATTAATAAATAAAAGTAATTTAGTCAGTAGAGATTTAAGCTGGCTACAGTTCAACTATAGGGTCTTGGATCTGGCTCGAAAGCCGAATCGTACCATTTTCGAAAGGCTTAAGTTTCTAGCAATTACCGCTTCCAATCTTGATGAGTTTTTTATGATTAGAGTTGGCTCTCTTTATAATTATATTGATTATGGAAGAGAGAGAATAGATTATTCCGGTTTGAGAGAATTACCTTTCCGGAAGAAGCTTTTGACTGAATGTCAAAATTTTGTAAAATCTCAAAACAAACTGTTTGAAGATGAGCTGGAACCGATTTTTGAGGAGAATAACTTTAAGATTGCTGAACTTGCTGATTTAAGCCCAAGCGAGCTCAAAAAAGCCAACAGCTTCTTTGATAAAATCATATTTCCAATGCTAACGCCAATGGTTTATGATAATTATCACACTTTTCCTATCCTGATGAATAAACTACTAATTTTCTCAGTGGTTACACGTTCCTTTGGAGAAAAAAAGGATAATAAAAAGCTTTCTTTTATTCAAATCCCGCAAAATATTCAGAGATTTTATGAAGTAGAGCGGGATGATAAAATGTTTTTTATTCCTATTGAAGAATTGGTAAAAGCTAACATTGAGAAGTTGTTCAGGAATATAGAAATCCTGTCAGTTAATTTATTTCGAATTACCAGAAATGGAGATTTCACTTTAGAAGAAAGTGATGATATTGAAGCCAATTTCCTAGAAGAGATGCGTAAAAAGCTTAAAACTCGAAAAACGGGTAGGGTAGTACGCATCGAAATTGATAAGGATTATGATAAATGGATGATGAAAATCCTCTGTGATCGATGGGAAATCGACAAAGACAATATCTTCAAATTCAAGAAAGGGGACTTAGTGGATTACAGTGCTTTATGGCAGATTATTAAACATACAGAGTTCAAGGATAAAATTCCTGCTGCTTTTGATCCTGTACCGCCATTGGCATTTCCGGAGCATAAATCCGATTCTGACAATATTTTTGAAATTTTGAAAGATCGAGATATCCTATTGCATCACCCGTATAATAATATTGAGCCGGTAATTGATATGCTGGAGAAAGCAGCAGAAGACCCAAAAGTGCTATCAATTAAGCTCACTATTTACAGACTGGCAGAGGATTCGAGAATTACAAACGCATTGTTAAAAGCTGCTGAAAATGGAATACATGTTTCAGTTCTTTTTGAGGTAAAGGCACGTTTCGATGAAGAAAACAATATTCGAGAAGCTAAAAGACTACAGAAAGCAGGTTGTTTTGTAATCTATGGTATCAGTCGTTATAAAACACATACTAAGCTTTTGATGATTGTCCGAAAGGAGAAGGAAAAAGTAACTCGATATTTACATATGGCCAGTGGAAATTACAATGAAGAAACGGCTAGATTATATACAGATATTGGTTTAATGACTACTGATGAAATCTATGCCCAAGATATATCCGAGTTTTTTAATGTAATCACAGGCCATAGCCTGCCTCACGAGTATGAAAGATTAATTACAGCACCAAAGGATATGCGAACGCGCTTGATTAATTTGATACAGCAAGAAGCTGAAGATGCAAAAGCGGGACTGCCATCTGGGATTTGTATCAAGATCAACTCTTTGGAGGATAAAGAAACCATTGAGGAGTTATATGCTGCCTCTCAAGCTGGGGTAAGGATCAAGTTAATTGTTAGAGGGATTTGCTGTTTGAGACCAGGAAGAAAAGGTTTAAGCGAAAATATTACGGTTCGATCCATAGTGGGAAATTTTCTGGAACATTCGCGTATCTATTACTTCCATAATAATGGCGAGCCTAAAGTCTATGGTGGAAGTGCTGATATGATGGTTCGCTCCTTTGAAAGAAGATTAGAGTCATTGTTTTTGATTGTCGATGAAACTCTGAAGAAGCAGGTGATGAACATCCTGAGGTTTAATTTAATGGATAATATTAACTCTTACGAAATGAATGAAGATAGTTATTATAAAGAGGTAGAACGCAATGGAGAACCTGCTTTTAATATCCATCAAGAGTTTTTTAATGTGACTCCTGAGTTGATTGAGGACGTGAAATTGTTTGAGTGATCCTAAAAAGTTTAGCTTTAATTTTATGAAACAGTTATTTCAATTAATATTTCTTATAGCAATCTCCTTTAATGTATTTGCTCAAAGTGAAAACATAAAGAAAACTTTAATGACAGACTCTAGAGAGGTGACTGTTTATTTAGAAGGAGCCCAAATTTTTAGAGTAGGAGAGAGCAATCTTAAAAAAGGTAGTCATACACTAATAATAAAATCACTTTCAGCCCTTTTAGACCCTAATAGCATAAATGTAAAAGGGATAGGTGATATTAAAATACTCTCTGTTCAACATCAATTCGATTTTTTGGAGAAGGAAATTAATACTAAGTCTGTTGATAGTCTCCATAAAATAATTGAAAACATAGATTCTGAAATAAGAAGTAAGAATAATAGAATGAATGTTTTGATTCAAAAGGAAAGCCTAATTTCAGCTAATAAAAATCTTGGTAATGAAAATATCACTTCTACTCAATTGCTTCAGATGCTCAGCCTGTATGAAAATGAATTAACAGCAATAAAAGTAGAACAGTCTAATATCAGCTTAGAGATTAGTGATTTAAAATCGCGATTATCGAAATTAAACAATCAATTGCATGCAATTGAAGGTGCTAAAACTGAAACAAAGAGTAATATTCTCATAAAACTGGAGGCGAATCAAACTACAATAGCTTCTTTTGAAATTAGTTACTTTGTCGGAGGTGCAGGTTGGTATCCAAAGTATAGACTTAATGTCACAGATATCACCAAGCCCATTGATTTGGAATACCAGGCAGAGGTTTTTCAGCAAACCGGGGAGGATTGGAATGATGTTAAATTACGATTTTCAAATGCTGAACCAAATCAAAATAAGGAAGCCCCTGAATTGGAAACTTGGTATTTGGATTATGCCCGTTTTACGAGTTTCGAAGAAAATGATCCTGCAAATCTTAGGGTAAGCAATGCTGTAAAAGGGAAAGTAACGGACGGAGAAACTGGGGAACCCTTACCAGGTGTGAATGTATTGGTCAAAGGTACTGCCATTGGTACCACTACTGATTTACAGGGAAATTATTCTATAACGATGCCAAGGGGTGCAGACCAATTACGATTCGCTTATATAGGAATGAAATCCAAAACGCTCAATGTGAATTCATCAAGATTAAATGTGAGTTTAAGCCCAGATGTACAACAGCTTTCAGAAGTTGTTGTAACGGGCTATGCAGCAGGAATAGAACGATCCCCAAACCGAGTAAAAATAAGAGGTACTGCTTCAATTACAAATGACAAGAGAGCAGAAAAAACTAAATCTACCACGATCAAAAGACAAACCAATATAGAATTTGAAGTGGATGAACGTTATACTATTAAATCGGGAAGCCCTCAAACTTATATAGATTTGAAAGAATATGAGATGAATGCGGACTATCATTATGTAGCCATTCCAAAGCTTGATAAGAATGCCTATTTGGTGGCGGGAATTGCTAATTGGGATCAATACAATTTAATGGAAGGAGAGGCTAAATTATTCTTTGAAGGCTCATTTGTCGGCACAAGTATTCTTAATGCCAATGCCACCATAGACACATTAAAAATTTCCTTGGGCAATGATAAAGGGATAATCATTGAGAGGGAAAAAATAGATGACTTTAATCAGCGAAGTTTTATTGGACTCAATAAGAATAAAAAGTTGGGTTATGAGATTATGATTAGGAATTCAAAACCTCAAAAAATTGATTTGATTTTATATGATCAGGTACCAGTTTCGCTAAGAGATGATATTGAAGTTACGGTTGAAAAATGGAGTCAAGCCCAACACAACAAAAAGACGGGGGAACTAAGATGGGATTTAAGTATCGAGGATGGTAAATCAATAAGCAAGGAATTTGTTTACGAGGTAAAATACCCAAAAGATGAAGAGGTTATTTTGGAATAGGCTTATTTGTAGTCATCTAGAAACCATTTCAAAGCCTTTTTATTGTCTTTAAATACTTTGGTGATAAACGGAGCGCTATCTTCATTAGAGTGATATTCATCCACTTTATTGGAAGCAATTTGCGTGATCGGTGATAAAACAGCTTGATGAGTAAAACCGAGTTGTTCGTATTGTGGATTCACATCTGTTTCTAACCAGGTGATTTCTTCTTGCCTAATCATTTCTAATTCTGTCACATCTGCCAATAAAAGGAATTTTTCCTGACCTGTAATTTTATGCTTCGGGATCTCTTTTTTATATAAATTCAATGATGTGTCAATAAGAGCTCGAAATACCACTGGATTCAAAATACCTCTCCAAACTTCCTTGATATATGGAATATTATTAATCTCTTCAACAGTGATTCTTAATTTTGGGTCAGTGTATAATCTCATTCTCACATGATTTAATACTATGCTTAAAGCAATAAGTTAAAGAAAAAATTTTAGGAATGGTACTATTCAATTATTTCTTTACTTTTTTTTCGATAAATGCGTAGTAAATCTAAATACTTAAGCCATGTTTAGTTACCTATAATACTGGTGGATTAATTCGCTAGAACTTTTACAGCCAGACTTTTTTAGGATGTTGCTTCTGTGCTTAGATACCGTTTGCGGACTGATAAATAGGATTTCAGCTATATCAGAACTGGTTTTTCCTGCGGCCAATAATTTGATGATCTCTACTTCTCTTGAGGTGAAATTTGATAAGAAATCGTCATTAACAAGGACGGTTTCATTTTGATAAAATTTATTCAAGGCTAATTTAATGGCTACATCTAAATTTCTTTCATTATATGGTTTGACTAAATATCCAAAAGTAGATTCATCGGAGGTTCTAGAAATTAATTCATGATCGGAATAGGCAGAAAGATAAATTATGGGGATCTTTCTTATTTTATTAAGTTCATATGCCGTCTCGATACCGTCCTTATCACCTTCAATATTTATATCGCAGAGTACTAAATGTACAGTATTGGTATTGAATAAAAACATGGCTCTTTCATAGTTTTTGGCTATTCCTACACATCTAAATCCTAAATCTTCTAACAAGAAAGATAGATCCTGCGCTATCAATAATTCATCTTCTATTATCAAAATGTTTCTATATCCATCCATGATATCATTTAGTTTATTTACTTGTAAATGAAATTTTGAAATGATTTCCATCCTCACATCCTACGGTAATTTCTCCGTCTAATTGGTCAATTAATGATTTGATTATACTTAAGCCAAATGAATTACTATTCTCAAATTGCGATTTAGAAATACCTGTCCCATTGTCTTTCAAATTGATGATTATTCTATCGTGATGTTTTTTTGCAGTAAAATCTATGACTAACTGATCTTCCCCACTATGTTTTAAAGAGTTCGTGACTATTTCATTAAGGATTAATCCCAATGGAACTGCTTGATCTAAGTTTAATTTGAATTCATCTATATCCAAGTTGAAATGAACATCGGAATAATTGCTTTTAAAAGCCATCGATAAGTAGTCAATTAGCTCTTTTATATATTCTTTGCAATCTACCTCAGTATATTTTTCTGTCATATACAATTTTTGGTGTAAGAGTGAGAGTGACTGCATCCTTAACTTGCCTTCTGTGAGTGCCATTTTTGCATCCAAATTACTTGTACTTCTACTGTGAAGGTTTAAAATACTAGAAATAAGCTGCAAGTTGTTTTTTATTCTGTGATTGAGTTCTCTTAATAGTAATTCTATTCGTTCATTTCTAAAGTGAAGTTTTTCATTCTGACTTTCAATTTCCTCTTTCTGAGAGCGGACTTCTTCTGTTCGATTCCGCACCAAATCCTCTAATATTTTATTTCTATTTTTGATTTGATTAAAGCGCCACCGCAGGATCAATCCTACAAATAATAAAATTGATATGCTTAATAAGGTTCTAAACCATACGGACTTGTACCAAAACGGTAAAACAGTAATGGCTAGAGTAGCTTCTTCTTTGCTCCAAATATTCTCATCATTGAGGGCTTTTAATCTTAGGATATACTCACCTGGTTTTAAATTGCTGAAGGTTACAGATTTTTTTGTTGATGCCGGTCTCCACGATTCATCTAATCCCTCCATAAATAAAGCATACATATTTTTATGTCCATTTATTAGATTTAATGCATCGAAATTGATGTTGATGAGAATATCCTCTGGCTTGAGAATAATTGATTTAGTATGCGATATTGATTTAGTTAATATATCGGGTCTGACTTTTGAATTTATCAACTTATTATTGATTTTTAGTTGGCTGAAATATACTTTTGGTGGGACTTTATTGTATTGAATTTGACTAGGATTGAACTGGACCATTTCTCGTGAAGATCCAAACTTTAGTGTACCATCAGGATCTTTAAAAGCTGACCCGAATATGAAGTATTCTTCCTTTAAACCATCATTTTGGTTGTAATTGGAAAACTTTCCATCGGAACTCATTTTTGACAGACCAGAGGCAGTTGCAATCCATACATCACCGTTCTCATCTTCCAATGTGCTACTAATTACATTAGATGGTAGGCCGTCATTTTTAAAGTAGCGAGTAAAGCTGCTGTCGGTAAAATTGAAAAAATTTAAGCCAAGTTCTGTACTGATCCAAAGTCCATTTTTATTGCTCTGTGAGATATGATTAATGTTTCCATTACTTAAAAAACCTTCCCTGGGTGAAGATTCAAATTTGATAAAAGTACTAGTTTTCTCATCATATAGATGCAATCCCCCTGCAGTCCCTACCCATAGTCTGTTATTTTGATCCTCAAAAATGAATTTTACATACTCATCTCCGCTATTTTCAACTAGGCTTAAATCACTTACAGGAAACGGCTTTAATTCCTCCTTTTGTAAATTGTATCTAAAAAGCCCTTTTAAACTATTGCCTAACCAAATTCTCTTTTTATGGTCGACAAAAATTCTAAGATTAAAATTTAAGTTTGAATCTTGACTGTACTTTTTAAATCGGCTTAACTTTTTGTTTTTGTGATCCCAATGGTAAACAGAATTGCCCCAAACAGAAATAAGGTATTCGTTTTCCTTCCATCTCGTTATTTGGGTTAATCTATTGTCGGTTGATGGATCTCCATTTTTTAATTTATATATATTATAATCTTTTGTTTTTTCATTTTTCACTATTAAACCGGAATAAGTTGTAATCAGTAGTTCGTTTTCATCATGCCTTATAAAACTAGTGTAGCGATTTAAAAATTTATCAGTGACTTTTGGTAAAAAGGAAATGAGCTGAAATTTATTGAATAATGGATGTGAATAGTAAACACCACCATTATTAACAGCGCTCCATAGTCCCCCCATATTATCTTCAAAAATATTATAAATGTTATTTCCTCCGATATTACCCTCATTCTTCTGCTTAGCATTTACCCAGTGAAATGTTTGATTTTCCCGGTCATAGAAATTGATTCCATTCATGGTGCCGAACCAAATTTTTCCGGGCTTTTGAGGGTTTTCATAAATTGAAAAACATACTTCATGACTTAGTCCATTGCGATTTTTTACATTGTTTGGAATCTGGTCAATTCTCATGGTTTCCAAATTGACAACGTCCACACCATTTCCTGTAGCTACCCATAGCTTTCCATCATCAGTTTCAAGTAAGTCATAAATGTAAGGGTGCCTGAGTCCTTTTTTTGTATTTGATTCTTTACCAATTAAAGAAAAATCTTCATTTTCAATATCAAAAATATTTACACCTCGCGCAGTGGCTATGAAGAGCTTTTTTTTATCTAAGGATTGTTTTATAGTCCTTACCGTTAAATCAGCCAGTCCTTCATCGATACCATAATGCTTGAATTGTCCTGAGGCAGGATCTAATTTAGTAAGTCCATTATTAGTTCCTATCCAAATGTTGCCGTGACTATCTTCGGCTATTCCTCTTACTTTATTATCACTTATGCTATTATCATTGTCATTACTATGAACATAATTTGTAAACTGATCAAGTTGCGGGTTAAATTTTGAGAGTCCACCGCCATAGGTGCCAGCCCAAATATTACCTTTGGAATCAGCGAAAAGAGTCCAAACAAAATCATAAGTAAGTGAATTCGAGTCTTGGACATTATGGTAATAGTGTTTGAATTCACTTCCGCTATATTTCCAAAGTCCATTTTCACCACCTATCCAAATAAATCCATCTTGATCTTGTATGATACTATAAGGGAAGGGCTGATCTAGGCCCATATTCCTATCAAGATGTCTGAATTCAATTGGGAAATTTTGTCCATTCAGGATCTGAAAAGAAAGAAGAATAATTAAGCCTAAGCAGAAGTACTTTTTCATACAACAATTATTTGAATATTTAAATTAGAAAACAATACCTATAAAGCTGTATATTTTCGGATTAATTTAATTTTTCAGATGCATTGCATTAGAAAGCGACAGCAATAAAAAAGGTGAGCCGTTTTTGACTCACCTTTTTATATTTTGTGTTCAGGATAATTTATTTTTTCTTTTTCTTTTTGCCTTTCTCTTTCTCTTTTTTGGCTTCTTCACTTGCCTTCATTGCTTCTTGTAATCGTTGCTGAAACTTGGAAGTCTTTTTATTTACGTTTTTCTTCTTATTCTCTTCTAGTATTTTTAGGATTTTATCCTCATCAATCATTCTTCTGATTAAAGTTTGCTGTCCAAATGTGATAAGGTTGGCAATTAAATAGTAGAAACTTAGAGCAGCCGGGAAGCTGTTCAATACGAACATGAAAATTACAGGCATTAAATACTGTATGTTTTTCATCGGTCCTTGTACCGAACTAACCTGTCCTTGTGACCAAGTAATTAAAAGGGTAGATAAGGTCATTAAAATAGTGAACAAACTAACGTGGTCACCATAAAATGGGATTTCAAATGGTAGGCTCAAAACACTATCGTAAGTCGATAAATCGGTTGCCCATAAGAAAGATTCCTGTCTTAGCTCAATCGAACTAGGGAAGAAATAGAACATGGCAAATAGTATAGGCATTTGGAGCAATAAGGGAATACATCCAGATAGAGGGTTAACTCCCACTTTTCGATATAGCTCCATTTGATCGGCCTGAGCCTTCTGCATATCTCCACCGTGCTTTTCCTTAATTTCATCCAGTTGTGGCTTTAAAACTTTCGTTTTAGCCATCGAAACATAAGATTTATAAGAAAGAGGGGAGAGTGCTAATTTAATCAATAATACTAGTATGATAATAATCCATCCGTAACTGCTGATGTATTTTTCTAAAATATAAAACACATTGATAATAATGTATTTATTGACTAAACTAATTGGAAACCAGCCTAAATAGACATTTTCCTCAAAGTCAGGAGCTACTTTTTGTAGCGTTTTATAGTTGTTCGGTCCAAAGTAATATTTGAATTCACCAGCCTTATTGGTTACTTCTGCTAATGGAATTTCCACTTTGGCTTTTCCTCTTTTAACGTATTCAGCGGATAAATCTTCAATATCTGTAGAGAATTCAGCTCTTTTCATTGGTACATCCGTGATGAAGGCTTCCATGAAGAAGTTTTGCTTAAAGGAAAACCACTTTACAGGGGCAGCTACTTCCTCGCTGTCATCATCAGAACGTTCGCTTAGACCATCCATACCTTCTTCTTCAGAATAGTAGTTCATAGTGACCTTAGTTCTGCTTTGCTGAAGGTCTTTTTCGAACTTGCGCATTTTTTTATTCCACCTAAGAGTCAATTGATCTCCCAATATTTCATTGGTAAAACCATTAAAAGCTAAAGTGTATCCTACCTGATATTGGTTTCCAGATAAGGAATAAACTTGCTCAATACTTTTATTTGGAGCAATTTTCGCTACAAATTTGATTTTGACCGTATCTCCATTGGTTAATTCTCTTTGAGGAGATCCTTCCAGTTCAAAGTAAAGATCATATAGGTTGACCTCTCCAGAAGCTGTATTGAACAACAATTCCTTTTCCTCATCTTCCTGATTAGTAATGACAAGTGGTTGCCCATCGAAAGTCTCAAAATCTTTTAATTCAACACTTTTAATTCTACCACCTTTTGAATCAAATGCAATGGCAATAGTTTCTGTATTAAAAGTTGAAATATTAGATTCACCTTTCGCAACTTGTGCAAATGCCCCATATTGGTTGACAAGTGCTTGGTTTAATGTAGAATCATTTTCATATTCAACAACTTCTTCTTTTTGGTTAGTTGTTGTTTCCGCTTGACTTGGGTCAATTTGTTCTACTTGATTGCTTTCAATATTTTCTGGCTGCTGCGGTGCATCCGCGAAAAACCAAAAGTATGCAATCATTAAAATAGAAATCAGGATAAGTCCTGTTGCTTGATTTTTGTCCATCTAAATTGTAATTAATTCGATTCTGATAATATTTTATGTTCTAAACTAGCTTTAACAAATCTCACAAATAATGGATGTGGATTCAAAACGGTACTTTTTAGCTCAGGATGAAATTGAGTTCCTACAAACCATGGATGATCTGGAATTTCTACTATTTCAACTAATCCTGTTTTAGGATTGATTCCTGTAGCCTTCATACCCGCAGCTTCAATATCCTGCAAATATCTGTTATTAAATTCGTATCTATGCCTATGGCGCTCATTAATTTTGGCTTTTCCATAAGCTTGGTATGCTTTTGTATTCTTTTTTAGCTCACACTCGTAGGAACCTAAACGCATGGTTCCTCCTTTTTGTGTGATCCCTTGTTGTTCCAGCATTAAATCTATAATCGGATTTTTAGTATTTTCATCAATTTCAGTTGATGAAGCATCTTTTAAACCCAGTACGTTTCTAGCAAATTCCACAACTGAACACTGCATCCCTAAACAAATTCCAAAAAATGGAAGCTTTTCTTCTCGACAATATTTAATAGTAGCAATTTTTCCTTCAATTCCTCTTTCGCCAAATCCCGGTGCTACTAAGACCCCATGTACACTACTTAACAAGCTTTCTACATTCTCTGCATTTATTTCTTCAGAATGAATCCACTTTACGTTTACCTTGGTTTCATTTTCAGCTCCAGCATGTATAAAAGACTCTGTTATAGATTTGTAGGCGTCAGGTAATTCGATATATTTCCCTACTAAAGCAATGTTAATTTCAGAAATTGGATTCTTTAGTTTCCCCAAAAAGTTCTTCCATTGTGTCAATTCTGGTTCCACTTTATGAGAGAGTTTAAGCTTTGCCAATACTCTTTCGTCCAGTTTTTCTTTACGCATTAGCAACGGTACATCGTAAATGGAGTCTGCATCCATCGCTTCAATAACCGAATTGATATTTACATTACAGAAAAGTGCTAATTTCTTTCTTATCTCCTGTGGTAATTTATGCTCTGTACGACATACCAAAATATCTGGCTGGATACCAGATTCCAGCAATTGTTTTACTGCATGCTGTGTCGGCTTTGTTTTTAATTCACCTGCTGCTTTTAGATAAGGGATAAGCGTTAGATTGATTACGAGAAAGTTATTGGGACCAACATCCCATTTTACTTGTCTTACGGCCTCTATAAATGGCAAGGATTCAATATCGCCAACGCAACCACCTATCTCGGTAATGACAATATCATAATCATTTTTATCTGCAACCGCATAGATATTACGCTTGATTTCATCTGTGATATGTGGTATGACTTGAACAGTTTTCCCTAAGTAAGCACCCTCTCTTTCTTTAGTAATTACATTATAATAGATTCTTCCCGTGGTTACGTTATTTTCCTGCGAGGTATTTATATTTAGGAATCTTTCATAATGGCCTAGATCCAAATCAGTTTCGGCTCCGTCTTCAGTAACAAAACATTCACCATGCTCATAGGGGTTAAGCGTTCCGGGATCTACATTTATGTATGGATCAAGTTTTTGAATTGTAACTGAGAAACCCCTTGATTGCAAAAGTTTTGCAAGAGAAGCAGCTATAATCCCTTTTCCTAAAGAAGAAGTTACTCCACCGGTAACAAAGATGAATTTAGTATTTTTTCGAGATGCCATAAGTTATTTTGAATTGCCTGCTGTACTTATGGGATACAAAGGTAGTATAAGCATTTTAAAATCTTTATCTATTTTGAATATAAATCAATATTTTTCTGTTCATAATCTTGAATGCTTTCGCTATTAGTCAATTAATGATAAATTAAATTTTAATTGTGATAATCTACTTGCGAATTCTTAATTTTCTAGTACCTTAAATTCTTGGATGTTGGGATACGCTTCTAACGTATTCCAAGTGGCAAGCTCGGAAATCTCTATTGTAAAAATACTTTCGTGGGTTTGAGCAATTTTAGCCCCTCCAATGGTTGTATGCCAGTTTTCCCAGCTAAACTTAACTCCACCTACTGGAATTACGGCTACCCACATTTTTACATATTCGGGTATCCCTGTTTCTTCATTAACTAGCCATAAATAAGAGTCTCCCGGAGTTACTCCTCCACTTTTATAAGTGACTAACAAGCCCTCCAAACTATTATTTTCCTGAGGAATATAGCTTCTATCGGTCCCGTCATCTTTGATTTTTGTAATCGGATTTAGCCAAAAGGAATCATTTGCCCAAATTGCATAAGCTTCTTCAAGCAGAGAATTCAAAAGCTCATCTCTTTCAATTTTTTTACCTTTAGCGAAAGCAATCCCTTTTTTAGAATCTAGCTTAATGAATACATCATAATTTTCCCAGCTAACTTTAGCCCAATGTCGGTCTTTATCCCAAACCAAATGATGTTGGCCAGCAAAAACCCACTCCACGATTGCAATTTCCTGCCAAGCGGAATCATTAACTGCCTCTAACATTTTATCAGCTAATTGCTCTGCTTTCTCGCTATTTTGACCTTGGGGTAAATCTTCATCCACAATTAAATAACCTAAAAATCCTAATAACCCAATTGCTACTAAAACAATGAATATCCATTTTAAAATTTTCATGCTTTTAAACTTTAGAAAGGTATAAATACAATTTTTTTAGTGGTATAAAAAGGCTCAGAGAAGTAGTCTGAGATTGCAACTTCTTGATACATTCTTTTGATTTCCGCCATTTCATCTTCCAGATCTCCACCTTTTAATGCAATTATTCCACAATTATCGTTGGGATTATCTGACTGGATTTTTTGATTTACCCAGTTTACGAAAGATTTCATTCTGGTTACGGCTCTGCTAACCACAAAATCAAATTTACCTTTGGTCTTTTCCGCTCTTTGATGATAGGCTTCAACATTTTCTAAACCGAGAGCATCAGAAATTGCCTGCACCACCTTAATTTTTTTTCCAATGGAATCGACCAAAGTGAAATGGGCATCTGGAAACAAAATTGCCAATGGAATGCCAGGAAAACCACCTCCAGTTCCTACATCTAGGATTTTCTTACCAGACAAATCTTGAAATTTGGCGATTGATAAGGCATGTAAAATATGCTTTTCGTAAATGTTATCAATGTCTTTTCTAGAAATTACATTGATTTTCTCATTCCACTCAGCATATAGCGTTCCCAAGTCTTGAAATTGGGCCTTTTGCTGAGTTGTAAGAGTAGGGAAGTACTTTTCAACAATTGAGCTGCTATCCATTAAAACCGAGTTTCTTTACCTTCAATCAATTCTCGCATTAATTCTCTTGAACGGTGCAATTGAGCTTTAATAGTTCCTAATGGTGCTTCTAATTCAGTTGCAATTTCCTCGTAGGACAATTCTTGAAAATATCGAAGTTTGACCAAGCGCTGATATTTTGCTGGAAGTTTATCAACAAACATGCGCATTAATTCAATTCTTTGTTCTTTTATAGCCAAATCTTGAGGTGTTAAGTTTCCTTTATCCTCTACATCTATTTCCACTGCATCACCATTATCATCTTTGTATGAAGTATGAATGCTGATCGTTCTCAGTTTCTTTTTACGAATAAAATCAATTGCATTATTGGTGGCAATCCTGAATAACCAAGTACTGAAAGTATAATCTTTCTTGAATCGGTGAAGACTCTTAAAAGCCTTTGAAAATGCTTCTATAGTTAGATCTTCTGCATCATCTACATTTCGGACCATCTTTAAAACCATGTGATAAACAGGCTTTTTATATCTTTTCATCAACTCAGCATAAGCCATTTGGTCTTTGGCAATCACGGCTTGATCGATCAATCTAAAATCCTTTAGTGCCTTTTCTGAAAAACTTCTATTTTTATTTATTTCCATTTAAGATGCTTTGTTAGTGATGCATAAATTCCCCATGTCCAATAATAACAATTAAAAAATAATTCCATTATGGGTAAATTATAATACACAAATTTTATCCCAAACTTAATGCTAAGCTTATAAAACACGACATATTGTCCTGCTACATGCGTTAAGAATAGGAAACTTAAAATTAAACAATCAGTCGGATTTCCCAGCATACATCCTAATATAAATAAAATCCATGCAATACTTTGAGTCAAATGAAAAAGTCCTAGTCTAAGCTTATCGTCTGTTTTGTAATGCTTTCCAACCGATAGGTGTCGTTTCTTCTGTTGAAAAAATGCGCTCCAATTTTCCTTAGGATTTGACAACGTGAGACTTGTAAAATGAGTGCAAATTCTAGTATTTTCTTTTGTTGAATGTTGATTAACCCAGAGATCGTCATCTCCTCCCATTACTGATTTGAAATTCTGGAATCCATTTTTTTGTTCAAAAAATGATTTTCTATAAGCCATATTCCTTCCCACACCCATGTATGGCGATCCTCTTTGGGCAAATGATAAATAGAGCAGTGCAGTTTGCAAAGTTTCGAATCTTATGAATTGGTTAAGTATGCCTAATCTTTTCTTGTATAGAGAAACTCCTAAAACGATTGATGTTGATTCTTTGAAAGAACGTGACATTATGTCAACCCAGTGACGGGAGTTTGGCTCACAATCAGCATCGCTCAAAAGAATTATTTCATTTTTCGCCAGTTCAATTCCTTTTGTTAGTGCGTATTTTTTTGCATTGAATTCAACAGGTGTTTCGGATATATGGAGAACCTTTAGATGAGAATGGCTTGTTTCCAGGTCTTCTAACCACTCTTGACTTCCATCATTCGAACGGTCATTAACCAAGATGACTTCATAATTATCATGTGTTTGATTTAAAAATTTTGGAAGGTGATTTTTAAGATTTTTTAGTTCATTATGTGCACAGATAATGACAGAAGTGGGTTTTAATTCATCACAGAATTCTTCTTCATCATTTTTTGAATAGACAAAAGTAAAAAAGTAATAGATATTGAAATAAGCTTGAATCAGTATTACAACAATAAAAATTATGAAAATTACTTGGATTTGCTCCATACTAGAAAAATGATTCCGCTTTTTGACAAAGATATTGGAAAATAAAAACTATAAATTCTATAGAAGCTATATTTTTGCATTCTTATGCAATTTACGATTTCTAATAAAGATAAAAATTCCAGTGCTAGAGCAGGGGAAATGACCACAGCCCATGGTAATATTAAAACCCCTATTTTCATGCCTGTTGGTACTGCAGGTTCAGTTAAAGCTGTTCATCAAAGAGAGTTGAAAGATGATATACAAGCCCAGATTATTTTAGGCAATACCTATCATTTGTACCTCCGTCCCGGATTAGAGATTCTCCAGAAAGCTGGTGGACTACATAAATTCAATGGATGGGAGAGACCGATATTGACAGATAGCGGAGGTTATCAGGTCTACAGTTTATCCGGTACTAGAAAAATCAAGGAGCATGGAGTTACTTTCAAGTCACATATTGACGGGTCTTCTCATATTTTTAGTCCTGAAGGCGTAATGGATATTCAACGTAAAATAGGAGCGGATATAATCATGGCTTTTGATGAATGCACTCCATACCCTTGCGATTACGAGTACGCAAGAAAATCTATGGACATGACTCATCGTTGGTTGGATAGATGCATTCAGCAATTTGACAATACGGAAGGTCATTATGGTTATGAACAAACACTTTTTCCTATTGTACAAGGTAGCACCTATAAAGACTTAAGAAAACGCTCTGCAGAAGAAATAGCTTCAAAGGATAGAGCAGGTAATGCGATCGGAGGTTTGTCAGTAGGCGAGCCAGCAGAGGAGATGTATGAAATGACCGAACTTGTTTGTGATATTCTACCTCAGGACAAGCCACGATACTTGATGGGCGTAGGGACGCCAGCAAATATTTTGGAATGTATTGCTTTGGGAGTCGATATGTTTGATTGTGTAATGCCAACACGTAATGCGAGGAATGGCATGTTATTCACGACCGAAGGAATAATTAATATAAGAAACAAAAAGTGGGAAGATGATTTTTCTGCAATCGACCCAGCCTTAGGGAGCTATGTTGATACATTTTATACAAAAGCCTATTTAAGACATTTGGTTCATTCGAAAGAAATTCTTGGAGCACAAATTGCAAGTATTCATAATTTAACTTTTTACCTTTGGTTAGTGGAAAAGGCAAGGGAACAAATAATATCTGGCACATTTTATGAATGGAAAGAAAAAATGGTCAAAAAATTAATGACCCGTTTATAATTTAATATGAAGCTACTCGACAAATATATTCTCAAGAAGTTCTTATCCACTTTTATTTTCGTGGTCCTCATTATTCTGGCAATAGTAACGGTTATTGACTATACTGAGAAAAATGATGACTTCATGGAACATAATTTGAGTTTCTTGGAGATTTTACCTTATTACGGAGCTTTTATTCCTTGGATTGGCAATTTAATTACACCAATTACCATTTTTATAGCCGCTGTTTTTGTGACTAGTAAAATGGCAGGGCACACAGAAATTGTTGCTATGCTGTCAAGTGGTATGAGTTTTAGAAGACTATTGGTTCCTTATATGATGGGTGCAGGATTGGTAGCCATATTAAGCTTCTATCTAAATGCATATGTAATTCCTGATGCCAATAAAACCAGAATTGCCTTTGAAACCACCTATATTAAAAAGCCATTTTATTTTACCGATAGAGATATCCATTTGAAAATTGCTCCAGAGACATATGTTTATATGGAAAGTTACAATAATCAAAGGGATGTTGGGTATCGGTTTACCTTAGAACTGATTGAAGATAAAAACTTGAAGGAAAAGTTGAGTGCTAGAAGAATTGAATGGGACTCGGCTCAAAGCAATTGGAAAGTTAAAGATTGGACCTTGAGGAAATTTAATGGTTTGGAAGAAACCTTTGAGGAAGGAAAGGAATTGGATACAGTTTTAAATATCACTCCCAAAGATTTTGGAAATACTTATGGATTGCAAGAAACCCTTACTTTAACCGAGCTAAATAATTATATCGATTTACTTAAAGAAAGAGGTGCAGATAATGTGAAAGTATATCTAATTGAACGTTATATTCGTTTTATGGCACCTTTTGCAGCTATAATCTTGACCTTTATAGGAGTGGTGGTCTCGTCAAAAAAGAAAAGAGGCGGTACAGGATTTCAAATTGCTTTGGGCTTTGTAATAGCATTTGTATTCATTATTTTCTTTATTTTAAGTAAAGCTATAGCTGAAAACTCTACGATGAATCCTATTTTAGCAGTTTGGTTACCTAATATTACTTTTAGTTTAGTGGGCTTAATTCTATACAAATTTGTACCACGATGACAATAGAGGCTAAAAACTATCTGCAATTGCATTTTATAGTTTTGATTTGGGGACTGACAGCAATTTTGGGTCTTCTTATTAATATATCTGCAGTTGCTGTTGTTTTTTACCGGACTTTATTTGCCACGGTCACACTTCTATTTATCCTGTATTTCTGGAAGCTAAGTTTTAAGGTGGGATTCAAAGAGTTTTTGAAAATACTTGGGGTGGGACTGATTATAGGACTTCATTGGATTTTGTTTTTTGCTGCTGCTCGAGTATCTTCTGCTTCAGTTTGTCTCGTAGGGATTGCTACTTGTTCTTTTTGGACTAGCTTAATAGAACCATTAATGAGTAGTCGAAAAATTAAAATTTATGAATTAGCCTTGGGTATTCTAGTCGTAATGGGTCTATACATTATCTTTAGTGTAGAATTTCAATATTTGGAAGGGCTTATAATGGCCATAATCTCTGCTATTTTAGCGAGTGTATTTACGGTCTTGAATGGTAAGCTTACACATCACCATAATCATTATGTTATTACTTTTTATGAAATGATGGGCGCCTTAATAGGTTCTATTATTCTAATACCCCTTTATTTAAGTTATTTCAATTCAGAAATTGTAGATTTTATTCCTAATCAATGGGATTGGTTTTACCTTATAATTTTAGCAGTAATTTGTACAGTATTGGCATTTTCAATGTCTGTTAAGGTGCAAAAAGTATTAAGTGCTTTTGTAGTAAATCTTACAGTAAACTTAGAACCAATCTATGGAATTATCTTAGCTTTTCTTATTTTTGGTGAGGAAGAGAAAATGAGTTTCGGATTTTATGTAGGAACATCCATTATTTTGCTTTCTGTGCTTTGCTATCCTATTGTGAATAGAGTAATGAAAAGGAGAGCATTGCAAAGTGATATATTAAGATAATTCAATTAATAATGTTGAAATTTCCAGTACTGACCTTCTTTATATTTTTTATTTCTTTTGGCGGTTTCGCTCAGGAAAACGATGCTCTTGAATCCCCTGAATTAGTGGAAACAATGGTCGGGGACGGGGTTGTTTTCTTAGTGAAGTACAATAAAGAAGAGAATCTAAACTATAAACTTACATGGAAAAGTGATATTTTGGATGCCAATTTTGATGATCAAGAAGGGGAGTTCTTCTGGGAAACATCAAACGATGATATTGGACTTCATTCCGTATATTTTTATTTAAAGGATTCCCTTGATCAAATTGTTTCCACTTCAAAAACATTAATAAAAGTAAATTCCATAACATCGGTGCCTTCAATAAAAATGGAACCTGATTCTCTGGACAGTAGGGCATTTATTAAACTATTGCAAGGGGAGGATTATAATCTAGAATTTATTGCGTCAACTAGAAACAGTAGAAATGCTGACGATGTGGTTTTAACCTACATTTGGAACAACGATACTGATCTGAGCACTATTGAGCAAGCAGAAACACATGTAGTAGGAAATCGGCTGCTTTTAGATTGGAAACCAAGCCAAAGCCAAGCAGCAAAAAAATATTTCGATTTGGATTTAATAGCCATTGACAATACAAATGCTGTGAATAGAAGAAAATTTAGATTTCAGGTGATAGGCCAGGAATTGCCTCCAGAATTGAGAAACAATGTAAACGATACCTATATTATTACTGCTGATCAGGAATTGGATATAGATTTCTCAGTAAATGATCCAAATAATGATCCTATTGTTTATTCAGTAGATATTCCAGTAACCGTTGGTGCACCAACAATTGATGAGAGAGGCATTTTCACATGGAGTTTAAGTGCAATGGAAATGAGCAATATCAGTTCTATTTTTCCCTTAAAGATTAAATTAAAGGCCGAAGAAGCCGAAGATTCTAAACATTTTGTGGAAAAGGAAATCACAATTTTGAAAAGTGAAAAAAATGACCCGCCATTAATAACCAAATTAAGCAATTTAAGCATTCGAGAAGGTTATGATATTAAGAGAAGAGTGTTTGTTCGTGATAACAATCATCCTATTGCAGAACTAAAATATTCACTAGAAAATGAACCGGATTGGCTTTATGTTCAGCAAGAAGGGGATAGGTTATTTTTAATGAGTGATACCTTAGGGTTTGATATTGTAAAAGCTGATGGAATTTCTGTGCAGTACGATGTATTGTTTACTGTGACTGATCCAGAAGGGGCAACAGATAGTAAGTTCTTTAATGTAACTGTAAATGAGGGTGTAAATACCGATAGATTGTATAATCAATTGACAGATTATCAGAAGTCCACAGATGCTTTGCTGGTAGGCTTAAGAAAGCAAATCAGAGAATTAGATCATAGAATACAAAGAAACCAACGGCTAAAAAAAGGTTTGCTTTTCACAACATTTTTCTTGGGTAGTTTTAGTGCGACAGGAGCTTTCTTTGAAGATCATACCATTGCTAATGAGGCAATACCCTATGCTGGGGCACTTTTGGCTATCACTAGTAGTGTTAATGCATTAGCTTTTAATCAGGAAAATAAAGTAATTAATTTGAAAGGACGGCTAGAAGATGTCGAGAAATCCATAGTTCGAAATAAGAGCTATCTTGCTACTTATTCCATTGAAGATGAAACAGATGATGAGCTAAGAAATAATGAATTAGTCAATCGAGTACAGTCTTACCGCCAAGCTCTTATTGAGCAAAGAATTGAATTAAGGAGATTAGAAGACCAGTACAGGGAATTGAATTACGTGCAGCGAAAAGTTAGAAGATTTAATAGAAAAGGGAATTCTGATAAAATTAGGTGGAACTTTATCGATAAGATCTAAATGGACATCAACTAGTTTATAAGAAAAGAAAATAATACAATTGCTCAAGCTGTATACTTGCAACACATTCTAATTAAACTATTATTATAGATATAACTTAAACATTATCAGTAACATACTGTTTCCATACTTCACTAAAAAAAACACCAGTATGAAAAAGTTATTAAAATCAATTGTATTAAGCGTTGTAGTTTTGGGTCTGTCCTTTTCAGTAAAAGCTCAAGACAAAAACATTGTTGAATTAGCAGTAGGTACTGAATCACTTTCTACTTTAGTAACAGCAGTAAAGGCTGCAGGCCTTGTAGAAACCCTCAGTGGGAAAGGTCCTTTTACGGTTTTTGCACCGACCAATAAAGCATTTGAAGCTTTGCCCTCTGGAACATTAGAATCTTTGCTAAAACCAGAAAATAAGGATCAGTTAATTGCTGTTTTGACTTATCATGTGGTGGGAGCAAAAGTGATGTCTTCAAGCCTAAAGGAGGGACAAAAAGCCAAAACAGTTCAGGGAGAAGAAGTAAATATTAGTCTTAAAGGCGGAGCTTCTGTGAATGGGGCTAAAGTAGCAATGGCTGATGTTGAAGCATCAAATGGCGTTGTTCATGTAATTGATAAAGTAATTTTACCACCATCAATGAAATAAGACTTTATGTCTACGAACTGAAAACCTCGAATATTTCTATCGAGGTTTTTTATTTTCATTCTACAATAGAATTATTTTGTCTGCTATTATAGAGCTTGGATCAGTATCTTTGCTGTATATCCCAAAGATTGTAGAACCACTCCCCGTCATACTTGCATAAATCGCCCCGTTATGGTAGCATCTATTTTTTAGATCCAGTAGAGATGGGTGTTTTAAGAATATGCCATCTTCAAAATCATTTTTCAATATTTCGTTCCATTCTTCAATTGGATATTTTTCTATAATATCTTTTACAGAAATTGCTAATTGCTGTGGTTTCACACCACTGTAGGCTTCTGCAGTTCCAATATGAATACTTGGAAACATCATGCCTAAATAGTATCCAGATAGATCGATTTTAGTGCTTTCAAAAACCTCACCTCTTCCACTTACAAATTTGGGTTTGTTTGCAATAAAAAAGGGACAGTCACTCCCTAATTTCAAAGCATAATCTTCTAGCTTTTCATTTGAAATACTGAGATTGAAATACTTATTAAGCAATGTCAACATAAACGCCCCATCTGCTGAGCCACCACCCATTCCAGCTCCCATAGGAATATTTTTATGTAGAATAATTTCTACAGGTGGAATATCGTGATCAGATTGAATTAAATGATAAGCTTTTAGTACTAAATTATCATTTGAATTACCGGGGATTGGAAGACCCGTTGAACTGAATTTTAATGCTTTAGAAGGAATAATCTCCAATGAATCCTTTAAAGGAATAGGGTAGAAACAGGATTCAATATTATGATAACCATCCGCTCTTTTCGAATTGATATTAAGTCCTAAATTAATTTTGGCATTGGGAAATGTGAGCATCAATAGATTTTAAAAACCCGTCAGGTTTTTTTAGAAAATAGCGCAGTAGTTTATTATTCACAGCAACAATCTCTTAAGGTCAACCTGACAGGTTTGGTGATTTAAAGTTTTTACTTCATTTCCTCAATCAACTCTTCTGAAATACCAGTAAATGAATAACCACCATCATGGAAAAGATTCTGCATCGTTACTTTTTTCGTGAAGTCTGAGAACATCATGATAATATAGTCAGCACATTCTTCTGCAGTAGCGTTTCCTAATGGAGACATTTTCTCTGCAAAGTTGTAGAATGAGCTAAATCCACTTATACCTGAACCAGCTGTAGTAGGAGTTGGAGATTGTGAAATGGTATTTACCCTCACTTTTTTAGTTTTCCCAAATCTGTAGCCGTAACTTCTAGCAATTGACTCTAAAAGCGCTTTTGCATCGGCCATATCGTTGTAGAATGGATAAGTTCGTTGAGCTGCAATATAAGACAGACCTAAAATGGAGCCCCACTCATTCATTATATCCATTTTATCAGCTGTTTGCATCATTTTGTGAAATGAGACGGCAGAGATATCGTAGGTTTTTTGCAACCAATCATAATTAAGGTCATGGTATTGTTTTCCTTTTCTCACATTCGGGCTCATACCAATTGAGTGCAAAATGAAATCAAAGTTTCCACCTAATATTTCTTTCGATTCAGTATATAATTTAGTGATATCTTCAATTGAGGTAGCATCAGCTGGGATAACTTCGGTATTACATTCTTTAGCCAATTCTTGTATTCCACCCATTCTCATGGCAACAGGTGCATTGGTTAACACAAATTGAGCACCTTGTTCCTTTGCTTTTAGTGCCGCTTTCCAAGCAATAGAGTTCTCATCTAAAGCACCGGTAATAATTCCTTTTTTTCCTGCTAATAAGTTATTCGACATAGTTTTCTGAATTGTGTTTAGGCAAAAATATAAATTTATCTCCACTAACGAAGGATTAATCTGAAAATACCGATGCAATCATCATTTAGCGTCTTAATTCAGATTAGTTTTTCTTATTACCATCATGCTTTCCTAATTCGGTTTGAGAATCAAAATAGATTCTTTGTGAAGGATATGCATAATGGATATTATCATATTTTTGAAAAGTTTCTAAAATGTCCTCCCAAATTTCGTGCTGTGCTACTCTTCTTTTTTTAGGTAAAGTTAAATAACGCATCGTAAGTTTAATACCATAATCTTCCACAGATGTGTACACATAAGGAGTAAGGTTACTGTAAAAGATCATAAACTTTTTAGAGGCTTCCAATAATTTTCTTTTGGCAGAGAAAGATAATTCCTCAGCATGCTCATTCACTATTTTCTCGCAAAGTTGTTTTGCTTTTTTCCAATCACTATCAAAGGTGACCCGGAGGCTGAGCTCATCCCACACATGGCTAAAACCTTGGTCGTAATTGGCCTGAGTTGATTTGAAAATTTCTCCATTGGGTATATGGATGATTCTTCCCGTACTTTGATCAGCTGCTACCCAATTACCGATTTCATTGATCGTAAATTGGAAAAACCGTATATCGATCACGTCACCAGCTACTCCATTAATCTCAATTCTATCGCCTACATCAAATGGTTTTCGGATAACGATGAAAATCCAGCCAGCTATATTCATCACAGGAGCTTGAAGGGCTATCACCAAACCAGCACCCACTAAACCTACTAGAGTGGCAAGTGATTCAACCTGTTCGACCCAGATATTGAATAGAAAAACAAGTAGCAGAAAATAATAGGTATTATTTACACTATTTTTCCAAAAGTAACGCTCTTTAACCTCTTGAGATCTATTGAAAACAATTTTTAAGGCCACTACTTTCAGCAAAACTAAAATGAGAACAGCAACAACTGTGTAAAAGATTTTGTATTGGAGCTCCGGAGGCAATTGCCAGTTTTCTTGAAAATATGATATTATTTCTTTGGCCATTATTTAGTAACTATGTTTAAGTTTTAAAATTCAATTTAAATAATTCTTAACTAAATATGCGAGTAATTGCAATTTTGATTTTTCTGATCTTCTCCAATAATTTAAAAGGACAATTATCTGGTTCTGTGTATGACAAAGCTACTGGTGAAAGCTTGTCATATGTAAATATCTGGTACTTTAATGATGAAATAAGTGTAGGAACCACCGCAAATGAGTCAGGCAGCTTCAAATTTGATGAACTGGATACTAGTCGGTTTTTAAATTTTAATAAGGTTGGTTATGAAGTACTTAAAGTAAAACCAGATTCTAGTAAATATGATGTTTTCTTAACCCCAATTAAGAAGACAAGATTGAATTTGTCTGAAGAAGTTGAAGGACCAAGAAGAGTAAAAAAAGGCATTGATTTTGAAAATTTGACTTCAATGGGTTCACTAAGTACCACTGAATCTAAACCTAGCATTCATGTGCAATATTTTCCTGCTGACAATTTTCTTTTGTATAAATTAGTGAGAATAAATCTAGGCTTAAAAAATAGAGTTAGAAGTTTGATAAATATTAGAATATATGAGGCGACTGAACACAAAATACCAGGTGATCTTCTATATTTAGAAGACCTTATCAAGAAAATAAGTGCTGGGAAAGAGGTTTACAGAATTAGTTTAAAGGATTTAGGTATTAGAATTCCTGAAAACGGTATTTTTATTGGGTATGAAAAATTGATTATTGATCAAAATAAAATAATGTTAAATGAGACTGATTATAATACCAATCAAGAAGTAATTATTAGTGAGTACTACCCAATATTTAATTTGTATGAAAGTAAGGACTCAAGCATAATTTACTCCTACGTTAACGGTAATTGGGGAAAATGGAAGAATTCTAAAATTAGTTTAGGGATAAACTTAGAATTAAAAAGGTAATACTGACTTTTTCATTTATAGTCTGAGAATTTGAACTATAAGTACTTACTATACTGTAAGTTGAACTTTTCTATAAGATTTTTTTGCTATTAATTATAAGTTCAGTAATTCAGTGCAATTACAGTACAATGAACTTAAAACCTTTTCAATGCCAAATCACTTACATGATCTCCAATGGATAAAGAAGATGTAGCAGCAGGAGAGGGCGCATTACAAACATTAATAGCGTTCTGCTCCTCAATTATCAAAAAGTCATCTATTAATCCTCCATTTCTATCACAGGCTTGAGCTCTCACTCCAGCGCCACCTGGAGTCAAATCGCTTTCAGTAATATCAGGTAATAGTTTTTGAAGAGCTGTGGTAAAAGCTGATTTTGAAAAAGAACGGTACATTTCTCCGAAGCCGGTTTTCCAATATTTAGCCGCAACTTTTTGAAAGCCCGGCCATGCCAATGATTCTCCCAATTCCACTAAATTAAATAATGATTTTCGATAGCCTTCTCGTTTGAAAGCCAATACGGCATTAGGACCTGCTTCAATTCCACCATTGATCATTCGTGTAAAATGAACCCCTAAAAATGGGAAATTTGGATCAGGAACAGGGTACACCAGGTTCTTGATTAAATATTGCTTTTCTGGTTTTATCATGAAATATTCGCCACGGAAAGGAATGATTTTTAAATCAAGTTTTTCCGATGTAAGCTTGGCAATTTTATCAGAGTACAATCCAGCACAATTCACCACTAATTTTGTATCAAAACTATCTTTATTTGTAATTATGATCGTATTTCCATTCTTTTCTTGAATATCAATTACTTTTTGGCCTAGAGCGATTTCACCTCCCAATTCTTGAAATTTTTCAGCATATTTCAAGGAAACGGCAGTGTAATCAATGATCCCCGTTTGCGGTACATGGATTCCAGCGATTCCATTGACATAGGGTTCATGCTCCTTAACTTCTTCTTTCGTAAGTGTTTTGAGATTTTTCAGACCGTTTTGTGCGCCTCTTTCTTCAATCATAGATAGAGTAGGAAGCTCACTTTTGTCAGTGGCAACAATTACTTTACCACATAATTCATAAGGAACACCTTCCTGATCACAGAATTTGATCAATTGGTCGTAGCCATCAATGCAGTTTTTTGCTTTCAAACTTCCCGGCTTGTAGTAAACACCAGAATGAATAACACCACTATTATTACCTGTTTGATGAAGAGCCAATTTCTCTTCTTTCTCTAATAATAAAACGGAGCGTTTCCTATTTTTCTGCTTTATTTTAAGTGCTGTAGCTAATCCTACTATTCCACCGCCAATTATGATGATATCCTGCATTTGATTGTAATTGAAAAGTAAAATTACTTGTCTGAGAGATTTGTTTGCCGCTAATAAATTAGTCATCAAAATTACAATAATTGATTTAGTCTCCAATCATTTTTTATCCTAATATTTTCTGGCAATCTTAAAATTTAAAGAGCCAATCGATCATTGACTTCCCACTTGTTCATATTTACAGATATCATAGTAATATATCGGACTTGGTAATTTTATAGTTTATATTAGTGAATTACTAAAATTTAAACTAAACTATAAGAACTATGGCGAATTGCTTTGCACTAATGGGTTGGAGTTTACCCGTAATCGAGAGTATGCAAAAACTCAATAAACCTTATGTGGTGGTATCATTTCCCGATTTTGAGGAATATGCTAAAGAGCATGATATCCCATTTGTTTCTTATCAATTTGATGAATGGAGTGATACCTCAAACTCCTTAGATTTACATGAGAAATTAAAACCCTTTAATGTTGATGTTGCAGTTCCCCTGTTTGAAGAAACAGTGGAGTGGGCTGGGGCACTAAACTCAATTTATAGAGATGATCCAAGAGTTTTGAATCGCGCTTTTTTATTTAGAAATAAAGCCATGATGAAACGAAAAGCTTTGATTGGGGGGTTACGTGTAGGTTTATTTGAAGAGGTTTATAATAAAGAAGGAGTAAAGGCATTCATGAAAAGATTAAATCAAGCTAATCTGCAAGTGGATGGAGAAGAAGATAGCTGGGTACATATTAAACCTTTTGCCTCTGCCGGGACTGTTGGACATAGGTTATTGCGTTCAATGTCTGATATCGAGGAAAAATGTGAAGAAGATGACTTCCCTTGTCTAGCTGAAAGTCATTTACCAGGAACTGAATTCTCTTGCGAGGCCTTTGTACACAAAGGTAAAATTAGGTTTCTAAATATCACGGAATATGTAAAGTTAGGCTATTCGAATTTCATTCCCGAAGGAAACCACTTGCATACTAAGCGTGATAAAATAATGAAGGAAATGCAAAAGCTGGTTGACTTGTTCGGGATAGAGTATGGTATGATTCATCCAGAATGGTTCTTGACTGAAGATGACACACTCAGTTTCGGTGAAGTCGCTTGTAGAATTCCAGGGGGACATATCCTAGAATTGGCAGGAAAGGCTTACGACTTTGATGCCTTAGGTGCTTTTGTATTATGTCATGATCCTAATCTGTCAGAAGAGGAGTTAAATGAGATATTACCTGCTCCTGACGCAAGGCCAAAAAATTTCTATGGAAATGTTATGATATATCCTCATAAAAATCAAATTTCTAATTTAGAAATTCCGGAGGAATTGAAAGAGGAACCGTATTTCTTAGATCATAATTTGGTACCCCCTTTGAGCACTCAAAAAATAAGTGACAGAGATGGATTCGGGAATCATTTTGGTACCGTAAACTTTAAGGGGGAAGATCCTGATCGAATGACGGAATTACTATTGCATTATGAAAATGTAGATTTCTATCATTAAATATAAACCAAGAGAGAAGTTTAACTGGCGCAAGTTTGATCTTGCGCCTTTCATGCTTTAAATTATTTCATATATACTATATTGAATCTTGTTCAATACCATTAATGCTTGTCATATTTTACTTTTGACAATGAATCTTTAAAATTTTTAGTATTCCATGGGGAATCAAACAATTATTGATAATAGCAATCAAAAACTTAGAGAACTATTAGAGGAATTCACTTCCGCAACATCCCTAACTAGGTCTGAAAAAGCCAACCGATTGATGGGGCAGATAGACATCTTGAGTGATTCTGTAGAAGGTCTATCGTTAGTCTATAGTGCTATAGGGGAAATTTCAGAAGGAGGAATCTTTAATGAATCTCCTTGGGCAGACCCATCCAAATTAGTCTCAGGATTAGTAAATGGAACTCTAAAAAGTGGTCACCCTAATTCTACCATAGAGCTTTTAAGTGAATTAAGATTATTAGCAATAGCTAAAAGTGATTATAAATCAAATATTGTCCAAAAGGAAGATGCTGAAGCCTATATTCAAGAGGTAATTGTTTCGAATTTAGAGTTTGTCTTCAACGAACCGGTTGAGGAAACGCGATTAATTATGAGCGAGCATGAATTGAATAAAGTTCATAATTTATTCAAGTTTCTTTCAGAGCACGTTCATTTAGATGATGTAAAAGAGACATTAGCCGAAGAATTAACACTTATATGTGAACAAAGGCCTGTCGTAACTGAAAAGCAAAGAAAAATAATTGCTTTAGTTAAGGAGAAGATAGAGTTAGACCCAAATAAGGAAGGCGACCAAAAATTATTAAGTTTTCAGAGAAGCATCTACAGACCTACACAGCGAACTGAAAACGTGAGTATTGATGATTACCAATCTGTTCTAGAGGGTTTAAACAATTCTGAAATTTATGTTGAAGCGCAAGAGATGGGAGCATCTATGTTGCGATATGGATTGGTGAGTCAATATCAGGCGAACTTGTTGAAGTTTTTGATTCATAAGGAATTCAAACAAACCATTCCAGTTTGTTTAGGATTATCGCCTGCTGGAGAGAGTAGATGGTTTGAGTTTACTGACTATTTATCCAAACTGATTTTAAAAACAGTACATATCTATAATGCTCAATGCATTTATGGCTTGGCCAAGATGTTGGAAAATGGAATGATTGCTAGAGAATCTGTACGATCAGGATTATCAAATTTAGGAGAGATTCAGATTCACCCAAAAGTGGAAGAAAGGATCCTGAAATCTACCAGAAATCCTCATCAAGCCGTCAGCGCTAGGCAATATTTAATTGGCGCCTTATTTAGGATTTTAGGTCAGCCATTGGGTGTTGGTCAGGGGAATAATCCAACCTGTCAAAGTGCTAGAGGAATAAGTATGTGGAGCCAACATGCGCCAGCAAAATTGATAAATATGGTGCAAACTGCTGCAGTGACAGATGATATCACATTCCGTTTTGAAGGTCAGGAAATAAAAGCCTCCGTGACTGGAAAAGGTCTGGTACAGAATTTAGATTACAATTTAGATGCAGTTTCAGTGACCTTGGTTCCGATGCTGGATAGAGTCTATAATGAAATGATGTTGAGAGCTTCAGGCCGAGGAGAAGATCCGCATAAATGGGTAAATCCTGCCCTTTACGGACAATGGATTCAAATTGGTTTTGCATCTGCTTACGACTACCTCTCTAATGCTATTGTAGATTTTAATGGCTTCGTGCAGGTATTTTATGCAATGTGTCATCCTGATTATAATGGAAACCATAAATTGATTTATCCGAATCCTGTAGGTATTTTTATTACCAGCTCTAAAGGTGAAATGTTAGGTTTTCATGCTGTTTCATTGCTTCGGGTTGATAAAGATCCCTCTGGAGCTATGCGCGCTTACTTTTTAAATCCAAATAATGAAGGGAGACAAGATTGGGGACAAAATGTGAAGCCATCAGTCTATGGGAATGGTGAAAATCATGGAGAATCATCACTGCCTTTGCATGAGTTTGCTGCAAGGACTTATGCATTTCATTTTAATGATTTAGAGGCATCAGATAAAATGGAAAATGTCCCAAATACCGAAATAGAAAAAGTAAAATCCTTGGCAAAAGAGAGCTGGGGTAAATCTTATACTTGGTTGGAAACAAAGAAAAAATGGTAAAACACTCTTCACGGATAGAGCTGAAGCAATCAGCCTTAAAAGCAAATGTTAATTTTATAAAAAAGAAGATAGGGAAGAAAGCAATTCTGTCCTCTGTTGTAAAGGCCAATGCCTATGGTCATGGTATAGAATCTTTTGTTCCAATGGCAGAGAAAGCTGGAGTTCATCATTTTTCAGTGGCTTCCTCATTTGAAGCAGAAGAGGTGTTAAATGCTTGCCATGAGAAAAGTACTATTATGATTATGGGTATTATCTACGAAGAGGATATTCCGTGGGCTATTGAAAACAATATTGAATTCTTTGTTTACAATTATGACAGACTCCCTATAGCACTGGCAGCTGCGAAAAAAATAGGGAAGGCTGCGAAGGTTCACATTGAGGTAGAGACTGGAGCTAACAGAACGGGCATGCCTGCAGATGAATTTCCCAAAGCTATAAATTTTCTGAAAAAGAATAAGGAGCATATTGTATTTCAGGGTCTTTGTACGCACTTTGGAGGAGCAGAAAGTCTTAGTAATCAGTTCAAAATTGACAGACAAAAATCTAAATATAAAGAGTTTTTAAAACAGTGTAAGGATAAAAAATATGAGCCCAATATTAGACATATTGCATGCTCAGCGGCCGCATTAGCTATGCCCGATACCGTTTATGATTTGGTAAGAGTGGGAGTTGCACAATATGGATTTTGGCCTAGTCCTGATATTTATTATCATCATTTACAGGAAACTGATAAGAAGTCAGATGGTGCCTTGAAAAGAATATTTAGTTGGAAGACGGATATAATGGATATTCGGGAAGTACCAGAAGGAGATTTTATTGGATATGGTACCGCTTTTCAAGCAAGCCATAAAATGAAAATAGCAGTAATGCCCTTGGGTTATTCTAATGGATATCCGCGTGCATTGTCTAATAGAGGATATGTTTTAATCGGAGGAAAGAAAGCCCCGATTGTTGGCTTAATCAATATGAACTTGTTTATGGTCGATATTACCCATATTCCTCAAGCAAAAGTAGGAGATGAAGTGGTATTAATTGGAAGACAGAAGAATAATGTTATTAATGTAAGTAGCTTTACCAATAGCACCCAATTATTGAACAACGAAATGCTCAGTAGATTGCCTTCAGCTATACCAAGAACGATCGTACGTTAATTTTGAGAATATGAACTTTACAAATTACGAACATACTGTAATTAAAGAGCTTGAAAAAAGAGCAGGTGATGTTTTGTATTTGAAAGATATAGCTCCGTTTTTTATTTTTAAAAGCTGTTTACAGATTTCTACTTATACCCAAACTGCATTTATTCAAGTGGGAGATAATATGCAAGCCGCATTATCGGAGTATTTTCAATTGATTGTATTTATAAAAAAGTTGGAAGAAGGTTTTTGTTATTCAATCCCATATACACCTCTGGAAGACAATTCGGTGCAAATTGGAAATAATGATTTTGAGGAATATCAACAACATACCATTGCGGATGGGGACTTATTAATTCAATTATTTTCATATTCAGCTAAAAAGTATGTCATTGCTCCTAATGCCTCCGACCAATTTTACCAAAAAGCAAAGCAGTCAAATATAAACCTTATTATCCCAAGTATTATACTACTTCTTTTATTCTTATTTATAGGAGCAATTGGGTATCAGTCTTATCTTGATAATAACAGTATGAGATTGAAACAAGAAGATATACGAGCAGATTTAAAGGAGCAAAAACTAAAAATAGGTTTACTTTCTGAGCGATTTGAAAGTCATGAACAGTATCAAAAGGAGGTTCAAAAAGCTGTTCAGAATAACTTCAAAGTGATTAAGGAATCATTACAGGAGCAAAACCATAGCTTAATGAACATTAAATACTGGAATCAGCAGCAGTACAATCAATTAACGAATTTGTATACAATAATTAGAGACGATTCAATTGATTAGAGTTTTTATTAGGCATTAAAATTGAATTGAGTACATATTTTCATAACTTTCAATTCAACTAATCACAATAAATTTAGGAATTATGGAAATTTTAGAGAAAATCAAATCGAAAGGCATAGTGGCTTTAGCAGCTATATTCTTTATGTCAGTTGCGTTATCATCTTGTGGAGATGGAAAGAAAGAGGCTTCTTCTGAAGAAGGATCAACGGAAGAAGTTATGGAGGAAGTAGAAAAAAGTGAGCATCCTACAGATGTTAGTGGTTCAGAACATCCAAGCAGTGATGAGGAGTCGGATTCTACCAAAGAGGAGCATCCTTCAGGAGGAGGTGAACATCCAAGTAATTAATTCAGGTAAAATTTGTATTAACTGCCAATAGTGTTCTTTCCAGAATCTGTTACTAAATGTAGTTGATCTTAATTTTAAAGATGAATTTCAATTTATTCGCTCAGAACCTGGGAGGGCAAAAGAGTAGCAGGTGTGATAAAACAAAATTTAGAAATTTTACTCTGCATACGAACAAAAAAAATCCTGTCTAAAAAAAAATTAGACAGGATTTTTTTGTAATATAATGAATTGTATAAAAGTGAATTAGCTTTCAGCTCCTTCTGCCGGTGCATCACCACCCTCAGCTGGTGCTTCAGCTCCTTCTTCTAACTCTTCAACATCTTCTTCATCATCCGTAGATTTTCCTCTTAGTGCTCTTGGAATTTCAACAACTGCAATCGATGCCTGTGGAGTATCTAAAATCTCACAGTTTTCAACAGATACTGTTTCAACTTTGATTGACTTACCAAAGTCAAGTGCACTAATATTTAAAGTAATATGCTCAGGCATATCTTTCGGTAAAGCTTTTACCAAAAGATTTCTTCTTTTGTGAATCAAAGTTCCCCCCTTAGTTACACCAGGTGCAGTTCCTTCCAAATGAACAGGAATGTTCATTTTGATTTTCTTACCTTTATGTAATTGTAAGAAATCAGCATGTAAAATGATTTCGCTTACTGGGTGGAAAGATACATCTTGTAGTATTGCTTGGTACTCATCGCCTTCAATGTTAATGTTAATGAAGTGAGCATCTGCAGTAAATACTATCGGGCGAAAAAGAATCATTGGCGCATAAAAGTGGATTTGTTCGTCACCACCGTATAGTACGGCAGGAACCATTGCTTCCGCTCTTAATCTTTTCGCCTCTTTTTTGCCAAGATTTGCTCTTTTATACCCTATAATCTCAACAGTTTTCATAATATATATTTGTTAAAAGTGAATAATTACTATTTCTAAAATCTTAAATAAACAATGAACTAATAGATTCATTGTCATGAATCTTTCTTATGGCTTTGGCAAACATATCGGCTACCGAAAGCACTTTTATTTTGTCAGACTTTTGCTTTAATGGTAAAGTATCAGTCGTGATTAACTCGTCCAACTGCGAATTAGCAATATTTTCATATGCATTTCCAGATAGGACTGGGTGAGTAATAATTGCTCTAACAGATTTTGCGCCTTTCTCCTTCAACATATCTGCCGCCTTGCATAATGTGCCGGCTGTATCGACTAAGTCATCAAAAATGATTACATCTTTATCTTGAACATCTCCGATTACCTGCATCGAGGCCACTTCATTGGCTTTCTTTCTTTGCTTATCACAAACTACCATATCTAGTTGGAAGTGCTTAGCATACTTTCGTGCTCTCGCTGTACCTCCTACATCAGGTGATGCAAAAATGGTGTCGGGAGTAATGCTTTCCTGTAAGTAAGGAACAAAGATAGCAGAAGCATCCATATGATCTACCGGAATATTAAAGAAGCCTTGGATTTGACCTGCATGCAAATCGCACGTTACAATTCTGTCTGCACCTGCTGCTTCAAAAATATTTGCTAACATTTTAGCCCCAATTGCTACTCTAGGTTTGTCCTTCCGGTCTTGTCGTGCATAGCCAAAATAAGGAACTACCAATGTTACTTTATATGCACTTGCTCTTCTAGCTGCATCTATCATCAAAAGCAATTCCATGATATTGTCAGCAGGAGGGAAGGTTGATTGAATTAGGAAAACGTGATGACCTCTAATTGACTCCGTAAAGTAAGGTGAAAGCTCACCATCACTGAATTTTTGTAACTCCACATCCCCAAGTGGTTTTCCATAGCTCATTGCTATTCTTTCAGAAAGATATTTTGACGTTGAACCGGAAAAAATTTTGACAGAGGACATGGTTTTATTTTTTTGCGCTTAAAATAAAATATCCCATCCTATATTAATAAGGACGGGATTTTGTTGCCCGACTAGGGCTCGAACCTAGACTCTTCTGTACCAAAAACAGACGTGTTGCCAGTTACACCATCGGGCATTTTCTGTGCCCCTCTTGCAAAGGGAATACAAAGGTAGAAATGGATTTTTTATTTGCAAATAAAGTGTTGAAAAAAATTAATTATTTTTTCTGTTTGGCACGTGCGAGTAATTATTCAATATGCTTAATACCGCTACTCTTATCTTTCTAGGATCATCAAAAATGTTCTCTGAATACAAATCGGTGGTATATCCTTGCCAAATCATTGAATAATCGTTGCTTTCAGTGAAATTAATGACTAGCGTTCCTTGATCTATTTGAAACTTCTTCTTCTGATACTTTTCTTTCTCTTTTTCAGTGTCGCTGCGGTACCTGATAAAACTTTCCATCTTTGGCTGTTCATAACCTTTATATTTCAAGGAATCTTCAATGAAAAAATAGCTAACATAGAAACTTGGGTTATCTGGATTGTATTCATATCCTAAAAGTTCTAAATGGCTCTTTATCGTTGATTTCACTAATTTTTGTGGTGCTTCAGGCATATAAGTTTCAGTCATGAAGAAGTCAAAGGACTTATAGCTATCAAAATCACCTAGAAAATTGTAATCATATTCTACTGGATATTCTTTAGAAACAAAGCAACCATTTATAATCAAAAATAATAATAGCAGAGGTATGTAAAATTTTTTCATAGTCTCAATTTAACAATAATATTCCTATTCTGTTTTGAATTTACAGAAGATTTTGAAATTTATCATTTTCACGACACTTTCTCAACCCATTTCCTGGCATTTACCAAAGCTTCTACCCAGGGAGAAATATCATCCGATTTTCTTTCATTAGGGTAATGAGCCCAGTTCCACGGAAAGATGCTTCGTTCTAAATGTGGCATAATGGCCAAATGTCTGCCGTCCTTGGAGCAGATGGCTGCTGAATTGAAATCTGACCCATTAGGATTGCCAGGGTATTGCTCGTAGCTGTATTTTACTGGTATATTATACTCAGATTCGTTTAAAGGCATTTCAAATTTACCCTCTCCGTGCGCTACCCAAATTCCAAACTTGGTGTTTTTCAAGCTCCTCAGCATCACCGAATTATTATCTTGTACTTCCACATTGACGAATGAACATTCAAATTTATTAGAATCATTATGGGCCATAGTGATTTTCTCTTTCTGCTCTGGGTAAATTAAGTCTAATGCTACCATTAATTGGCAGCCGTTGCAAACGCCCATACTTATCGTATCTTTCCTAGCATAGAATTTCTCTAAGGCAGTTTTGGCATGATCATTATATTTAAATGCACCAGCCCAACCCTTTGCTGACCCTAATACATCTGAATTGGAGAAACCACCTGTAAAAACAATGAAATTGACATCTGATAAATCCTCGGCCCCGCTCATTAAATCGGTCATGTGAATATCTTTCACATCAAAGCCGGCCATGTACATCATATAAGCCATTTCTCTTTCACTATTCACGCCTTTTTCTCTAATAATGGCTGCTTTTATTCCACTTTCTGTAGTTCTGTTTGAATCTAATCCTAAAGACTCGAAAGTTCCTTTGAAATGCTCAGGGAAGTTAAACGATAAGCTTTGGTTCTTATAATTGTCAAAGCGAGCTTTAGCTAAGTCCTTTCCGCTTTGTTTTTCATCTAGCAAATAAGAAGTTTCATACCATTCGTCTCTTAGTGCTTTTACGTCCAAAATTAATTTTTGAGTGTCTTTGATGATATTTACTTTGGCTGAATGGTTTACTGTGCCCAATGAAACTACATCAATTCCATTATTTTTTAGCTCATCAAAAATAGTTTTGTCATCAATTTGTAGTAATAGCCCAGCCTGTTCGCTAAATAGTAATTTTGCTAAATCTTTCTCAGAAAAATCATTGAAATTCAGATCCAGTCCGAGGGTTTGATGAGGGAATACTGTTTCGAGAATGCTTGTAATCAAACCCCCAGAGCCAACGTCATGCCCAGATAAAATCTTTTTATCATGAATTAATTTCTGAACAGCTTCAAAAGCTTCCTTGAAATGTGAAGCTGAATTTATTTCAACAGTTTTTTCTCCTAAAGAAGCTCTAGTTTGCGCGAATGCTGAACCGCCCAATTCAAAACTCCCTTTTCCCATATTGATATAGATCAAGTGGCTGTCCTCATTTGGGATCAAAGCAGTTTCCAATGTTTTCCGTATATCAGAAACTTCACCTGCTGCTGAAATAATTACAGTTCCTGGGGCATAAACTTTATCCCCTGAAGGATATTTCTGAACCATGGAAAGAGAATCCTTACCTGTTGGGATGTTAATGCCTAGATCTATTGCAAAATCACTAATGGCTTCCACCGCTTCATATAACCTGGCATTCTCACCTTCATTTTTTGCTGGCCACATCCAGTTGGCACTTAAGGAAATCCCTTTTAAGCCATCTTGAATTGGGGCGAAAACGATATTAGTCAAGGCTTCTGCAATCGAAAGTTCAGAACCCGCTTTTGGATCAATCAAGGCGCTGACTGGTGCATGTCCTATAGAAGTGGCAATTCCCTTTTCTCCCTTGAAGTCCAATGCCATTACGGCAACATTATTCAAAGGTAATTGGATTGGTCCTGAAGTTTGTTGTTTAGCTACTTTTCCTGTTACACATCTATCCACTTTATTGGTCAGCCAGTCTTTACAAGCTACGGATTCCAATTTCAAAACATTCTTAATGTAGCCTTCAATTTCTTTAGGGTCATATTGCAAGGAAGTGAAATGAGTAGTTTGTTTTTGATCTGCTAAAATGGTCTTTGGAGCACTCCCGAACATGGAAGCCAAAGGCCAATCCACTGGGTTTTTTCCAGTTTCTTTATCTTCGAAACTAAAATGGTGGTCTCCGGTAATTTCACCAACTACATAAAAAGGAGCTCTTTCACGTTGGGATACTTTTTCTAGTTTGGCAATATCTTTTGCTTTTATAACCAGCCCCATTCGTTCCTGGGATTCGTTTCCAACTATCTCTTTTGCTGATAAAGTAGTGTCACCAACCGGAAGTTTCCTTAAATCAATTTTTCCACCGGTGTCTTCCACCAATTCTGAAAGGCAATTTAAATGTCCACCAGCACCATGGTCGTGTATAGAAACAATTGGGTTTTCTGAAGATTCAGCCATAGCACGGATCGCATTAGCCACTCTTTTTTGCATCTCTGGATTTGCACGCTGAACGGCATTTAATTCTATTTGATTGGCAAATGAGCCTGTATCAACAGAAGAAACCGCGCTTCCGCCCATTCCAATTCTATAGTTATCACCACCCATTACGACAATTTTATCGCCTTTTTGTGGAACATCTTTTTTACTTTGCTCTGCTACTCCGTAACCAATTCCACCAGCTTGCATGATTACTTTATCATAGCCATACTTTTTCCCGGCATGTTCATGTTCAAATGTTAATACAGAACCTGAAATAAGAGGTTGTCCAAATTTATTTCCAAAATCTGAAGCACCATTAGAAGCTTTGATCAAAATATCTACAGGACTTTGATACAACCAAGGTCGCTCTTCCATTTGGTTTTCCCATGGTCTGTTATCTTTTAATCGCGAATATGAAGTCATATAGACGGCAGTACCTGCTAATGGGATTCCCGCTTTTCCGCCTGCCATTCTATCTCTGATTTCGCCACCAGAACCTGTAGCCGCACCATAGAATGGTTCTACAGTAGTTGGGAAGTTATGGGTTTCAGCTTTCAGTGAAATAACAGATTTAAACTTCTTTTTTTGAAAATAATCTGCTTTTTCAGGATTAGGAGAGGAAAATTGTTCTACTTCAGGTCCTTCAACATAAGCCACATTATCTTTATAAGCCGAAACAATTCTGTTCGGGTTTTCTTTGGAAGTCCTTTTAATCATTTGAAAAAGTGTGTGAGGCATTTCTTTTCCATCGATCACAAAAGTTCCATTGAATATTTTATGTCTACAATGCTCAGAATTGACCTGTGAAAAGCCGAAGACTTCACTATCGGTCAAAGGACGTGCTAAATCTTTGCTAACCTGTTCAAGGTATTCAATTTCCTCTATACTAAGCGCTAAGCCTTCTTTTTCATTATAGCTTGCAATATCCTCAATTAATTCAACAGCATCAGGCTGTTTATCGATAGTGAAAATATCTTTATTCAAGCCTTGATACTTTGCCTGAAGCATCGGGTCAATTATGTCACTTAGCTTATCAATGCTTTCAAACACTTCAATTCTGAAGATGCCTGTTAGTCCCATGGTTTGAGTTATTTCCACCGCATTTGTACTCCATGGGCTTACCATTTCTTTTCTAGGCCCCACATAAATGCCATTTAATGCAGAAGGAGGAATTACTTTTTCTGCATCCAGTAACCATAAAAGTTTTTCTGAGTCAGTTTCTGAAAATGGATTGTGATGTCCTAAAGCGTAGATTTGGTGATTTTTACCCTGAAAAAAGCTAAGCATAATGAATTTTATGTAGGTGGAATTATTAAAGTCGCAAAGTTAGAAATTATCCATTATTTTGAATAGAGAATGCTTAAATAAGTTGACATGTTTTCAAGTTGGCAAGTTTGTTAATGCTTTGATGAAAATTAATATTACTAATTTGATACATACTTTCTCGCCACAGAATAAAGTACCTCAAATTTCCTCTTTGGGGATTAAGGGGCTGGGGCCAAATGCTTTGCTGTATCAGCTATCAAGGTATTATGTCCCGCCTCCAAAATAACATGTTCGTATTCTTTAACATGCTTTAATAAATCCATCATATTGTCTGCTGTAATGATTTTATCGTATTTTCCCGTGAACATCATCATTGGGATTTTATTTTGATTGATGAGGAAGGCAATTAATTTTAAGTCAAATTTAAGATGTCTGAAAACAACCCAAGTCAAATAAACTCTTCTACGTTTCTCTCTAGTGTTCATTTGAGTATTGGCGAATTTCAATAAGCTTTTATCCACTATACCTAAGCTTTTGGTGAACGTTAATATTTGATAAAAGTATTTAGGCTTCACAATCATTGCCCGGAAGAATCTTCTAAAAGAATTAGGGTAAGTAGCCAGACTGTACCAAAATGAAGTTTTAATACCATCAGGTGCTATTAAAATAAACTCATTAATTTTTCTGGGAAATAGCTCCAAGCTCGCCAATGCAAATTTCCCGCCCATGCTGTAGCCCACAACTGCAAAATTCTCGATCTGATGCTTTTCCAAAAAAGATTTTAAAATTGATTCCCAATCGTGCTTTTCTAAAGCTTGATTTCGGTCTTTCCACTCACTATTACCATGATAGAATATATCAAAAGCATATACAGTATATTTTTCTCCCAAGAAATTAGAAAAGGGTAAGTAAATCTCCTTAGACTGTCCAAAGCCATGAAAGGCTAAGAGTGGAGTTTTGCCATTTCCGGCTACAGAATAATGTAAAGTATTTTTACCAAAGTTTATATGGCTATTCTTCATTTATAAAAAATAATTGTAATAATTCAAATTATTAAACAGTATTAAAATTTAGTATGGCGTGAAATCCATTACTTTTATAAGTATCTATTATTCAATAATTTATATATATTTTTCAATAATTATAAAATTATGTAAACAAATGCTACATTTGCCCGTTGGAAACGCAGGAAACTTTTAAACCAATTATAGTTTCTCAAGTTTAAATCGCAATATAATCATTTGAGTACAGAGAAAAACATATTAGAGGGCGCAAAAAGCTTATTTATGCAATTCGGCTTGAAATCCATCACCATGGACGACATTGCCAGAAAGGTTGGTGTAAGCAAAAAAACAATCTATCAATTCTTTAGTGATAAGAACAGCATTGTATTTAAGTCGGTTCATGAGCATTTTTCTGATCACCGTCAGGAAATTGAAAATGTTTTGGACAATAGCAAGAATTCGATTGAAGCGATGTATCGTATTTCAAAATGTATGAAAGGACAAGTAGAGGCCATTAATCCTACCGTACTTTATGATTTACAACGTTATTTTCCGAGAGCTCACAAAAGGTTTTTGGAATTTAAAAATACATTTATTAAAGAACGTATGATAGGTATTCTAGAAGATGGCGTCAAGTCGGGATATTTTAGAAAGGAAATCAACCCTGAAATCCTTATTATTCAAAGAATTGAGCAAGTTCAATTGGCCTTTAATAATGACATTTATCCAAGAGATAAATTTGATTTTAAGGAAATACATGAACAGCTATTTGACCATTTTTTACATGGTATTTTAACAGAAAAAGGAAAAGAGAAATATAATCAATATTTAAATGAAGAGCAGCATGCTTAACAAAATCAGATTTTTTTGTGCCATGGCTTTATTAATGCCATTGAGTTTATTGGGCCAAGAGGAGAGTGCCAATCCAATGAGTTTGGAGGAATGCGTGAATTACGCATTAGAAAATAATCGTAATCTAAAAACCACCAGATTGGAAGAGGCGATAGCAGAAACTCAAGTTGGGGAAACCAGATCAATGGGATTGCCACAAGTCAAGTTTCAGACTGGGGTGAATTATAATTATGAAGTTCAAAAGGCTTTCCTTCCGGAAACTTTTGTGAATCCGCAAGGCGATCCTGAAAATTCAGTGGCAGCACCTTTTGGAGTAGATTACGATGGAAATGCCAATTTTTCAGTTTCGCAACTTCTTTTTGACGGATCGTATTTTGTTGGATTACAAGCCGCCAAAACATTAAGAGAATTAAGGCAAAAAGAATCTAATCAATCGGAAGTGGAAACCGTGGAAGCTATTACCAAAGCCTATTATTTGGTTTTAATTTCTCAGGAGCGTCTTGAATTGTTAGATGCAAACCAAGAGCAACTGCAAAGGGTTTTGAATGAAACAAGTGCTTTATATGAAAACGGTTTTGCTGAAAAAATAGATGTTGATAGGATTACAGTAAATTACAACAACATTCAGACTGAAAACAGCAAAGCAAAAAGAAATTTTAATGTTTCCATGAACATGCTTAAGTTCCAAATGGGAATGGCTTTGAATTCACCACTTGAACTCTCAGGGAATATTTCAACTTTGAATTTGGAAGTTGGTGAATACTTAAACAAGACAGAAAATTTTGACTATAGGGAAAGAGTTGAATATTCCGTTTTACAAACTAACCAGGATTTGGCCAATTTAGATCTTAGAAACAATAAGGCCACTTTATTGCCTAAATTATATGCAAATGCTAATTACGGCTGGAACACGGGTACAAACCGGACTTCAGAGCTATTTCAATTTAACGACAGATGGTTAAGTTTCGGTGCTATTGGTTTAAGTTTTCAGTGGGATTTGTTTACTGGCTTAAATCGCTCGAGCAAAATGGAGAAAAACCGAATCCAAATAGAGCAAATTGAAATCCAAAAGGAGCAATTACAAAGCTCTATTAATATGGAAATTACACAAGCTGAAAATGATCTAAAATCTGCTAAGGAAAGCCTGGACGTTCAAAAGCAAAATATGGAATTAGCACTTTCGGTTTACAAACAGGTAGAAACCAAATACAAAAATGGAATGGCTAGCAGCCGAGAGTTATTGGATGCTGAAACTGCTAAAAAAGAGGCAGAAACCAATTATTATGGCTCTTTATATGATGCTGTAATTGCCAAAATAGAATTAGAAAAAGCATTAGGAATACTTTATTGATTTGAAAAAAATGAGACCAACTATAATAATGAAAAATTCAATTTTAATACTTGCACTTGCTGTTTTAATGGGAGCCTGCAACGAGGGTTCTGAATCAGAGAAGCTGAAAGCAAAACTGGAGAAAATAGAAAAGGACATTCAGTCCCAAACTATTGAAGCAGCTGAATTGAAAGAGCAAATTGCTGAACTGGATCCTGAGTTTGCTAAAGTTACTGATCAATCTGTTTTAATTAAATCTGAAACAGTAAAACCAATGGATTTTAAACATAAAATTCAGGTTCAGGGAGAGGTTGCCTCGCGTAAAAATATTACTATGGGAGCTGAAACAATGGGTAGAGTTACCCAAGTAAATGTATCGCCCGGAGATATGGTGAAACGCAACCAACTTTTGGTGAAATTGGATGCGCCTACTACAGAGAATAGTATTAAGGAATTGAAAACAGCTCTAGATTTAGCGGGCACTATTTTTGAAAAACAAAAGAACCTGTGGGAGCAAAAGATTGGAACTGAAGTTCAGTATCTAGAAGCAAAAAATAGAAAGGAAACATTGGAGCGGCAATTGGCCACAGCTCAATCGCAATTAGACATGGCCTTCATAAGAGCTCCATTCAATGGAAGAATTAATGATGTTAGCGTCAATACTGGAGAATTGGTGCAGCCAGGAATGCCTATTTTAAATATGGTAAGTCAAGAGGAAATGTATTTGCAAGCAGCCGTTTCAGAGGATTATATTAATGATTTTGATCAGGGTGATTCTGTAGAAGTTTATTTGCCCTCCATTAAAAAGTCATTTTCCACAATTGTAAGCGCAGTAAGTTACGTCATCAATCCCAATAACCGTACTTTTCAATTGGAAGTAAAAGTTAATGAATTCGTGGACAAGCTGAAACCTAATCAGTTTGCTCGTCTGACCCTAGTAGATTACGAAAATGAGAGTGCAATCGTAGTTCCTTCTGATGTTGTGCAACAAGACAATATTGGGAATTTCGTTTATGTGGTGAAATCAGAAAAGAATCAGAAGAAAGCTGAAAAAGTCAGGGTCGAAAGAGGAAAAACCTATAATGGCAATACTGAAATCCTGAAAGGAATTAAATCTGGAGATGTTATTATCTCTGAAGGATATCGTGAGGCAGTGAATGGAATAGCGGTTCGTTTAGCACAATAATTTCGAAATAGGATATTTATGAGTGATCAAAATAAAAAGAAAGTAGAAAAGGAGTTTGGGCTGACGACTTTATCGGTCAATAACAGAACAACAGTTTATGTATTGGCTTTATTGATAGTGGTTTTAGGTGTGTTTTCTTATATCAACTTACCAAAAGAAAACTTCCCGGAAATCTCGCAGCCTACGATTTACGTTGGAACACCTCATCCTGGAAATTCTCCAGCGGATATGGAAAAATTGATTACCCGTCCTTTGGAAAAGGAAATCAATACGATTTCCTCTGTGGACAATATAAAATCCACTTCTGTGCAGGATTTTTCTACCATCATCATTGAATTTACAACAGAAACCGATGTGGACGAAGCGCTTCAAGAGGTAAAGGATGCAGTAGACCAAGCCAAGTCTGAACTTCCATCCGATTTGCAGGATGACCCCAATGTATTTGAGCTTAATGTAGCGGAATTCCCTATTATGAATATAAATCTTTCTGGTAATTACAGTGTCGAAACTTTGAATTCGTACGCTGAATACTTAGAGGAAGAAATGGAGAAATTCCCTGAAATGTCTAAAGCAGAAATTAGAGGTGTTGATGACAAGGAAGTTCGCATCATGGTGGATCCTTTAGAAATGGAAGCACGAAAAATCAGTTTTAATGATATTGAAACAGCAGTGCAGCAGGAAAATATGACCATGTCTGGGGGTAATATCAAATTAGGGAAGATTAGAAGAACTGTATCAATATCCGGTGAATATAATGATCCCAAGGATTTGGAAAATTTGATTATTAAAAATGAAAATGCCAATATCGTTTACCTTAAAGATATAGCCACTATTGAATTTGATTACAAGGAGAAACAGAGTTATGCTCGCTTGAATAATGAAGCAGTAGTGATGGTTGATGCTGTAAAAAGAAGTGGTGAAAACCTCTTGATTTTGACAGATAAAATCTATGAAGTGGTGGAGAACGCTAAAGCAGAGGTTTTTCCTGAAGACTTAGTGGTTACGATAACAAATGATCAATCACAGCAAACTAGAGACCAGGTTAGTAGTTTGGAAAACAATATTATCTCTGGTGTTATCTTGGTGGTCTTAGTGCTTTTATTCTTTTTAGGAACTAGAAATGCGCTTTTTGTTGGTATCGCCATTCCAATGTCGATGTTTATGGCGTTCATGATATTGGGAGCTCTGGGTATTACCATTAACATGATTGTACTTTTTTCACTGATTATGGCATTAGGAATGCTGGTGGACAATGGTATTGTGGTCGTGGAAAATGTGTATCGATTAATGGAGGAAGGCTATTCCCCGATCAAAGCCACCAAAATAGGAGTAGGGGAAGTAGCTATGCCAATTATTTCATCCACTGCTACCACGCTAGCTGCCTTTTTACCCTTGGCATTTTGGCCGGGGCTAATCGGTGAATTCATGAAATATTTACCTATTACGTTAATAATCACTTTAGGGTCTTCTTTATTTGTGGCTTTGGTAATCAATCCGGTCTTCATCGCCTCATTTATGCGATTAGACGAAGGAGGAAAGCTCAACTATAAAAGAATTTGGAGAATAGCTGGTATTTCATTTGCCATAGGCGCAATATTTATCCTATTGAAAGTTTATGCCATAGGTAATCTAGCTATTTTATTTGGAGCACTTGGCCTTTTAAACACATACATTCTAACCCCACTTTCGCGAAAATTCCAAAGAGGATTGTTGCCAGCCGTAGAAAGGTTGTATTCTCGGACTTTAGGCTTTGCAGTACAAGGATGGAATCCTTACTTCTTTCTAGGTGGGACTGTTGTAGCTTTAGTGGGTTCAGTGATGTTGCTAGGTGCATTTACTCCGAATGTCTTGTTTTTTCCGGAAAATGAGCCCAAGTATGTGAATGTTTTTGTAGAATTCCCGGTAGGAACAGATGTTGAATATACCAATGAGTTTTCCAAGAAAATAGAGAATGAAGTTAAAGACGTTATTACTCCCTACTCTGATATAGTAGAGTCGGTTGTAGCTAATGTGGGGAGAGGAGCTAGTGATCCTAGTGATCCGACTGCTATGGGCCAATCCGATACGCCCAACAAGGGAAGGATAACCGTCAATTTTGTGGAATTCAAATATAGAGAAGGAGTTTCCACTACAAAAGTTATGAATGAGATTCGAGAAGCGGTTTCTGATAAGTATGCGGGAGTTTCCATCACGGTAGATAAAGATCAAGCAGGTCCACCTACGGGTAAACCATTAAATATTGAAATTAGTGGTGAGGATTATGATAAATTGATTCAAATCACCGAAGATCTGACCGTATTTATCAATAAACAAAGTATTGGCGGAATTGAAGACTTAAAGAATGACTTGGAAGTTGGTAAGCCTGAATTGACAGTAAATATTGATCGGGAAAGTGCAAGGAGATTTGGCTTGAGTACCGCCACCATTGCCACTGAAATCAGGACTGGACTTTTTGGAAAGGAGATTTCTAAATACAAGGAAGGTGAAGATGATTACGAGATTCAATTACGCTATACAGATGAATATCGTTATGATGTTGACGCCTTAATTAATAAAAAGATCACTTACAGAGATCAATCCTCCGGAAAAGTGAATCAAGTGCCAATCAGCGCTGTGGCGGATGTTAGTTATACCAGTACTTATGGTTCAATCAATCGAAAAGAATTGGATAGGGTAGTAACCGTTTATTCCAATATATTGGATGGTTATAATGCCACAAATGTAAATAACCAATTAAAAGCCGCTATGAAAGAATTTGAGGTTCCGGCTGGTTATGAGGTGAAATTCACAGGTGAGCAAGAGGAACAAGCAGAGGAATTGGAATTTTTAAGTATTGCATTATTATTGGCAGTATTTTTAATCTTTTTGATCATTGTTGCTCAATTTAATAGATTAACAGCACCATTTATCATCATGAGTTCTGTGGTTTTCAGTACCATTGGAGTTTTCTTGGGGCTTGTAGTTTTTCAAATGGATTTCGTGATTGTAATGACCATGATTGGAATTATATCTTTAGCAGGTATTGTGGTAAATAATGCCATAGTACTGATAGATTTCATTGAAATTAGTAAATCCAATAAGAAATTAAACCTTGAAGAAGGCGAAAGTTTAACTTATGAGATGGTAAAAGAGGCAGTAATGCTGGCAGGGAAAACACGTTTGAGACCCGTATTGCTAACTGCTATAACGACCATTATAGGTTTAATTCCTTTGGCTATAGGTTTCAATTTCGATTTCATTCAATTATTTACAAGCTACGATCCAGACTTTTACCTTGGTGGAGATTCTGTTATGTTCTGGGAGCCGATTTGTTGGACAATTATATTTGGATTGTCATTTGCAACTTTCTTAACGTTAGTTATTGTACCAGTAATGTATCTTATTGCAAATCAATTAAATGCTAAATTTGGGATAGGTAGATGATGGATGCAGGGTGAAGGATGATGGATGTTAACACTCCATTATCTTTTACCCTTCCAGCCTACATCCAATCTCATTCATCCAACTTAACTCATGTCCAAAATCATACTCATACCGCTGGTAGCAGTAGTTTTCATTTTGATTGACCTATATGTCTTTCAGGCGGTTAAGATTGCTGTTCAAAATTTTGCCCCACTTGGAAAGAACATTGCTTTTGGGATCTATTGGGGATTTACGGCTATTACTTTGGTGGGCTTTTTTCTGTATCACTTCACCAATCCTGACTTGTTTTCAAGAGTTGCTAGACAGTTTATGTTGGTGATTGTATTCATGAATTACATTTCCAAAACGATTGCGTTACTGGTCTTGTTCATTGGAGATATTATCAGATTCGGACAATGGAGTTTTTATAAGATTTCAGATCTAATAAATAATTCTAGCAGTCCTGATGGAGGTGAAAAAATCAGTAGATCAGAATTTTTTGCGAAGTCAGCCTTGGTCGCTGGAAGCTTACCCTTAGCGGCCATGAGTTTCGGTATTATTTCAGGAGCACATGATTATCGAATTCGGAGAAAATCCATTGTGATACCCAATTTACCTAAGGCTTGGCATGGAGTTAAAGTGGCACAGCTTTCCGATATCCACAGTGGTAGTTTTTGGAATAGAATAGCTGTAGAGGGAGGAGTAGATATGCTTTTGGCGGAAAAGCCAGATCTTATCTTCTTTACTGGTGATCTGGTCAATAATGAAGCTAAAGAAGTCGAGAAATATATTCCAATTTTTTCGAAATTGAAAGCTGATCTAGGAGTGTATTCTACTTTAGGGAATCATGATTACGGAGACTATAAGAACTGGAGTAGCGAAAAAGCAAAAGCAAAAAACCTTGCAGACTTAAAAGATGCTCATGGTATTATGGGATGGGATTTACTAACCAATGAAAACAGGATTTTGAAAGTAGATAATGAGCCCTTGTCAGTACTCGGAGTGGAAAACTGGGGAGCTGGAAGATTTGCTAAATATGGTGATATCAGCAAAGCTTATGCGGGCACTGAAGATATACCCACTAAAATATTGCTTTCCCATGACCCAAGTCATTGGGATGCACAAATTAGAAAAGACTATCCTGATATTGATTTAATGCTGGCCGGACATACCCATGGATTTCAATTTGGGATAGAAGTCCCTGGCTTTAAGTGGAGTCCGTCTCAATATGTATACAAACAATGGGCAGGACTTTACCAAGAAGGCAATCAAAATTTATATGTAAATAGGGGATATGGCTATTTAGGCTATCCCGGAAGGATTGGGATACCACCTGAAATTACAATTTTGGAGTTGAGAAGTAGTTAATTGATGTAAATACAAAAAAACCTCAAAGTAGTAATCCAATTCTAATAGTATCCGCTAGCTTCTTTTAACTTTTTGCTGACTTTTTTATTGTAGAAATTGAATGCGTAGAAAAATGCACAACATCCTCAATCATTAAACTCGCTCATGGTTCTATTGACTCCAATGGTAGAAAAGCCTAAAACCATATCACAGGCCTTGTCCATCATGAAGGGTAATTCATCAAACTCCTGCTGACTGAAAGGGCTTAAAACATAATCCACTTGCTGGCCTTTGTGAAAGTTGTCTCCAATGCCGAACTTTAATCGAGCATAATTCTGACCGCCTGTTAAATCCTCAATATTTTTCAGACCATTATGACCAGCTGCTGAACCTTTTGCTCTCAATCTCAGCTTTCCAAAAGGCAAGGCAATATCATCTGTTATGACTAATAAGTTTTCTTTAGGGATTTTTAGTTCCTGCATCCAATAGTTGATGGCTTTGCCTGAGAGATTCATATAAGTTGTCGGCTTAATGAGGTGGATTTGCCTTCCTTTATATTTAAATTCACTTTTCATAGCCAATTTCAGGGTTTCAAACTCCACTTTTTGCTGGTCGGCCAATCTGTCTAAAGTTAAAAAACCGATGTTATGACGAGTGATTTCATATTCAGGGCCAATATTGCCCAAACCTGCTATTAGGTATTTCATGGATGAAGTACATTTTTATTTGAATCCAAAAATAGGTCATTTTTATCGGAGTGCCGAGCAATTATCGATTCAAATTAGATGAATATAATTTGTAATAGGAGCAGGCTAGATTAAAGCATTTCTAGGTAGATCCTCTGTTTCGGTTTCAACTAACAGTATTTGGCATATTTCACCCCTTCAGGGCTAAGTTGAGTTTTGATTTTTAAGGGTGGGCTTCACCCCATATTCAGATATTTCGTCCCTTCGGGACTCTAGGGTTGATCAAGATGAAAATAGGGTCACTAGGGATATTCAGTCCTGAAAGGACGTATTTCTCTAACACGGGGTGAAGCCCTGTGCGAAAGGTAGTAGCCGTTCCCAAAACCCTGAAAGGGCGGCATGACATGATCAGTCCCAGACGTAGCGTTCATCATAATCAACATCATACTTCTTTAAAAACGCTATGTATTCTTCTTGAAATGTTTTCTTCCGATGATGTTCGTGTTGCCCAGCAATATATTCAATCACTGGATTTACTTGAGAACAATTTACAGAAAAGGCGCCATATCCATTTTGCCAATAGAAATCATCAAATTCTTCTCCTTTAGTTTTGATCCATTTAGAAGAGTGAGACTTTATTTCCTGCATGAGTTTAGTCAAAGTGATATTTTTAGATAGTCTGCAAAGTAGGTGAATGTGGTCTGTGTATCCGCCTACTTTAATGACTTGACATCCTAATCTATTGCAAATCCCTCCTATATAGCCATGCAATTCTGGCTCTATACTTTTAGTAATAAGTGGTTGTCTATTTTTGGTACTGAATATTATGTGAAGATAATTTTGTACAAGTGATTGTCCCATGGTTCAAATATTTCGCCCCTTCAGGGCTGGGTTGAGTTTTGGCTTTTTTTAGCATGGGGTTACACCCCATATTAAGATATATAGTCCCTTCGGGACTTTCCTTTGTCCGATTACAATATCGGATCATTTTCAAACTCAAAGTAATTGATTTGATATTTATTTAGCAAATGATGGCGATTGAGTATTATTATTTTTTGAATCTTTTTGATTTTGTCCCATTACCCTATATGGAATATTGGATTTTGAGGCCAAGGACTTTACCCACCTTGATAATAGGTTGTCCCCTGAGCATTATTTTTATTTGTCCTTGAAGCTTGATGAAGAAGATGTGAAGCCCTGAAAGGGTATCATTAACAGATCCCAGAAGAGCTATCATTTCTTCATATATTTCGCCCCTTCAGGGCTAGGTTTAGTTTTGGTCTTTTTGCATGGGGCTTCACCCCACATTCAGATATGTCGTCCCTTCGGGACTCTAGGGTTGATCAAGATGAAAATAGGGTCATTAGTGATATTCAGTCCTGAAAGGACGAATTTCAATAACACGGGGTTCAGCTCTGTGTGAAAGGCAGTAGCCGTTCCCAAAGCCCTGAAAGGGCGGCATTAACAGATTCCAGAAGAATTATCAGTTCTCCATATATTTCGCCCCTTCAGAGCTAAGTTGAGTTTTGGTCTTTTAGCATGGGGCTTCACTCCATATTCAGATATGTCGTCCCTTCGGGACTCTAGGGTTGATCAAGATGAAAATAGGGTCACTAGGGATATTCAGTCCTGAAAGGACGTATTTCTCTAAGACGGGGTGATGCCCTGTATGAAAGGTAGTAGCTGTTCCCAATGCCCTGAAAGGGCGTTATTAACAGATCCCAGAAGAGTTATCATTTCTCCATATATTTCGCCCCTTCAGGGCTAGGTTTAGTTTTGGTCTTTTAGTATGGGGCTTCACCCCATATTCAGATATTTCGTCCCTTTGGGACTTTGGTTCTTTTCATAATAATACCTTGGTTATAGAGCCTCTAAGTCCTGAAAGGACGTATTTCACTAACAAGGGGTAAAGCCCCGTGTTATTAGTAGAAGCCTTTCCCAAAGCCCTGAAGGGGCGGTATAATGTAGGACTTTCCGAGTATTTACTGCCCCAAATAACTAGATAAAATCTTTTGGATAGATGCGTGCTGCGTTAAAGTCATCATATGTGAACCATTCTCAATAATATGATCTGCTTTTACATTTCGGATAGGTATAGTATGGTCTTTAGTCCCATGAATGTGAATTAATTCCTCCTGTACTTTTTCCCTGTCCCAATTTATAATCATAGAGACGCTGCGTTTCATATAAACCGGATCTTTGGCAGACAGCATACTTTTGAAAGTAGCATTATTAGTGTTTCTGTCTGGTTCTATAATGGGCTGTAAAAATTTGGCACCACCTAACATCAGTTTGGGTGGTACTAATTTATAAATGGGAATCAGCCGTTGGAAGCGATATCTTAAGGGAAGTTCTTTTCGGAATTTTGCTGAGGAAATAATAATCGATTGTTCGGGATTTAAGAATTCATTCAATTCTGAGATAATCATACCGCCCAATGAAACTCCAATCAAAACATTTTTTTGAGTAGTATCTATTTGATGGGAAACTACTCTGGCAAATTCCCTCATGGAACAGCCCTTCATGGGAATAGGATACTCGATGTGAACAATTTCGAATTTCTCATCAAATTTTAGACTATCGAATATTCGCTCGTCAGAACCTTGACCAGGAAAAAGATAAATAGTGGTTTTCTGTTGCGAAAAAATAGGACTTGGTGAATTCAGGCTGATTAGTAGGAATAATATGAACAGTCTAATTATCATAGGTTTTAGAAGAGTTGCTCACCAATTGATTAATTTCTTTTAGTTCCGACTCACTGAGGTATCGCCATTTTCCTTTTTCGATATCTAATTTAACGTTCATTATTCTGATGCGCTTTAAACTGGCTACTTTATAGTCAAAATATTCACACATCCGCCTAATTTGCCGGTTTAGCCCCTGAGTCAAAATTATTTTAAACGTCTCTTTGCCCAATTGTTCAACATAGCATTTTTTGGTCACAGTATCCAAAATAGGAACTCCGTTTGCCATTTTCTGAATAAAGTCTCCTTTAATAGGTTTGTTGAGTCGAACGATATATTCTTTCTCGTGATTATTTCTAGCTCTTAATATCTTATTGACTATATCCCCATCATTGGTCAAGAAAATAAGGCCTTCACTATACTTATCTAATCTCCCAATTGGAAATATTCTTTCCGGATAATTGATGTAATCAATAATATTATCTTTCTCTCTTCGCGTATCAGTAGTGCAAACTATTCCTCTGGGTTTGTGGAATGCCAAGTATACGAAGTCTGATTTTGGTTCTGTTACCAATTTGCCTTTCACCCTTACCTCATCACTTGGAGCCACTTTAGTCCCCATTTCAGGTATTTTTCCATTGATGGTTACTGCGCGTTCTTCAATGAGTCGGTCTGCTTCCCGTCTAGAGCAATATCCCGCTTCGCTTAAGTATTTATTGATTCGTTTTAGTGGAGTTTCCAATATGTACGCTTTCTCTTTTCAACTTTAGACCACAAAAATAACCACAAGAAGTTTGAATATGCCAAGACTTTTGAAGTTTATATCTTGTAAAGAAAAATTTTGAGTCATTGAAATGTCTTGTCCTTAACTAGATAAGCTTTTCGAGCACATCCAAAAGTCTATAAAACAACGTTTATGAGAAGATTAAAATATTAGAGCTTCATTAAAATCAAAAGAAATGCAGTGACATTATTAATTCCTGAATTATTATTTCTTAATTAAAATTCCTTAGTTTTGTCATTTGAAAAAGAAAAATGTTGATTAGAAATTTAATATTATTTGTTACAGTTGCCATATTTTTTGTCTCTTGTGTAGGAAATAAACGATTAGTATATCTACAAAAAGATGATTTACACGAGAATCAACCAAAAGATACCGTTTTAAGGGAATATGAACTGACCTATCACGATTATAAAATCCAACCTCAGGATATATTATCAGTACAATTCAAAAGCATTACAGAAGAAGATTTCGATATTTTCAGTGACTTTGGAATGGGCAGTGGAAACCTTGGCGGTGGTGGCGGAGGTTTGATTGGATTAAGAGGGGAGTTAGTAGACCCTGAAGGACAAATCGGATTTCCGATTGTAGGGAAAATTAAAGTGCAAGGCATGACCGTTTTTGAGGTTCAGGATACTTTGCAAAGTATTGCGGAACAATACGTTGAGGATCCAGTAGTGAAAGTTAGATTGTTAAACTATAGATTTACAGTTTTAGGTGAAGTAAACGGTGAAAGTGTGGTGACCACACAAAATACAAGGGTGACTTTTATGGAAGCGATAGGCATGGCGGGAGGGCTTACAGAATTAGCCAGCCGTGATAATGTAAAAGTTATACGGCAAAAAGGTGATAAGGCGGAAGTTTTTTATATCAATTTGCTAGATGAAGAGTTTTTAGAGTCAGAAAAATTTTATGTCTATCAAAATGATATTATAATAGTTCCACCATTGCAACAAAGACCTATTAGACGTTACTACAGTCAAAATCTAAGTTTATTGCTTTCATCAGTTTCTGCTGTATTATTTATTGGAAGTTTTTTTGGTTTAAGCGCTACAAGATAAAAGATATTGGATAATCAATTTAACCCATATAGTTCTGATTTTGCCGATCCCAGTATGGGAACCTCTTCCAATGATGGCAATCAATTAATTGACTTTAAACGCGTATTGTATAAGGTTATTAAGTTTTGGTACATCATAGTGATTACCTCCTTATTATCCTTAGCTGCAGCTTATATTATCAACCGGTATACGACCAGGATTTATCCTGTCAGCGCTTCTATCATGATTAAAGAAAATCAGGAAGAAGTGGGCGCTAAATTTTTATACAATAATGCCATTTCTGATCCATACAGGAATTTTTACAATGAAATGTATGTAATCAAATCATTTCCACTAATCCGTTCTGCTATTGAAGAACTGAACTTTCAGGTAGCATATTACCGCGAAGGGGAAATAAAAAGTTCAGAATATTACAACCCTGATTTTCCAGTCAAAATTGAGGCAGAAACCGGAACCGAGTATCCTTATGGCAAGTCAGCGGGGATTACTTTTATCAATCAAAAGCAGTTTAAGCTTTCTAATCTTGTTTTCACTGGAGATGGGGAAACTCAAAAAGGAGAAAATATTTATCAATTTGGTGAGTTAGTGCCCATTAATGGCCATAAAGTGATATTGCGAAATGAAGGAGTAATTGCGGATGGAGATTTAAATAAATACTATGTGTTAAGATTTAATGATCCTGAAAGTATTACTGGTCAATACCAGTCTAAACTAATTGCAAAGTGGGCAGAGCAAGGCTCCTCGGTTTTGAACTTGAGTTTAAATGGACCTGAGCCAAGAAAAGAAATTGATTTTCTAAATACTTTTATTGAAAAATATCAAAAGCTGGATATTGATCGGAAAAACCAGACAGCCAACCAGACTATTCAATTTATTGATGAGCAGTTAAACGAGATCTCAGATACACTAGAATTCTATGAGCAAAAGCTGATGGAGTTTAAAAAACAAAATGTGGTGACCAATATGGATGGTGAAGCAGTCCGTATTTATGAGAATTTAAGAGAGATAGAACAAGCTGCAGTGCAATACACTGTTCAGGAGCAGTACTACAATTACCTTAGAAAATTTCTGCAGGAGTCTGACAATAGAATGGATCAAGTGGTAACGCCACAAAGTGTCGGCATTGAAGATCAAGTCATTGCTGAAATGCTAAGCAGACTATTGCAATTGGATATCGAAATTAAACGCTTTCAACAAAAGGACAAGGCTGTAAATCCTGTATTAGAAGACAAAAAGCAACAAATTAGGGCCTTGAAGACGAATATCTTGAGTAGTATAAAAACGCTGGAGGAAACTAGAGCGATTATGCAAAAGTCGGTAAGGCGCCAACAGAAGACCCTGGAAGACCAATTAAGGCTTTTACCCAATTTGCAGCAAGACTTTATTAATATTAAAAGAGACTATTCCTTTAGAGAAGGTTTATATACATTTTTAATGCAAAAAAGAGCGGAAGCGGCTATATCCCAAGCTTCTACGACTAGTGATATAAGAATGGTAAATCCACCAAAATTGGCAGGTGGACCAATCACACCTAAAACCACCCAGAATTACATGATTTTCTTAATAGTGGGATTAGTCATTCCTATTGGTTTTTTCATAGTATTGGAACTCTTTAATAATAAAATTCAATCAAAAGAGGACATTGAGCGAGCAACTGGCATACAAGTGATAGGGGGGATTGGCCACAAAAAACTGGAAGATAACCTTGTGGTCTACCGAAAGCCAAGGTCGGCCGTATCTGAGTCTTTTCGAGCACTGCGTTCTAATCTGAATTTTTATACGGAGGGAAAAGAAAAAAAGATCTTTTTGGTAACTTCTTCTATTTCTGGTGAGGGTAAAACGTTTACTACGATTAATCTTGCTACCGTTTTAGCCCTTTCGGGACGACCGACACTACTGATAGGAGCTGATATGAGAAGGCCGAAAATCTATGATGATTTCAATCTTCATAATGAATTTGGTTTAAGTAATTTGCTATCTGGTCAGGCAGAGTTGAAGGAGGTAGTGCAAAAAACAGAGATTGAAAATCTAGATCTTTTGAGTGGTGGTCCTATTCCACCGAATCCGAGTGAGCTATTGATGAAACCAGTGATGAAAGAAAACCTTGACAAAGCTTTTCACAGCTACGACTTTATCATTATCGATTCTCCTCCTATAGCCTTAGTAACAGATGCTTTCGTACTTTCTAAATTTGCGGATCATACCATCTTTATGGTAAGGCAAGATTATACGCCTAAAGAAGCAGTGGTGGCAGCTAATGAATTGTATAGTAAGGGAAAAATCAAAAATATTAGCATCCTATTCAATGATATAAAGAAAGCTGGACCTGGTTATGGTTATGGCTACGGCTATGGTTACGGCTATGGTTATGGTTATGGCTACGGCAAGCGTAATGATGGTCATGGTTATTATCATGAAAGTTAATTAATTAAGAATTAAATTTTTTTGCTTGGCTTGTGGGGAGAGTGTATAAAGATACAAATCATTTACGGCCTGTCACCTGTATTTATTTTGTTGACCTCAAAACGCCTTGCTTCTAAATTAATATTAGCTTTCAAAATTAGAAAAAAAGGGAGTTAGTTCTTTTCTTCTACTATTTACCATCACTATTGCAAATAAGAAATTAATCCCATAAATTTATAATTGAGTAGTTATTCTACTCGTTATGTGTTCACTTAAACTTTATCTTATCAAAGAAAAGTTCAATTTTGTTAAGTTTGAGTTTAATATCGATCGTATTCTACGAAACCCAATCTGTGAGCACTATCCCCTTGAGGGGATTATAGGGGTGTTGGTCTGATTGATAGTTTAATATATGCTAATACTGAAATAGTTATTTAGTAAGCCCCAACTGGGACTGAAAGGGCGAAGCTGTGGCCCCCTAAATCCCCCAAAGGGGGACTTTGCAGGCTGCGTTTTACATTAACAAGTCGACATCAATAGTCAAATCGACCAGTTAAAAGCAGAAAATTAACAGTAAGTATTGGAGAAGGTTTTTAATTTTGAAGTCCGATCGATCAAAAATAAATAAGTTTGATTTATCTACGAACAAACTTCGATCTTCAAACATCCATATTCAAGCGTTACAACAATAGAGATAGATTCCATCTGTTCGTTAGGAATTAGCTTCCGTTATTAAAATAAATGCTCGAAACACTAGTCACCTCTAAAACCCGGATTAAACTCCTGCTCAAGTTCTTCTTGAATGCGCAGACCAAAAGCTATTTGCGTTCATTAGAAGGAGAGTTTGGAGAAAGCACCAATGCTATACGTTTAGAGCTCAACAAATTTGAGGAAGCGGGGATGTTGAAGGCAGATGTTGAAGGCAATAAAAAATTATATCAGGCTAATACACAGCATCCCTTATTTGAAGACATACATAGTATTATCAGAAAATATATTGGCATTGACCGAGTTATAGAGCAGATCATCGGCAATGTTGGTCAGTTGGACAAAGTCTATTTGATCGGAGAGTACGCTAAGGGGGTTGATAGTGGTATTATTGATTTCCTTTTGGTAGGGAGGCAGTTTAATCATGGTTATATTGCTAATATGACCAGCATAGCGGAGAAGAAAATAGATCGAAAAATTCGTTTTTTGTTCATGAGCCCTAATGAGTTTATTGGTCAGGTACCCACTGCTGAAGCTGGATTGCTTCTTTGGGAAAGTTAATAATTACGAATTTCGGAATTACGAATAAAGTTTTTACTAATAATTAATAATTAAAGATTTAATAATCTTAGTCATACTGAACAAAATCAATTAAAATCGTTCGTTGCACTGAACAATTTGATAGTAGTTCTTCAATTTAGAAAAAGAAATTAGGGAATCTAATCATTTCCTTAGCGTAAACTTTGTGCCACCCGAGTTTCAGTACGGGACAGGTTCCGTGCTTTTTCGTGTGTTTATTTACAGCCTTAGGCTGTCTATTGTTCTCTTTTGTCCCTTTTGTGGTAAAATTAAAACAGCTTTAGCTGTTAATAAAAAATATAAATTTGAAAAAGATACTTGTTACAGGAGCCGCTGGCTTTATTGGCTTCCATTTAACCAAAGCCCTTCTTGAACGAGGCGATACCGTTATCGGCTACGACAACATCAACGATTACTATGATGTGAACCTCAAATACGGCCGCCTCAACGAACTCGGCATAAAAAGAGAACTCGTTCAAGACCATCAATTAGTCTTCAGCGAGGAATACCCGAATTTCCGATTTGTGAAAGCCGACCTTTGCGACCGAGAATACCTCTACCAATTATTTGAAGAAGAACAATTTGACCATGTAATTAACCTGGCAGCACAAGCAGGGGTTCGCTATTCAGTAGAAAACCCACAAGCTTATATCGATGCCAACGTACAAGGCTTTTTGAATATTTTGGAAGCTTGCAGACATTACCCAGTAAAACATTTAGTTTATGCCTCTTCCAGCTCCGTTTACGGAAGCAATACGCAAATGCCTTTTTCAGTGCACCACCATACCGACCACCCCTTATCACTTTATGCTGCCACCAAAAAGAGCAATGAAATGATGGCTCATACTTACAGCCATTTATTTAATATAGCCACTACAGGCATACGCTTTTTTACAGTTTACGGCAGCTGGGGTAGACCTGATATGGCGCTTTTCCTCTTTGCCGAAGCCATCCGAAAAGGAGAAAAAATTAAGGTTTTCAACCATGGAGAAATGGAAAGGGATTTTACCTATGTGGGTGATATTGTAAATGGTGTTATGGCCGCTTTGGATCATCCAGCCCAATCAAATCCAAGTTTTGATAATCTACAACCCGATGCGGGCAGTTCTCATGCTCCTTATAGACTTTATAATATTGGAAATAACCAACCGGTAAAGCTAATGGACTATATTGAAGCTTTAGAAAAAGCTATGGGGAAAACTGCTGAAAAAGAATTTTTACCTATGCAAGCTGGTGACGTGCAAAAAACTTACGCAGATGTACAAGACTTGATTGATGATTTTGATTACAAGCCCAATACACCTTTGGAAAAGGGCATAGGTGAGTTTGTGGAGTGGTTTGAGGGATATTATAGTAGTAAATGATGAATAGCCATAAGATTATAGAATTTCCAAAAATTGAAGATCCTAGAGGTAATTTAACATTTGTTCAATATCCTGATCAAATACCTTTTGAAATAAAGCGCGTATTTTGGACGTATGATGTACCAGGAGGGGAGCAACGCGGTGGACATGCGTATCATGAACAAGATGAAATTATTGTTTCATTGAGCGGTAGTTTTGATGTTGTGATTTCATTACCTAATGGAAAACAAATTAAACAAACTTTAAACCGGTCATATTATGGTATTTACATTCCAGCTAAAACCTGGCGCCACATGGAGAACTTTTCAACAAATTCATTAAGCTTGCATATGTCAAGCAAAGAATATGATGAATCTGATTATATTCGTGATTTCGAAGAATATAAATTAATTCATGCATGAAAAGCTCAACGATTAAAGATTGCCGAGTTATATCTCTTCCAAAAAATCACACCAAAAAAGGTAATATTACGGCTATAAATAATTCGAAAGAAATCCCTTTTGGTATCAAAAGAATCTATTATTTATATGATGTTCCCGGAGGGGAAGAACGTGGTGGCCATGCACATAAAGAATTGCAACAACTGATAATATCTGCTAGCGGCAGCTTCGAATTAAAAATTGATGATGGTGAAGAGATAAAGTCTTTTCATTTAAACAGACCGTATGAAGCTGTCTTGATGCCTCCAGGACTTTGGAGAGAACTAATCAATTTCTCAAGTGGGTCAGTTTGTTTGGTTTTGGCTTCACATGAATATTCAGAAACTGACTATATTAGAGATTATAATGAATTTGTAAAATATAAATCTAAATGATTCACCCACTTTCAGATGTAAAAAGCAAGCATATAGGTAAAAACACTAAGATTTGGCAGTATAGTATAATATTGGAAGGTGCCACAATAGGTGAAGATTGCAATATCAATTGTTATACTTTGATTGAATCCTTGGTAAAAATAGGAAACAGGGTAACCATAAAGCCTGGCGTATTTATATGGGATGGTATGACTATAGAAGATGACGTGATGATAGGGCCTAATGCCACATTTACAAATGATAAGTTTCCAAAATCGAAAAATACAAATTACCAAATGCAACATCTAATTATAAAGAGGAATGCATCTATTGGGGCAAATGCCACCATTTTAGGTGGATTGGTAATAGGGGCTCATTCTTTAATAGCAGCTGGTGCTTTAGTTACTAAGGATGTTCCTGAGAGAGCATTAATGAAAGGAAGTCCAGCTAAATGTGTCGGTTGTATGAATCTTGATGGAACTCCAATGGTGAAAAGTGCAAATCATTTTTTGGATAATAAAGGTCAAAAATGGGAAATTAATAACGGGCAAATAAGTAAAATATGAATATACCGTTTTTAAATCTTGCTCCAATGCATGAGGCTTTAAGAGATGAAATGCAAAGTGCTTTTACTCGGATTTATGATCGTAACTGGTTTTTAATGGGTGAGGAAATAAAGCAGTTTGAAAAAGAATATGCTTCTTTTAATAATGTAGAGCATGCTATAGGAGTAAGCAATGGTTTAGATGCACTTTTCCTATCGCTTAAAGCTTTAAATCTACAGCCTCATGATGAAGTAATTTTACCTTCTAACACATACATTGCAACTGCTTTAGCTGTTAGCTATTTGGGTGCAAAACCTGTTTTTGCTGAACCTGATATTAACAGTTATAATATAAATGCTAAGGGAATAAGGTCTGTTATTACCAATAGAACAAAGGCCATTATGCCTGTGCATCTTTATGGGCAGGCATGTGAGATGGAAGCAATTATGGAATTAGCCAAAGAAAAAGATCTTTATGTAATAGAAGACAATGCCCAAGCACATGGAGCTAGTTTTAAAGGTAAATTAACAGGTTCTTGGGGGCATGCAAATGGAACCAGTTTCTATCCGGGTAAAAACTTAGGAGCATTAGGTGACGCGGGGGCAGTTACCACAAATGATGCATCTCTGGCAGATAAAATAAGCTCATTACGAAATTATGGAAGTAAAGTAAAATACCATCATCAGTTCATAGGCCATAATATGCGAATGGATGAATTACAGGCAGCTTTCTTATCTATTAAACTCAAACAATTAAATAACTGGACAAAACAGAGGCAGCAAATTGCAAAATGGTATTCAGAAAAGCTTAAAGGAATAGGAGATTTAATTTTACCAAAAACTATAGAAGAAGCTACACATGTATATCATTTGTATGTAATTAGAACCAATAAACGAGAAGCATTACAAAAGCATTTGAATGATGCAGGTATAGGAACTTTAATCCATTATCCTGTTCCTCCGCATTTGCAAGAATGTTACCAATTTCTTGGCTACAAAAAAGGAGATTTTCCTATTGCAGAAAACTTAGCTGATACATGTTTAAGTTTGCCTCTGTGGCCTGGACTTCGGGATTCTGAGATTGACTATATTACGAAGAAAGTAAAAACATTTTTTAATGACTGATTCGTTAAAAAAAACTCTTTCATTCTTTTTACCTAGTGACCTTTTATTATTTCTTAAGAAACTGAGATTTAGGCTACTTCTTACAAAAATTAGGAACAAACAAAAGAAAAGAATTGAGAGGTTAAAAGATAAAGAACAAATAAAAGTAATTTTTATCTTGATTCATAAAGCGGTGTGGAAGTATGATAGACTATATAAACTCTTAGAAAATGATAGTAGATTCCTTCCTCAAATCGTGGTTTGTCCGTATACACAATTGGAATTTAATTATATGATTTCTGAGATGGATGATATTTACAATCATTTCAAAAATAAAGGCTATAACGTTGTGAACTCATACCATGATGAAGTAGCGAAATGGATTGATATTAAGAAAGAGGTTAAACCGGACATAATCTTTTTTACTAATCCACATAATTTAACTAAAGCCGAATATTATATTCATAATTTCCGAGATTATATTACTTGTTATGTCCCCTATGCCTTTGTAGTGATCGGTCTTACTCGCATGCACTATGGTCAAAGATTTCATTCCCTACTTTGGAAGTACTTTTTGGAAACGGATGAACATTTGAGCATTTACAAATCATTTCAAGATTTTGATTACGGCAATGCAAAAGTTACGGGATATCCTGCTTTAGATAGCTTTTTCGATAAAGAGTATGTGCCCAAAGCAGTGTGGAAAAAAAATAGTTCAGTAGAGTACCCTGCGAAAAAGATTATTTGGGCTCCCCATCATTCAATTGCCGACAAGGAAGGAAGCCTTATGTATTCTACATTTTTGGACTATTATGATTATTTTCAAAAATTTGCCGAGCAAAACAGACATATTCAGATTGCCTTCAAACCACATCCCATTTTAAAAAATGCATTATACCAAAGGTCAGATTGGGGTAAAGAAAGGACGGATGAGTATTATAATTATTGGGCAATAAATCCTAACACTCAATTAGAAGAGTCTGATTACGTAGATTTATTTATTGAATCAAATGCATTAATACATGATTCAGCTTCGTTCATGGCTGAATATATGTGTACTGGACACCCTGTGCTATTTTTAAAACGCAGTGATGATATAAGAGACCGAATAAATAGCTTTGGGCAAAAATTGTATGATTTACATTATCATTCTTCCTCAGAATCAGAGATAACTGAATTTATCCAAGACGTGATACTTAAAGGGAATGATAATAGAAAAAGTGAAAGAGATCTTTTTGTTGAAAAGACCCTTAAGCCTTCAAATGGGAAACTGGCAACAATTAATATTTACGAAGAATTAGAAAAGCAATTTAAGGGAGTAGTATGAAAAAATTGAAAGGTACAAAGGCTGAAACATTAATTGAACTTTTAAATGAAGGGTTTCCTGTGCCTGCAGTATATTTTTTTACTGTCAAATCTTGGAAAACAGAGCAAGATGTAATCCTAAATGAAATAAAAGAGAAATTTGAAGGGGTTACTTTATTAGCAGTAAGAAGTAGTGCCATGGCTGAAGATTCAGTCTCAGATTCTATGGCTGGAGCTTTTCATAGCGAATTAAATGTTGATATTTCTTCATCCGAATCTTTGATCAAGAATATCACTGAGGTTATTTATTCCTTTGATGAAAATATTGATAATCAAGTGCTTGTGCAACCAATGGTTGAGGGAGTTGTAATGAGTGGTGTTGTAATGACCAAATCCTTGAAAGATGGTTCGCCTTACTATGTTATCAATTATGATGATGTAACCGGTAAGACTGACACAGTTACAAGCGGTAATAGCATTAATAAAACTGTATATCTTTACAATGGTGTTAAAGAATCTGATTTTGATTCTAATCAATTGCTGGAAGTTTTAAGATTGGTTAGGTCGCTAGAGGATTATTTTGACAATATCCCACTAGATATAGAATTTGCAGTAGATGGAGATAACCATGTTCACTTGCTTCAGGTGAGACAAATAACTACTAGTGGTAAATGGAATCATTCTGCTAATCAACTGGTATCAGAAAGAATTAGTTTTTTAAGGGAGTATATAGATTCGTTAATGAGGCCAAGAAGTGGTTTATTTGGTTTCAAAACATTATTTGGTATAATGCCTGACTGGAATCCAGCAGAAATGATTGGTGTAATTCCACATCCCATGGCACTTTCTCTTTACAGAACATTGATAACGAATGATGTATGGAGAATTGCAAGGACTAAAATGGGGTACCGAGATCTACCCCCAATAGAACTAATGGTTTCCTTATACGGTAGAGCATATATTGATGTAAGAAACAGTTTGAATTCTTTTTTACCAGCTAAACTAGAAGGAGAAATTGCGAAGAAGTTGACTGATGCGTATTTAGTGCGACTAGAAAATGATCCTCATTTACACGATAAGATAGAGTTTGAAGTGGTTTTTACAGCCTATGATTTTACTTTTTCTGAGACTTTTGAAAATCGTTATCCGAAGTTGCTTTCGGAAAAAGAATTTACTCATTATCAAGATAGCTTGAAGGAATTAACTGTTGATGCAATCCGACCATCTGCTAATAATTCATTGGATATAGCATTAAACGATATTGAATATTTAAAATCGCTTCAACTTTTTGAACATCAAATGTTTAATGAGCCACTTGAAGTCGTAGATCGAATAAATACATTGGTAGAAGAATGTAAAACTTACGGTACCATCCCTTTTTCAATTACAGCAAGACATGGTTTTATAACAGAGGTGTTATTGAGATCTGCTATAAAAAAGGGAGTTATTACCAAAGAGCGCGTCAGTGAATTTCGAAAAAGCATAAGGACCATCGCAGGAGAAATGAGCAGTGATTTTTATAAAGTTTGTAAAAGTCAATTGCCTAAAACAGAGTTTTTACAGAAATATGGACATTTACGTCCTAGTTCTTATGATATTTTATCACCAAGTTATAGAGATCGATCTAATTTATTTGAAGGTAATCCTGAAAAACCGGTAGCTGATCATCACTTTGAACTTTCTCCGGAAGAAAAATTAGGATTCGAAAATTTATTGACGGAACATAAATTTAAGGATATTTCCGTTGATGCCCTCTTTCAATATTTTGCTAAGGCGGTGGCGGGAAGAGAATATGCGAAATTTATATTTACTCGACATTTATCAGAAATTTTGGAATTAATTAAGAAATGGGGCAAGCTAATTGGTTTCGATTTAGACGATTTGAGTATGCTTACATTACATGACATTCAAGAGTCATCATTTTCCCCATTAAATAGTGAGAAAAAATCCTTTTTTCGACAAAAAGTGATTAAAGCACGTGAGAATTATGCTGTAGCAACTTCCTTTAAATTAAACTACTTAATTCGGAGTTCAAGAGACGTTAATGTGGTTCCAATGCAAAGAAATCAGGCAAATTTTGTTGGAAATAAAGTAGTGGATGGGGGAATCATTTTCTTAAATCCTTACGATGAACAAATCCCCAATCTTAAGAATAAAATAATATGTATAGAGGGAGCTGATCCAGGTTATGACTGGATTTTTTCAAGAGAGATTTCCGGACTGATTACAAAATATGGCGGGGTTAATTCACATATGGCGATAAGGTGTGCAGAACTTGGAATACCTGCTGCTATAGGTTGTGGAGAGCAACCCTTTGAAAGGATCATAAAAGCTGGAGCTTGTATTCTTGATACAGAAAAGGAAAAATTGGTTCCCTTTGCTGCCAAATAAAAGAATAATGAAAGAGATAGTAATAGGAATCAGTATGCGAATGACTAATGCCGCTGGATATGATGAATTACGGGATACTATCGCATGTGATTGGGGGCTCTACCTGCAAAATAACTTTCCAGAAGCGAAATGGCTGTATTTACCCAATTTGGAAAAGGATATTATTCCTTATATGCAAAAATGGAGGGTTAACAGGATTATTCTCACAGGTGGTGATGATTATGGAGTTTTTAGCAAAAGAGATGAAACTGAATATAACGTATTTCAATATGCCAGGCAAAATAAATTACCTGTATTAGGGATATGTCGAGGAATGCAATTAGTAAATAAATGGCTAGGTGGTGAAATCTCTCAATTGAGCAAGAGTGAATCAAAAGAGCATGTGGCCACTTCTCATAAAGTGATTTTTAGAGATCATGAAAAAATGGTTAATTCCTATCATAATAATGTTATTTATAAACCAGATTTAGCAAAAGCACTTAACATACTTTGTGAAGCTCCTAATGGCCAAGGGATAGAAGGGGTTACAGGAGATAATATTTTAGGCCTGATGTGGCATCCTGAGAGAAATTTAACGGCACCAGATTGGGAAACAAAATTGATCAGTAACTTTTTATTAAACGAACATGAGTAAAACAAGAGTAATAATATTGGCAGCTGGAAGAGGTTCTAGAATGGGGCAAGCTACTTCGGATAAACCAAAATGCTTAACTGTATTAAATAATAGAACATTATTATCATGGCAACTCGATGCTATCAGAACGGCAGGGCTTTCTGAAATCAATATAGTAAAAGGTTATAAGCCGGAAATGATTACTGGGGATTTTAATGAATTCAATAATAATAGATGGAGTGAAACTAATATGGTATATTCCTTATTTTGTGCTCCTGATTTTGATGGTGATACCATTATATCATATTCAGATATTGTTTACCATTCCGATCATATTGAAAAACTTAAAGAGGCTTCAGGTGATCTTGTGATTACCGCTGATAAGGACTGGCTGGATTTATGGAGTTTAAGATTTGAAAAACCACTTGATGACGCTGAAACTTTTAAAACTAAAAATGGCGAGCTAATTGAAATCGGTAAGAAAACTGAGAGCTTTGATGATATTGAAGCCCAATTCATGGGCTTAATAAAGTTGAGTAAAAAAGGGTGGCATCTGCTAAAGGATATCTTTCATGAATTGCCTCAAGATAAAAGTGATTCACTGGATATGACTTCTATGTTAAATTTAGTACTGAAAACAAATCAATCAGTAGAAACTGTTTTTATTCAGGGTAAGTGGTGTGAAGCCGATTCCATGGAGGATCTGATGGCTTACGAAACGGAGTTAAAAAAGAACCCAAATTGGAAACATGATTGGCGATAAATATAAATACCTTGACAAGGGTTCACCCTCTGATAAAATCAATTATTCATATTCCCAGTATAAGGGAAAAGCCTTTTTGGATGAATGGGCAATAAGTAGAAAAGAGTTCCTGACCGAAGGTCAAATAAATACAGAAAATGATGAGCCTCGGAAGAAAGAGATTTTTAATAAGGAATTTACTCCCACTAATGATTTATTGGATTTTTTGCTTGAAGAAGAAGTGAATTTTAAATCATATTTAAATAAGATCAATTTGTGGGTGAAGAGATTTGAAGTAACCAAGAAGATATATTCAGATTATAATGAATTGATGAGGCCTTCCAATAGAAATAATTTCATGGACTTTTCATTGTATGCTAAATTTGGTCAACTGATGGCTCAACTTTTCATTGAACTAAATAGATATCAGTATTTGAATGCACTATTAAAGATAAATGATATAATCATTTCAAATAAAGAGAGGTTGAATCAAAATGAAATGAAATTATGTAAATTATCTGTAAGTGCTGAGTATGAAATTGTTAGGGATGAATTAACCAAGCGTTCATTAGATTGAAATTTTGTTGTTATGTGGCTATACAAACTGAGCTATTAACACCAATCCACTTTTCGGATAATATATTTAAAAATTTATTACAGACAATTATTGAAATATGAATAGAATTAGAAAAGAATTAAAAAAGATTAAACCTCTTGTTGCATTATACAGAAAGCTGAGAAATATCTCAGGCAAGAAAAAACAAACCTATTTGGATCTTAAATATAAATTGGAAGAAAAGGATCGGAAAAGTGTAGCTAATGACAGTTCACTTAAAAAATTACATGAACAATTAGATGAATTAAAAGTAGCTCAATTACAAAGTTGGAATTCTTTTGTGTATTGTGAAGGATATTACTATCAGGGCTATAAACGAATAGGCATTCATGGTATAAAACCAACAGAGCCTAGAATGGAAAACTACGATATCGCCAATTACCTATCTAAAGATAAAACTGTTCTTGATATTGGTAGTAATGCTGGTTGGTTGGCTTGTTATCTTGCCGAATATTCCAAAGAGGTTGAAGGTATTGAATTAAATCCTTATTTAGTAAAAATGGGAGAAGCAACAGCCAAATTCTTAAATATATCTAATGTCAATTTTATTGAGGGAGATTTCACTAAATTTGAATTTGAAAATAAATACGATATTGTGTTTTCATTATCCAATCACTTTACCATAGATGGAAATTTGAATATTGGATTTGAATCATATATCAGTAAAATATTTAATGTTCTCAATAATGGAGGGATTTTGTTTTTTGAAAGTCATAATATATATGGTGATGACAAAGATTTGGATTTAAAGTTTGAAATTGCTAGTAAATATTTTAAGCTTGTTAAATTTAAAATGGTAAAAGCATTCTTTCCTCAAGATATTGATAAATTATTTGCTGTATTTGAAAAGCTAGACAAACCAGGCTCACCAGTAAAAACTACTTTCAATCTTGAAAAGGCACAAAAACAGTATCATTATTAAGGCCTTATATGAGTTCTAAATCGTTCAGCATGAATTATCAAAACGAGTCCTGAGATGAAAATTTTATTGTTATGTGGTAATACGAACAGAGCTAAATCTTATGTTGATGTATTGAGCAAATTGGATTTTGTAGAGCTTTCGTGCTTATATTACTATAATAAGGAAAGTTTTGAGAAAAATAACCAAATACAAATTGATGAGGCTTCCTCTTCTTATTTGAATCATTTAAATGTAATCACTCCTAATCTTTCAGAATCATTAGTAGAGAAACTTTCAGCTTTAAAGTTAGATTATGATTCGGTTGAAGAGTATAATGTAAATGCACCATTTATACTTAACAAAATTAAAGATGTAAAGCCCGACTATGTAGTTTATGCTGGATATGGAGGTCAAATTCTAAGTCCTGCACATTTTGACTTAGAAATTGATTATTTACACGCCCATCCGGGCTGGCTTCCTGAAGAAAGAGGTAGCACTACCTTATACTATAGTTTATTAAAAAACAAACCCTTAAGTGTTACTACATTTTTCATGTCAGCCGAAATTGATAAGGGGGGTTATGTGAACAGAATTAATTATCCTCAACCAACCCATCTTGTTGATATAGATAATTACATTGACAATGCATTACGAGCTGACAGCATGAAGAAAGCTTTGAGTCAACTTAACAAAGCAAAAGAAATTCATCACCCAGCACAGGATGAGGAGGATCAGGAATATTATGTCATACATCCTCTGCTAAAACATGTGGCTTTACTTTCAATCGATAATTAATTGGGTGAGTCTTTAAAAGCTACAGCCACAAGAGGAGTACTTTGGAGCGCTGTAAATAAATTTGCTACTCAATTTATGCAGTTTGGAATTGGCATTGTCTTAGCCAGACTGTTATTGCCATCTGATTTTGGCTTAATAGGGATGCTTTCCATATTTATTGCGATTTCCTCCACTTTTATCGATAGTGGGATGAACTCTGGCTTAATACAAAAGCAGCAAAGAACTGATGTTGATTTCTCTACCGTTTTTGTATTTAACCTGGTAATAAGCGCAGCCTTTTATCTTTTATTATTTATTTCAGCTCCTCTTATAGCCAGCTTCTTTAATCAACCGACTCTTGTACCTTTGACAAGAGTTCTTGGATTGAATTTAATTATAAATGCAGTTGCCATAGTCCAAAGAAGTAAATTGACCATAGCTATTGATTTTAAGTCATTGGCCATTGTACAAATTGTAGGGGTTTTCGTTGGAGGTGGAGTTGGTTTGATAGTAGCTTTCTATGGTTTTGGAGTTTGGTCTCTGGTTATACAAACACTACTTGGGGCATTGGCCAGTACAATTACTCTGTGGTATATGAGTAAATGGACACCTTCTTTGACATTTTCAAAAGATTCTTTCAAAAGATTGTTTGGATATGGCTCCAAACTATTATTGGCGGGTCTTTATGCACAGGCTTTCCATAATATTTATAATATCAGTATAGGTAAATCTTATCCTGCAGCTGAATTGGGATATTATACCCGAACCAAAAATTTTGCTGACATGACCTCCGGAACTATTGCTAATATACTTAAACAAGTTACCTTCCCCATCCTTGCAGGCTTGCAGGATGATAAAGAAAGAATGGTCTCGATTTATAGGAAACTTATCAGGATGACTTCTTTTTTTGTGTTTCCGGTAATGGTTTTACTTGCTATTTTAGCGGAACCTATTGTAATGCTGCTGTTAACAAAAAAATGGGCTACAGTTATACCGCTTTTACAATGGATGGCATTTGCAAGATTGTTTTATCCTATAAGCGGCATTAATATGAATATTTTGAATGCTGTGGGCAGGTCAGATCTATTTTTAAAAGTCGACTTAAGTAAAGCGCCTCTTATTATTATAGCTTTAGTCATTACCATTCCATTAGGGGTGAAAGCAGTAGTAATAGGACATGTAGTAGTTGCCACTATAGCCTTTTTTATTAATGCCTACCTTCCGGGCAAATATTTTGGGTATGGAGCTATTGAACAATTGAAAGATATGCTACCCATTTTTTTCATGACTATAGTGATGGCGATACCGACATTTATGGTTATTCAAGTTTTTGATAATTATTATGTGCAAATTGCGCTAGGTTGCACGGTAGCCTTTATGGTTTATGGTATTTTAAGTTACTTACTAAAGATGGAGGAATTAAAAGAACTAAAAACGCTGATTTATAAGTTTAAGAAATGAAGCGATTCTAAATTTTATTTAATAATACATGTAGTTTGATTAAAAGATATAGTTTGATATTTTAAGATCAAAAAGTAAAAAAAATAAAAGAAGTCCGTCACTGCGATTGTTAGTAAGCAAAAATATTAATATTATAATTAATGAGGATTTTACTTTTAGGTGATTATAGTGGATACGGTGTAAACTTAAAAGATGGTTTAAACGAATTAGGTCATGACGTAATGATTGCGTCCGGTGATGCAGGCTGGAAAAATTTCCCTTTTGATTTAAACATCAAGCCGAAATCAAGTAACGTTCTTAGATATGTGAACGATAGATTTTTTCCTTTTCGGTTACTATCCAAAATCACTGGTTTCGATATTGTTCAATTTATTGATCCTTATCCTTTTTATATTAATTACTTTCCTCGTAAATATTTTTATGAGAAGCTTTTTAGGGGAAATAGAAAGACTTTTTTGGTTTCTGCAGCTATGGATGCAATGTATTGGAAAAATGTGGAGCAACATTTTGCCTATACACCTTATAATGATATGAAGAAGTATGATTGGACACCATACCTTGATTTCAAACAGTCAGAAAAAGCATTTAATTTTAATAAATTTGTTGCAGATCAAGTGGACGGTATTATTCCAGTAATGTATGATTATGAGATAGCTTATATGGAAATGTATAAAAATAAGACAAAGACAATACCCTTAGCAATCAACCTTGACAAGGTAAAATATGAACCTTTGAAACCTGCTAAAAAACTCACTTTTTTTCATAGCTTAAATAGCTATGGCTTCAAAGGCACAAAGTATATTGAAGAAGCTTTTAGTGACCTAAAAAAAAAATACCCGAACGATATTGAGTTTGTATTAAATAAGAGAATGCCATTTCAGGAGTATATGACTTTATTGCAAAAAACTCATGTAGTTGTTGATCAGGTGAATAGTTATTCTTATGGAATGAATGCCTTGTACGCATTAGGGTCTGGCAAAATTGTTATGAGTGGTGCTGAACCTGAAGCACTAGAAGCCTTGGGGATTGAAAGTAGTCCTGTAATTAATATAAGACCTGATAAAAAACAAATTAAACAAGAAGTGTTGAAATTATTAGATAATAGAAATAATTTAGAAGATTTAAGTATACGTGGTAGAACGTATGTGGAGAAGTACCACGGTCATGTGGTTATAGCGCAAAAATATCTTGATTTTTGGTGTAAATTTTAAAGTAAAACAATGAAAAAAACAGTATTATTAATAGGTGGAGCAGGTTATGTTGGAACTGTGATTACATCACATTTTCTGAAATTAGGTTATAAAGTAAGAGTTTTGGATAATTTTGTTTATGATAATCAAAATTCTATTCAAGCCTATTTAGGAGATCCTGATTATTCTTTCACTTATGGGGATTTTGCAAAAACAGCAGATTTGGAGAAAGTATCGCAGGGCGTAGATGATGTGGTAATCTTGGGAGGCTTAGTAGGCGACCCTATTACTAAAAAGTATCCTGAAGCCTCAGAGAAGATAAACGATGAAGGTATAAAAACTTGTATCAACTTTTTTGATAATCAACCCATCAATAAGTTGATCTTCATTTCGACCTGCTCTAATTATGGTTTAATTAAAGAAGACGAGTTGGCAGATGAAAACTTCGAATTGAACCCACTTTCATTATATGCCAAAGCAAAGGTAGGAGCAGAGAAACACCTACTTGGTAAAAAAGGTAAAGCAAATTATACAGGAGTGGTTTTAAGGTTTGCAACTGCTTTTGGTTTATCGCCACGTATGAGGTTTGATTTAAGTGTGAGCGAATTTGTAAGAGACCTATTTTTTGGTGAAGAACTCTTAGTCTTTGATGAGCATACCTGGCGACCTTACTGCCATGTAAGGGACTTCGCTCGCTTAATAGATTTAGTTATTTCTGCTTCTAATGAAAAAGTGAATTTTGAGGTCTTCAATGCGGGGGGTGATGTAAATAACTTTACAAAAAAAATGATTGTGGATACCATTCAGAAACATATTCCCAATGCTAAAATTAAATTTGGAGAGAAGGGAAGTGACCCAAGAAATTATAAAGTATCTTTTAATAAAGTAAAAGAAGTGCTTGATTTTGAACCTCGCTTTTTGGTAGAAGATGGCATTAAAGAATTAACTGATGCTTTAAAAGTGGGTATATATAAAGATTCCTTAGAAAATAAAAGTAAGTACGGAAACTATGAAATTGAGTATTAAATGAAATACGATCATTTTATAAAGTTTGTAAGGGAAATGTATAGTACAGAGGAATTTATTCCTCTGCACGCCCCTGTTTTTCAAGGGAATGAGAAGAAATATGTGTCTGATACTATAGACTCCACATTTGTTTCCTCGGTAGGTGCTTATGTCGATAAGTTCGAAGAGATGGTGAAAGATTATACTGGAGCAAAATTTGCCATTGCTATTGTCAACGGTACTTCTGCTCTTCATATGGCATTAATATTAGCATGTGTGGAGAGAGATGACTTGGTTATTACGCAAGGATTATCTTTTGTGGCAACATGCAATGCCATAAGTTATATAGGAGCTGAACCTGTTTTTCTTGATGTAGATAAGCGAAGAATGGGATTATCTGTAGAGGCGCTCAAAGCATTTTTAAAAAATGTAAAGTTAGTAGACAATGTACCCATTCATAAACAGACAGGCCGCAAGATCGGGGCCTGTGTTCCTATGCATACTTTTGGATTTCCTTTGGAGATTGATCTAATTTGTGAACTATGTGCTGAATATAATATTCCTGTGGTGGAAGATTCGGCTGAATCTATAGGTACTTTTTATAAGGAGCAACATACCGGCACCTTTGGCAAACTGGGTGTTTTCAGTTTTAATGGGAACAAAACAATTACTTGTGGTGGAGGGGGTATGATTATAACCAACGATGAGTCATTAGGTAAAAAAGGCAAGCATCTAACAACACAGGCTAAAGTACCGCATAAATGGGATTTTAATCATGATCATATAGGCTATAATTATAGGTGCCCTAATTTAAATGCAGCTTTGGCTTGTGCCCAAATGGAGCAGCTTGAAAAAATTATTGAGAACAAAAGAGAGACGGCAAATTTATACAAAGAGTATTTTGCTTCTTCTGATATGCTGTTTGTAGAAGAACCAGCTAACAGCCGAAGTAACTATTGGCTCAATACAATTATTTGTAAAGATAAAGAAGAGCGAGATGCTTTTTTAACTGCTACCAATGAGCATAAGATAATGACCCGCCCAGCGTGGATATTAATGAATGAATTGCCCATGTTTGCTCATTGTATGCATGATGATTTAGAGAATAGTAAGTTTTTAGCTGATAGGTTAGTGAATATTCCAAGTAGTGTCAGAGGATAAAGATTTAATATTAATGGGTTATTCCGGCCATTCATATGTTGTAATCGACATAGCCAAATCTATGGGATTAATACCTATTGCGTATTTTGAATTTAAAGAAGCCTTGAAAAATCCTTATAACATTAAGTATTTAGGCAAGGAAAATGAATACACGGAGGGAAATGCGCTTCAAAACAAATTTGTTTTTCCTGCTGTTGGTGATAACTTAATTAGATCAAAATTAACTAAGTTAATAAAGCGAAATAACTGGAAGGAAACGGTTATTGCGGATTCTACTTCAAATATTTCATCGACTACAAGTATTGGGTACTCTACTTTAATTGGAACTAATGCTATCATCAATAGTTGCACAAAAATAGGAGAGGGAGTTATTATTAATACAGGTGCTACAATAGAGCATGCATGTATTATTTCTGATTACGTACATGTTGCCCCAGGGGCTATATTGGCTGGAGGTGTAAAGGTTGGAGCAATGACTTTTATAGGTGCAGGAGCCATAATAATTAACGGGGTTACTATTGGTAGTAACAGTGTAATTGGTGCTGGAGCTGTCGTTATTAATGATATTCCTAACAATCAAACATGGGTAGGTAACCCTGCAAAAAGAATAAAGTAATATGAACAAAGTTGTAATTATAGCAGAGGCAGGAGTAAATCATAATGGGGACTTTGAAAAAGCAAAAGAATTGATAAGAGTTGCTGCTGAGGCAGGTGCTGATTTTGTTAAGTTTCAAACTTTCAAAGCAAATAATATTGTTAGTAAGGAAGCGTTGAAGGCTGTTTATCAGTCCGAAAACATGGGAGATGAGGATAATAAACAGTATGCTATGCTTAAACGCCTTGAAATGCCAGAATTTTGGTATTCTGAATTAATTCAATATTCAAACGAATTGGGTATTGAGTTCTTGTCAACTGCTTTTGATGAACCTAGTATTGATTTTTTGAATGATTTAATATCCTTATATAAAATACCCTCAGGTGAGATTACCAACAAACCTTATTTGCAGCACATCGCCAGTAAAAACAAACCAGTAGTTTTATCAACTGGAATGGCGGATATTCAGGAAATTAATGATGCAGTAAAAGTCCTAATTGAAGCTGGGTTGGATAAATCGAAATTAAAGGTTTTGCATTGCAACACAGAGTATCCCACACCTATGTCTGATGTGAATTTGAAAGCCATGTTACACATCAGGAAAGAATTAGGCGTTGATATAGGGTATTCTGATCATACCTTAGGTATCGAAGTGCCAATTGCGGCAGTTGCTTTAGGAGCTACTCTAATTGAAAAACATTTTACTTTGGACAGGGAGATGCCGGGGCCGGATCATAAAGCTTCTTTGGAGCCTGAAGAACTAAAACATATGATACAATCCATAAGAAATATTGAATTGGCCATGTCAGGAACAGGAATTAAGGAGCCAAGCAAAAGTGAGACTCCAAATAAGGTAATTGCAAGAAAATCCATTCATATTCGTGATGATGCCGATGGTGGGTTAATTTTAAAAAAAGAACACTTAATAATGAAGCGCCCTGGAGATGGAATTTCACCAATGCAAGTAGATGATGTTTTAGGTAAAAAGTTAATAACATCATTAAGTGCGGATTCTAAATTAAAATGGGAATATTTAGAATGAAGAGAATTTTAGTACTTACTAGTTCAAGAGCGGATTATGGAATTTATCTTCCACTTTTAAAACAGTTAAAAGATTCAAAGGAAATTGACCTTCAAATTCTTGCCTTTGGCACTCATTTATCCAAATTTCATGGGTATTCAATTGAAGGTATCATCGAAGATGGATTTGAGGTAAATTATACTATTAGCAGCCTTGTTTTGGGTGATACAAAAGGCGATATTTCAAATTCCTATGCCCTAACAGCGCAGAAATTTGCAGATTTTTGGTCTAATCATTCAAATGATTTTGATCTTGTTTTTGTGTTGGGCGACCGATTTGAAATGGCCGCTGCAGTGGCAGCCGGTATCCCGTTTAATGTCGAGTTTGCTCATATCCATGGAGGAGAAACAACAACGGGGGCCATTGATAATATTTATAGGCACAGCATTACCTTAGCATCAAAAATTCATCTTGTCTCCCTTATTGATTATAAGAAGAGAGTAGAGTCATTAACTGGGGCTTCATCTCATAGCCATGTAGTGGGTGCTTTAAGTTTAGATAATTTAAAGAATGTTAAACTTTTAAATAAAATAGATTTTCAGAAAAAATGGAACATAGATGCATCAATTCCTTTTATTCTGATCACTGTTCACCCGGAGACTGTTTCTGCTGATAAAAATCAGTTATATTCTGATGAACTGTTGAAATGTCTATTATTTCTAGCTCTTGATAATCAATTAGTCATAACCATGCCCAATGCTGACACTTTGGGGTCATTATACAGAGCCAAATATAAACTGTTAAAGCAAAAGTTCCCTGAGAAGGTAACCTTAATTGAAAATTTTGGAACACAATCCTATTTTACAGCTATGAAATACGCCAAATTTTTGCTGGGTAATACCTCAAGTGGTATCATAGAAGCGGCAAGCTTTAATAAATTCGTAATTAATATTGGTGATAGGCAGAAAGGGAGAGTAGCAGGAGAGAATGTAATACATACTGATTTTAAGGCAGAAGCAATATTAAAAGTAGTAGAACAAATAGGAGATAATCAATTTAAAGGTGAGAATATTTATTTTAAAGGTAATGCTTCTGAAAAAATTGCGCAAATAATTGAAAAGTTATGACCTTTAAAAAACATTTAATAAAACAAAATTGCACGGTAAAAGAGGCTTTGGCAAAGCTTGATCTACTAGCAGCGGATGCCATTTTATTTGTGGTAGATGAGGATCAGAAATTAGTGGGGTCACTTACAGATGGAGATGTAAGAAGGGGTTTATTAAAGGATATGTCAATTAATCAAAAAGTTGTTGATTTTATTCAGCCCAATCCCAAGTACATTATTAAATCAAATTATAAGGTTGAGGATTTAGATAAGTTTAGGAAAGCCAATTTAAAAGTTATTCCTGTTTTAAATGATACTCACCAAGTTATAAATGTAATCAATTTTCGATTTTTAAAATCCTACTTACCAATTGATGCAATTATTATGGCAGGAGGAAGAGGTACAAGGTTAAAGCCTTTGACAGACAATACGCCTAAACCTTTATTAAAAGTAGCGGAAAAACCCATCATTGAGCATAATATAGATCGATTGATTAGCTATGGAATAGATGACTTTTGGCTTTCTATAAATTATCTAGGTGAACAGTTGCAGAATTACTTTAAAAATGGGGAAAGTAAAGGAGTTCAAATTAATTATGTTACAGAAGATAAACCTTTGGGAACTGTAGGGGCTGTTCGATCTATAGAAAACTTGCAACATGACACAGTTTTAATTACCAATTCTGATATCTTAACAAATCTTGATTATGAGGATTTTTATCAGGATTTTCTTCAATCAGAAGCAGATTTAAGTGTAGTTACTATACCGTACGAAGTCTTAATTCCTTATGCTGTTTTAGAAACACAAGAGGAAAGGGTTAAATCTTTTAAGGAAAAGCCTACTTACACATACTATTCAAACGGTGGTATTTATCTGGTTAAAAAAGAATTATTGAATTTGATCCCTGAGAATGAATTTTATAATGCGACAGATTTAATGGCAGAATTGATTAAACAAGAAAGAAAAGTGAAATCTTACCCTTTAAGAGGCTATTGGTTAGATATTGGAAAGCACGAAGATTTTAAGAAAGCACAGGAAGATTTTAAACATATCAAGTTTTAATGAAGCCTTTAGTAGTTATACCGGCAAGAGGTGGCTCAAAAGGAGTGCCACGTAAAAATATTAAGGAGCTAGGAGGAAAGCCTTTGATTTATTATACCATTGAAGCTGCCAGAGAGCTCTTTGATGATAAACACATTATCGTGAGTACAGATGATGATGAGATTAAAAAAATTGTGGAAGAGACAGGTCTAAAAGTTCCATTTTTGAGGCCTCCCGAATTAGCTACAGATGAAGCCGGTTCGCAAGATGTATTACTACATGCAATTAATTATTCGCAAGAAAATGGTTATGATCCTGATACGCTAATTTTATTGCAACCAACATCGCCTTTTCGTACAACCAAACAAATTCAAGATGCTCTGGGATTGTTCGATAATACGTTGGATATGGTAGTCTCTGTTAAGGAAACCAAATCAAATCCATATTATGTGTTGTTTGAAGAAAATGAAGAAGGATTTTTAAGGAAGTCTAAACAAGGGGATTTTACTCGGAGACAAGATATCCCTAAGGTATGGGAATATAATGGAGCTGTTTATGTGATAAATGTTAATTCCTTAAAGAAAAGTCAAATCCATCAGTTCGATAAGATATTGAAATTTGAAATGAGTCAAAAATCTTCACATGATATAGACGATTTATTGGATTGGTTAATAGCAGAAAAATTACTGGATGAGGATTTTACTTAATTTTAATTATGATAGAAATCAATGGCTAGAATTATTGAAGCCACTATTTCCGTCTAATGAGATTCATTGGCTTCGTTATATTTCTAAAGCCGAAGACCAAAATGCTCATTTAGTTAACCATCATTATCATTATTGGTCTGAATATTTTAATGCTCAGGGAATTCTATGTGCTATTAATCCTGATGTTATTATAATAATGGATAACAAATCTCCATTATCAATTGCTTTGATCTATGCTGCAAAAAAATCCAAAATTCCTGTCTATTATTTACAACATGGAGTTTTAGCCAGTTTTAAAGATTATAAAATTCTAGAGGGTAATCTTAAGAAAATAGATAAAAATAGAATTGAGAAATTAAGTGAACTCAAAGCAAATGCTGGTTTCAGTACCCTTTCTTTTTTCAGAAATTCCTTAGGATCCAGATTTTTTAATCCAAAAATATTTCTTTATTTATTTGTAGCTAAAAAATATGGTGAACGCACAGCAGCATATTTAATTAAAGACAAAATAAGAATCCCTGACAAATACCTTTGTTTTAGTAAAGAAAATGCGCAGCTTAACATTGAATTAGATGGAGATATTGAAAATAAGATACATATTGTGGGTTTTCCAGAGCTTGAGAAAATCGTAACGGAGTATGAAAAGTTAGCAAATCAGAGTCTGGATTCAGATTATTGGCTTCATATAGATCAACCGCTATCAGGTGGTGATTTAGGAGAGGATTTTATCTCACACAAAGAACATCATGATATTTATTTAGCTTTATCAAAAAAGGCAGCTCAGCATAACTGCAAGCTTTATGTGAAATTACACCCAGGGAGCTTTGCTAATCAGAATCTACCAATAGATAATAATATTATTTGGTTAAAGGAAGTCGGTAGTTTAGCGTCCTTAATCAAAGGAGCTAAAATTTGTTCTGGCTTTTATTCTAGTTTATTATTATGTTGCATTGCATTTAAACCTACTTTGTTATATAAGATCTTTGATATTTCTTGGTATAAAAATATGTCGAAATATTCAAATGTTCAAATTATTAATGATATGAAAGGTTTAGAAAATTTAAATACACTTCCTCCTAATCCATCCTCTTCAGAAACCTCGTCTTTTTTGAAACAGAATGGCTATTTTGAGAATGAATATTTTGAAGAAAAGCTAATTCGAAATTTAAATAGTTAGGAGATTTTTAAATTCTAAAATACCAATGAAAATCTTACATATACTCTACTCAGGACATGGTGGATTGGGAACTTATTTCATGAACTTTGTCAAGAGTGATCAAGAAAAGCAATTTGAACATTTTGCTTTTTTTTATGGAATAGAGGTCTTGAACAAAGAGTTAGAAGAGTTTTGTATTGATAACAAAATTCAATACCAATATCTGCAAAAACGATCAAAAATTGATTTTAGAGCTTTGAAAACCGTAATGGCTTTTCAGAAAAAGCATCAAATACAATATTTGCTTTTACATACCTTTAGTTTAAGTCTATTGACTTTATTAGGTCTATTTAAGAAATGGAAATTAATAGCTTTCGACCATACTAACTTAGCCTATAAAACCACAATTGAAAAAATTTTCACTTTACTCAATCATTTGTTTACGCACAAAATGATTTATTTTTATAAAGGACATTTTGAGCAAATCAAAAGTATTTTTCCTTTTTTAAAGTTTGGTAAAAACTCGCACATTATTCCTAAAACGGTCGATATTAATTACTTTAAGCCTCCAAATGAAAAGATAAGAAATGATGTTTTTACTTTGGGTATTACAGCTAGGCTTATTCAAGGCAAGAGACACGATTTAGTAATAGAAGCTCTTGCAAAGCTTAGGGATATAGGGATAAAAGTTAAATTGAAAATTGCGGGTACTGGTCCTAAAACAAACGAAATAAAAGACTTGGTGAATAAATTAAATTTAGATGATCAAATTGAATTCACGGGCTTATTAACCCGAAATCAATTGCTTTCTTTTTATCAATCTTTAGATGCTTATATTCATGCTTCAGAAGGAGAAACCATCTGTTATTCCATTATGGAAGCTCAGGCGTGCGGATTACCTATTTTAGCTTCTGATGTAGAGGGAATTAATAATGTGATTTCAGAAGAAACTGGGGGGATTTTATTTGAGAACAAAACAGAGGATTTAGAACTCAAAGTTAGGCATATGGCTAATATAGAATCAAAAACGGAAGACTTCGGTACTAAGGCTAGATATTCAGCGATGAGGCAGTACAAAAACTATAACAATTCAAAAAGTTTATTTGAGATTTTAAGGAATGAGTAAAAAGGGAGTATATTTTTATGGTTTAGATGCTTATCGTGGTTTAGCTGCCATTTTGGTAATCATTGGTCATACAGAGTTAATTAAAAATTTTAATTCTCTGAAAAATTTTTTTGAGGAAGGCCCTTTTATTTTTCATTTGGGTGAAATTGCAGTTACCTTCTTTTTCGTTTTGAGTGGATTTCTTATTACCTATTTAATCTTAGAAGAGGAGAATAAAACCGGGAGATTAAACGTTCGCAAGTTTTACCTTAGGAGATTATTAAGAATCTGGCCGGTCTACTACTTAATGCTTTTCATTGGTTTTTTTGTATTTCCTTATAGCTGGGACTTTTTTAATTTTTGGCCTCAAGAAATTTCTGACAATAATTTTTCTTCCGCTTTTTTGTATTACTTATTTTTTTTACCGAATGTCTCCACAGTTTCTAATCCTGTAGGTTTCCAATCCTGGTCGATCGGAGTAGAAGAGCAATTTTATTTGTTCTGGCCTGTAATTTTTTATTTTATTTTATCCAAAAGGTATAGGTTTGTAATTTTAATTATAATTTATTTAGCACTCCCAATAATTAAAATTTCTCCCAAATTTCTAGATTATGAATTCTTATCAACACTAAAAAATTTTTTTGTGAGAGCTAGATTCGAAAACATGGCTCTTGGAGGTCTTGCTGCCTTACTTTTTTATAAGAATTGGGTTGCAAATAAAAAGAAGTTGATGGCATTTGGAATCGTGATCTTAATATTTTTTTTAATTTTTGAAATTGAATTACCGCTTAATTTGGAAACCATAATATACCCTTTATTATTTGTTAATTTAATTTTGTTCACAATCATAAATTCATCCTCTAAAGGGTTTTTGGAAGCAAAGCCATTTAAATATTTAGGTAAAATAAGTTATGGTCTTTACATGTATCATCTAATACCAATATACATTTTAATAAACTTTTTTTATCCGGATGGCCGTCTATTTTCGAATGTGTTCATCAATCAAGTTTTATTTCATTTATCAGTTTTGGCATTAACAATTATGGTTTCTTCACTTAGTTATCATTTCATGGAAAAGCCTCTATTAAAATATAAAAATAAATTTAACAGAATTGAATGAAGATACTCTTTATACAAAAAGAAGGCGGAATTTTTGGAGCCGAAAATTTTCAGTTGAACCTTATTCCAGCTTTGATTGACAAAGGAATTGAGATTGAATTTTTACGACTGTATACAAATTATCAAGGTGGTATTAATGGTGATTTTATTGATCGGCTCAACAGTATGGGTGTAAAAACGCATCAAATAAATATTGGGAAGTACCCTAAGCTAAGTGCTCTGAAGGTTATTAAACGTCTAATAGAGGAGAAAGAATACGATTTAGTGCATTCTCACCTTATTCATGCAGATTTACATTTGAGCTTAATAAAACTCTTCTTGAGAGGAATTAGCTGTCCCTGGGTCAGTACCAAGCATGGTTATGATAACGATTTTACCGCTAAGTATGGCTTTAACCCGAAGAAGCAAGGGCTTACACCCTATTTCTTATTGGTAAAATTGTCCGAAAGACTTTGTGACCGTTCTTATACGATCTCTCATGGATTGCGGAATTTTTTTATAGCTACTAAAGCCACTACGGCAGAAAAGATGGACTTGATCCATTATGGTTTTGATTTACCTGAAATTACGACTGATTTTGAAGATCCCGCCTTTAATGTTTTCCAAAAGCAAATAATTATCGCTGGTCGACTTGTGAGTTTTAAAGGGCATCGTTACTTATTAGAAAGTTTAGCCAAAATGAAAGATGAATACCCTGATACTGGATTGGTCATTGCGGGTTCAGGTAAAGAAGAGGGGTCTTTAAAAAAGCTAGTACAGGACTTGGGCATAAATGAGCAAGTACATTTTGCTGGTTATAGTAAAGAGATCACTAAGTGGATGTACAATTCTGATGTTGTCGCTGTCCCGTCTATTTCAGAGGGTTTTGGAGTGGTTTTTTTGGAAGCTTTTAATTGTAAAAAACCTGTTGTAAGTTGGGATGTACCAGCCGGAAATGAGTTGATGAAGGATGGAGAGACCGGATATTTGGTAGCGCCTTATGATACTCAAGCTTTAGCTGATAAGATGGCCTATATTGTAAATCATCCTGAAGAGGCACAAAAAGTGGGTTTAGAGGCACATCAAGAGCTTAAAAATTATTATAATTTAGAGCGTATGACCAAAGAAACCATTGACTTTTATGAATCAGCATTGATTTAATGGGCGCCATAATAGCCATATTGCTGTTGATTGGTTTAGCGCAATGGCTAAAATCCTCTTATATTAAGAATCAGCCACAGTTAAATAGGAGGTACAACTGGGGTGTTTTTTTTCGAATTCTGGGAACTGTAGGCTATATAGTCTATGCTCGTTTTTTCAGTGGGGGCGGTGTAGATGCCTGGATTTATGATAACTGGGCAGCCAATTTTGCGGAATATTTTAGAGCTTTTGATTTTTCTCCTTTTTATGTAGAAAGTATGTGGCGAAATGGTCAATTGTTTTATACCAATTTTGTAGCCTACCCTGCAGCATTCTTTATGATTTTTACTTTCGATAATGAGTTTGGGATATATCTGCTTTTCAGTGCCGTTTGTTTTGCCGGATTGGTGCTTTTATTTAAAGCATTTCGAAAGAACTATTTCTTCCTCGATCAAGCTAACCTCTTATTTTGGGTGTTGCTTTTCCCCGCTCTATGGTTTTGGACTTCTACTATTGGGAAGGATGCCTTTATGTTTTTAGGTATGGGAGTAGTTTGCATGGGGATTCACAATAAACGTTTGAACTATATTTATATAATTGTTGGTCTCGCTATTTTATATGCTTTCCGACCACCCACAGCTTATGTGGCGGTTTTAGCCTTAAGTTCATTTTTTATTTTAAATATAAAGGACAATTGGTTGATTCGTATTTTTAAAATTACAGCCGGTATCGTAGTCATTATTTTATTAGCCAATTATTTATCCGATCAATGGGGAGTAGAAGAGTTTTCAAATCAAGAATTAACAGAACTGCAAAGTGGAACTTTAAGAAATAATGAGTACGGTACAGGAGTATTAGACGAAAAAGCTGGTGGTATTGGGTCTATTCCTCAAGGGATAGTAGATGTATTGGCACGTCCGTTTTTGTGGGAAATAAGAAATGTACTGACGGCCGCAGCTGCAATAGAAATCAATGCGGTTTTATTGTTGTTAATTATAAAGAGAAAATCGTTTATGCGATTTGTAAAAGATAGTTTAAGTCATAGGTTATCGACCTTTGTGCTAGCTTTTGTGTTTATTTATGTGGTTACTGTAGGCCTTTTTGAAAATAATATTGGCCTTATCGCCCGACATCGCTCCATTATTTTTCCTTTCCTGTTCCTTATGGCTTTTGCTTATGATGATAAAGTCAAAAGAGCCTATCAGCAGTTTATGTGGAGAAAAAGAAAGCAAGCTGTTGAAAAACTAACCGCTGAGACGCTAAGGCGCAAAGAGGCCCAAATTAATAATTAATAATTAATAATTGGATAATTGTTAATTTGGTTTGGTAATTCTTTGTAATATTCTTTGCGTAAAACTTAGTGTCCCTGTCTCCCGCCAGGCAGGTTCGTAACTTAGCGTGGATCTTCTTTCAGCTTTAGCTTCAACACTTTTGTTTTCTTTTATCCCTTTTGTGGTTCACATAAATAGTCAGCTTTAGCTGATCTATTCCCTATGAATCGTACCCACTTATGTCGGGACAAGTTGTGGTTAATTTTCTTTGCGTAAAGTTTGCATCTCAACTGCTCCCGACTTATGGTGCCGGACAGGTAGGCTCCTTTGCGGTTAAAGTTCTTTTAGCTTTAGCTGAAACCACTTCCTTTCCTCTCTCTTTTCTGTCATTGCTCTGAATAAGTATAGGTTTAAAAGAACTTCAGCTTTGCATGAATTTAAAATTTTGTAGATTTGTTTAAATATTGGTAAACCTAAATATTATGAACTTAGAAGCTCGAAAAATCACATTTGTCCAGGAATTTTTGAAGTTGCAAAATGAAGATGTTATTAACAGTTTGGAGAAGCTTTTGAAGAAACGAAAAGCAGAATCAGTTGAGGAAGATTTAAAACCGATGAGTTTAAAATCCTTTAATGAAAGAATTGACAAATCAATGGAAGATTCTAAAAATGGAGATTTTGTTGAAGATAAAGATTTAAAATCTATCATTGATAAATGGGATTAAAGTTAATTTGGACTGGTTTTGCAATTAATCAATTAGAAAATGTTTATGATTACTATAATAAAATTGCTGGTAAAGCAGTTGCAAAAAGGGTTGTCAATGTTATTTATAAAGCACCTGCCGTTCTAAAGGATTTACCTGAACTTGGACAAATTGAAGAGCTACTGATAGATCGTGATCAAGAATTCAGGTATATCCTATGCAAACATCACAAAATCATTTATTGGTTAAATGTCAATCAAAAAAGAATTGAGGTAGTTGATGTTTTTGACACTAGACAAAACCCGACAAAAATAATTAGGAACAACTGAATAGAAATATCGACTGCAGTTAGTAATGAATATTTCCCTTAAGTTTTAGCTGAAATCCTATTGTTTTCTTCCATTACCTCTCGTACCCTTATAAGGGTTAAATGTTGTAGTTAGATAATTAGCTTTAGCTGATAAATTTCTTTGCGTAAACTTAGCGTCTTAGCGAGAAAATTTAAAAGCCTTCCCGATGAATTTGGGACAAGTTGGCTTAGATTCGTGATCTCCTCGTAAATGTCAGTGCAACTCTGTGGTTAACCCAGTTCAGCTTTAGCTTCAACAGTTTTCTTTTCTTTTATCCCTTTTGTGGTTCACATAAATAGTCAGCTTTAGCTGATCTATTCCCTATGAATCGTACCCACTTATGTCGGGACAAGTTGTGGTTAATTTTCTTTGCGTCTTTCCGTCTTTGCGGTTAATTTTACAACATGCAAAAACCCACCGCCATTGTCTTCGGTAGCTACCTACCTTCCGTAATCAATTTCAGAAAACCCTTATTAACTGCCCTTCAAGATAAAGGCTATAAAGTTATTGCTTTAGCCCCAGGCAATGATGAAACCACCGAAAAAATCTTAGCTGAACTGGATGTAGAATTTATTCAAGTTCCTTTAGGTAGAACAGGCTTCAATCCCCTCCAAGATTACAAAACCCTTCAATTTCTTCAAAGACTTTTTCAAGAGCTGGAGCCGGAGGTGGTCATTACTTACACTATAAAACCCAATATATACGGTAGTTGGGCTGCCAAAAACCTTAAAAATGCCAAAGTATTGGCCTGGATTACCGGTCTGGGTTATGTAGGCATGGAAGCCGATACTTTTAAAAGAAAGTTAGTCCGCTCGGTTATTTTCAGGCTTTATAAAAAAGCCTTTTCCAAGCTGCCTTTTATCGCTTTTCAAAATCCTGACGATCAGCAGTTTTTTAAACAGCATAGTTTACTTAGGTTACATACTGCTCAAACTATCACTTCGGGTTCGGGAGTAGATTTAAAACATTACCCCAAAGCTGCTCCACAAGTTAGTCCTATTAAATTTCTATTAATAGCCCGCTTGATAGGGGCTAAGGGAGTAAATGAATACTTAGCGGCAGCAAAAATTATCAAGAAAGATTATCCTGAAGTTATTTTTCAACTCATCGGTATGACAGATGAAGGCAATCCCGATTCATTAGAAGAAAATGAATTAAATGAGTTGCATGAAAGGAGCATTATAGAATATTTAGGCTTTCAGTCTGACGTCCGTAAGTATTTGTCCCAATGCTCAGTGTTTGTCCTACCGTCTTATTACAGAGAAGGTACTCCGCGCACGATATTAGAATCTTTGGCCATGGGGAAACCCATTATCACCACTGATAATCCAGGATGCAGGGAAACGATTGATGGAGATAAAAATGGCTATTTGATTCCAGTGAAAGATGCAGATGCCTTGGTCAAAGCCATGATATCCTTTATCGATAATCCTGCTTTAATTGAACAAAAAGGAGAGGAGAGCTACCGCTTGGCCGTGGAGAAATATGATGTTCATAAAGTAAACCAACATTTGTTTGAGTTTATGAGCCTTTAGACAACTTTGGAAAAAAAACTAGTTACAAGTAAGTATTTCATTAAATCCGGTCTCACCTTCTGTACTGACCAAATGGAGTTCCTCGGACCAAAGTACCACTTAGTTCAGATGACAGTCAGACCGGCCCGTTTTAAATTTCAGATAGAGACACTACACCAAAGTCCCCCTTTGGGGGATTTAGGGGGCTGGGATTTAAGAGGCCACTGTCACCAAATAATAATTTTTCTTACCTCTTTGCACTAATATATACTTCCCTTGTAGCAAGCTGAGTTCAACAGCAGCATTAGCATCCATTACCTTTTCTTTATTGATGCTAACTCCACCACCTTTAATCATTTTTCTGGCTTCTCCTTTTGATGGGAAAATCACCTCCTGAGTCAATTCTGAAAGGAAATCCGTGATGTTTTCGGTATTGTCTAAGTCTGATTTATTAACTGTTACTTGTGGCACTCCTTCAAACACACTCAAAAGTGTATCCTCATCGATGCTCTGTAATTCTTCAGTAGTTGATTTACCAAATAGGATAGAGGAAGCTTTTAAGGCCATATCCAAAGCTTCTTGTGAATGAACTCTAATGGTTAATTCTTCTGCTAAAGCCTTTTGCAGCACTCTAAGATGAAGCGCTTCATTATGTTCTTTTTCCAATGCTTCAATTTCTTCTTTTCCTTTAGTGCTAAAAATCCTGATGAAATTACTCATGTCTTCATCAGAAGCATTCAACCAAAATTGGTAGAATTTGTAAGGGGATGTTTTCTTCGGGTCAAGCCAGATGTTTCCGCTTTCCGTTTTTCCAAATTTGGTACCATCAGCTTTCTTTATCAAAGGACAAGTCACCGCAAAGGCTTCTCCCTGATCTATTTTTCTGATCATTTCAGTTCCCGTGGTAATATTTCCCCACTGATCTGAACCACCCATCTGTAGCTTACAGTTTTTCTCTCGAAATAAATGCAAGAAATCATATCCTTGCACTAATTGATAAGTAAATTCTGTGAAACTCATGCCTTCACTTGATTCTGATGACAATCGTGTCTTAACGGAGTCTTTAGCCATCATATAATTGACCGTAATATGCTTTCCAACATCTCGGATAAAGCCCAGGAAGCTAAAATCCTTCATCCAGTCGTAGTTATTGACTAGCTGCGCACTATTTTCTCCTTTAGCATCAAAATCTAAGAAGTTTTGAATTTGCGCTTTTATAGAAGCTTCGTTATGGCGTAAAGTAGGCTCATCCAAAAGGTTGCGTTCTTTTGATTTTCCGGAAGGGTCACCAATCATACCCGTTGCTCCGCCTAACAATACGATGGGCCTGTGTCCTGCATCTTGAAAATGCTTTAACATCATAACACCCACTAGATGACCGATGTGAAGGGAGTCAGCAGTCGGGTCAATTCCCACATAAGCACTGCTCATTTCTTCAGCCAGTTGTTTTTCAACCCCTGGCATCATATCGTGGATCATGCCTCTCCATTGTAGTTCTTCTATAAAGTTCTTCTGCATATTATTGAATATTGAAAGTCTGATGATTGTATAATGCCTGCAAATATAAAAGGCTTAGCAAGGAATTAATAGCAATATTTGATTAATTACGGATCACGAATTTTAGAATTGAAAAATTAGCTTTGAGCATAACACCTTTTTGTTTTTAGCTGTAACTAAAACTCTATTGTTTTCTTTTGACTCTATTGTGGTAAGAAAGAAGTTTGGTCGTTGGCTCGTTAAGTAATATATAGTAATTCTGGATTATTAATTCGGATCTAAGTTAATTTATCTCTGTGGTATTCCCCTATTTTAAGGTCTGACCAATTATAATGATTTCTCTTTTTTTAGCGCAAAATTCCCTGATTTCATCATTCAATAATCATCTTCATTCCGTATTTTTGTTTAAAATTACTCTCCAATGCCCCAGAGAATATCCTACAGAACACATAAAGCAGGGTCTTTTAATAGACTAAAACTAGTTGAAGAAGAATTGGCTAGTCCAGAAGCAGATGAAGTACAGGTCAAGGTAAAGGCTGTGGGACTGAATTTTGCTGATGTTTTTGCCATTCTAGGCTTATACAGTGCGACTCCGGAAGGATCTTTTATTCCAGGCTTAGAATATGCAGGCGAGATTATTGCCAAAGGTTCAGAAGTAAAAGACTTTGAAGTTGGAGATCGTGTAATGGGCGTTACGCGTTTCGGTGCTTATACTTCTCATATTAATATTGACAGTGCTTACGTCAATAAAATACCGGCAAGTTGGTCTTACGAGGAAGGTGCTTCTTTTTTGGTCCAGGCACTAACCGCTTACTACGGATTGTTTTATTTGGGAAATTTGCAAAAGGGGGGTACAGTGTTAATTCATTCTGCAGCTGGCGGAGTTGGTTTACTAGCAAATAGGATGGCACAAAAAATAGGTGCTTTTACTATTGGTAGTATTGGTTCTGCATCAAAAATTGATCTTTTGAAAAAGGAGGGCTATCAAAAATATATAGTCCGTTCGAAACACTTTAAAAAGGATTTGGAGGAAGCCTTACGCGGCAGAGAACTAGATTTAATTATGGAATGTATAGGAGGGAAGATTTTTGAGATTGGTTATGAAATGCTGGCACCGCAGGGAAGGGTAGTGAATTATGGTTCAGCACGCTACGGAGGTACTAGTAACTCACCCAATTGGCCACGATTGGCTTGGTTATATCTTACAAGGCCCAAAATAGATCCGCAGAAAATGATTGAGACTAATAAGGGGATTCTAGGTTTCAATTTGATCTGGTTGTATGAGAAGAAGGAGTTAATGCAACAGATTCTGAAAGAACTGGAAGCACTCGATATGGAAGCACCCTTTATCGGCCATCGATTCAAGTTTGAGCAAATGCATGAAGCTTTAAAACTATTTCAGTCAGGAAAAACCATGGGTAAGGTAGTGTTAACGATTGACTAGCTAGGATCTAGATTCTAGAGTCTAGAATCTAGAGTATAGATCCTAGAACCTGAAATTTCAAGATCTCACCCCATATCCAACATCCATCATCCACCTTTTGCTTTCCAACTTCTAACCACCAAACACTTTCCCTTTCACAAAATCCCAAAACTCTTTTCTCTCCTCTGAGGACGTTAATAGGGCCTTCACTGTATTTCCAAAATTAGGTTTTGTTTTTTCTTTTTGATCTGACTTAATGCTAGGCAATGGTGCAGGTTCTGGTTTTGGCTGAGGAGTGACATCGGCTTTTTTCTCCTTAGACTTGCTCATTCCGAAATTTTTTGGGTCAAGTTTTTCAGCATCTTCGTAATGCATTTCTGCTTTTTTATGATTGCCCATTTTTCCTAATACTAATCCAAGATTGTTATGGGAAATAGCATCTTCGGGATCTAAATCCAATGCTTTTTGATAGTCTTTTTTGGCACCTTCTAAGTCATTCAAATGATCTTTTATGAAAGCTCTACTAGCATATCTGAAAGGGTTTTCTGGTTCCATTTCCACAGCAGTATTAAAATCATTCATGGCAGTTTCCTGCTGCTTAGCCATATAATAAATCAGACCTCTCTCGGCATAAAGCTCAGCACTGTATGGTTTGAGTTTTATGGCTTTGCTCATATCTGATTGGGCCGCCTGATAATCCTTTATTTTAAAATAAGCTTTCCCTCTTTGATAATAAGCCATAGGGTTTTGATTGTTTTGGGTAATGTATTGAGAATACAAATGAATCCCCTGTTTAAAATCACCTTTCTGGCAATAGGATGAGGCAGTTTCTAAGAGTATGTTAATATCTTCCATAAAAATTATTTTAGAGAAATAGAATGATCACAAAACTATATAAGTTTTAACTAATGAAAGACTCTTGGGTTTGTCAAATATTGGATTTCACCTTTATTTTTGGTTTTCTGAGATAAAAGAATCAATCCAATCATAGGCTTCATTATTTCTATTGAAAAATTGCAATATCATGGGTACATGCTTTTTCCCTGATTGTAAGTGATAATTAGGATTCGGTTCTATCTTTCTATATTCAGTCAAGAATCGATCAGTACTGGAGATGATACCCGGTAACGTTTTTTCTCCCATCATAATCAGCAGACGCGGGTCATTTTCATCTATATAGTAAATAGGAGAGTAATGCTTCCAGATTTCAGAATCGTTGGTGAAAGTTTTTAAATATGAGGTGCCTGCGGGATAATTCTTCTTCTTTAAGAAGTTATACATATCTAAGCCTGCTGCATCAATTAAGATGGCGCCTTTTATAGGGTTTTCTATTGCTAATTCTTGAAAATATTCATCTTTCACGCTGATGAGCGCTGCCAAATGTCCACCTGCAGAATGACCAGAAATATAGATTTGATTAGGGTCTCCACCGTAGTCCTCTATATTTTCCTTTACCCATTTTACAGATTTTGCAACTGCCATAGTCATATCCGAAATTATATATTCTGGACTCAATGGATAATCGATGTTTACGGCTACAATTCCTTTACGCGCTAATCTCTTCCCAAAAAAATCGTACAAATCCTTTTTACCAGAATTCCAGCTACCGCCATGAACAAAAATGAAAACAGCTTTTGCTTCTGCGGCCTTCTTGGGAGAGAAGATATTTAATTGCTTTTCAGGAAAATTTTGATTGAAACCTTCCTCCATATAATTGATGTCTTTTGATTTGGTCACTTTGCAACCGAAGGAGAAAAAGAGTAAAAACAGGAGAATATTTGAAAATGTGATGATAGGTAATTTTATAGCTTGTATTTTTAACATTTCACTTTAACTATTTTAACAATGATAGGTTAGCTCTTTCTTATTACTGCTTTAGATGAATTAAGTTGGATTAAATTTACATTAAGAAATAAGAATATAGGGATTGATAAAGTGAAATATTAATTTTGAATCAAATTAACAATATAAGAATATGATACAAGCCTGGATGCGAGGAGTTTTGCTAATAGCCTCGGTATATAATGTTGCGTGGTCAGTGTTTCTTTTCTGGAGTCCTAATAGTTATATTAAATGGATGACTGATGGAGCACAAACTGAAAATCAATGGGTTTCATATCAGGCAATTGGCATTTTAGTAGTCGCAGTGATGCTTTTTATGGGGTTTTTAAAGCCGCTGAAATTCAAATGGTTCATATTACTTTCCTTTCTGGCAAAATTAATGGGAGGTATCGCGGTCTATCTATTAATCATGGAATCAGCGTTTACCAAGAAATTCATGTTTCATTTGTTAATGAATGACTTGGTTTGGTTGCTTCCTTTACTTGCTATCGTTTTGGCGGCATTCAAATCAGAAAAAAGCCGTTAAACTATAATGATTTGGTCTTCGACTGTATTTTCTTTAAATCGCATTAAAAATTAATTCAATGAAATGAGCACAAATAATCGAGGGTGAATTTATACTAACCCCCTGATGAATATTTGTCGCGAATTCCGTGTGACAGTTAAAAAACAATGATATACACATGAAATTTATTTTATCAATTTTCCTTCTTACTTGTTTTTTAGCTACTTCAAAAGCGCAATTAAAAGAACCTGCACCCTCTTCAGAAATATTGCATCAAATGCAAAAGTTGCAATATACCACAAGAGTTTTGTACGTGGCGGCTCATCCAGATGATGAGAATACCCGATTTATTGCCTATGTAGAAAATGGTAAAAAATTTGAAGCAGCTTATCTTTCTCTCACTAGAGGGGATGGAGGACAAAATGTAATAGGTCCTGAATTAAGAGAAGGGCTCGGTTTAATTCGTACTCAGGAACTATTGGCAGCTAGAAATATTGATGGTGGAGAGCAATTTTTTACTAGAGCCAACGATTTTGGGTATTCGAAGAATCCGGATGAGACTTTTAATAAATGGGGGAAAGAAGAAGTGTTATCTGATGTGGTTTGGACAATTCGTAATTTTCAGCCGGATGTTATAGTGACTCGTTTTAATAAGACCCCTGGAATCACACATGGTCACCATACCGCTTCAGCAATTTTAGCCCATGAGGCATTCAAATTGGCTGGTGATAAAAATGCTTTTCCTGAGCAGTTGAAGCTGACTAACACCTGGCAACCCAAGAAAATCTATTGGAATACTTCTTCATGGTTTTTTAGTAGAAGTGGAGACTTCGATAAATCAAAATACGTCACTGATAATGCTGGGGGTTATGCTCCGTTGTTGGGCATTTCTTATACTGAAATGGCAGCGCTTAGCAGAAGCAGGCATAAATCTCAAGCTTTTGGGACTGCCGGCAATAGGGGAGATGAAATAGAGTATTTTGAATATTGGAGTGGACCCGCGAATGACAAAGCGCTATTTGCTGGCATCGATCACTCATGGACTAACTTTAAAAATGGGAAGTCTATTCAAAAAGCTGTTGACAAATTGGTTAACGATTTTCAACCTACAGCACCTGGAAAATCCATAGATCAACTATTCGTAATAAAAGATTTAATTGAAAAACTAGAGGAATCAGCGGTCAGAAATGACAAATTGAGAGCTATTGAAAAGCTGATTCTTGATTGTGCTGGACTCTATCACTTGCTCTATCATGACAATCCTTATGCAGCACCAGGTGATGAAATTAGTGTGAATTTAGAGTTGGTGAATCGGTCAGATGCCGAAATTAATCTTGTAGCTGCAGCTATTAAAGATTTAGAGGAGAATCTATCTATTTCAGGGGCATTGAAGAATAACCAAGTAATGCTAGAGAAGTTTGTAATAAATATTCCAGAGACATTCTCTTATTCAAACCCCTATTGGCTAGATAAGCCGTCTGCAAATGGATTGTATGAAGTTGACAATCAAAAGTTAATTGGACAAGCAGAGAATCCTGCGGCCATTGAAGTAGAGATAAGGCTCAAAATTAACGGCAATGATTTTAGTTTTAAAAGTCCTTTAAAATATAAAACTTCGGATCGAATTAATGGCGAAATCATACAGCCATTGTATATAGTGCCTCCAGTCTCAGTAGAATTTGGTGAAGAGGTTTCTATTTTCACCTCCAATGGCCAACAAAAGGAATTGACGGTGAAAGTGAAGGCTTTAAAAGATAAGCTTTCAGCCAAACTTGAATTAGATTTACCTCAGGGCTGGAAATTATTGGAATCTGAAAATAAATTGGAATTTAAAGATCTACCCAAGAGTAGTACACAGGAATTTAGATTTACTGTAGAATCCAGTCAAGAATACGGGAAGTTTGATTTAAATGCTTCTGTCAGGATGGGTGATGATTTATTCTCAGCCTACAAAGTTCAGGAAATACAATACGACCATATTCCGAACCAAGTAATTTTAAGGAAAGCTCAACAGCAGTTGGTTTTAGCCGATGTGGAAATCAAAGGAAAAAAAATCGGCTATATAGAAGGAGCAGGAGATGCTGTTGACGAGGCTTTAGAGGCTATGGGCTACAAAGTTGAAATTATTGATATAGAGAATATTTCAATTGATGAATTAAAACAGTATGATGCTGTAATAGCAGGAATTAGAGCTTATAATGTTAACGAGGCGCTACAAATCCATTATAAGAAAATGAATGAATATATGGATGCAGGGGGAGTTTATATGGTGCAATACAATACTACTTATAGTTTACCAGATACTGATTTTTGGCCTTATCCCTTGAATCTTTCAAGAGACAGAATTACAGTTGAAGAGTCCCCGATGAGTTTCCTTGATCCTGATCATGCTGCTTTAAATTATCCCAATAAAATTACAGAGCAGGATTTTACTGGATGGGTACAAGAAAGAGGTCTTTATTTTCCAGATGATTGGGATAAAGCTTATACGCCACTTTTAATTGGGAATGATCCAAATGAAACCCCCAAAAAAGGTGCTTTATTAATAGCGGATCATGGAAAAGGAAAATTTGTGTACACAGGCTTAAGTTTTTTCAGAGAGCTTCCTGCAGGAGTGCCAGGAGCTTACAGATTACTAGCTAACTTATTAGCTCCGAGGCTAAATCCTTAATTTATATATCCGTTTATCAAAAAATATGTGCACTTGGTCGATTAAATGTGCAAACATGTAAACAAAAAGTATACATTCGTGTTTAATGTATTGACAATACATAGTAAAGTAATTTTTTGTTAATGCAGATTGAATTAAAATAAGAATAGAAATGAAGTTAGAAGAAGAAATTAAGCAGTCGAAGTTTGAAAATGAAAGACAAAAGGCCATTTTGAATGTGATTTATACAGCTAATTGGATTGGTTCGGTACAGCACAAAATATTCAAAAAGCATAAACTAACCTCTCCCCAGTACAATGTCTTAAGAATTTTAAGAGGAAAATTCCCAGATCCACTTACGGTTTCGTCTATCCAAGAAAGAATGCTTGACAAGATGTCCAATGCTTCTCGATTAGTTGATAAATTAGTTGAAAAGGGATGGGCTGAGCGTTCTACCTGCATGTATGACAGGAGACAGGTTGATGTTGTTATTACTACCACTGGGCAGAAATTGTTGCAGGAGATTGAACCTGAACTTTCAGGTTTTCATAATGAAGAAATGGTTTTGTCTGAAGCAGACGCAGCAGCAGTTAATAAAGCATTAGATCAAATAAGAGGATAATATTTTATATATTGGGTTGTTTTAATCAAATTTTATTAAAATGAACCTGATAGCAAATATTGGAAGATTTCTTTTTGCCATTCCAATGGTAATTTTTGGGGTATTTCATTTTGTAAACACAAGGTCGTTTCAAAATGTGGTACCCTCTTTTATTCCTGGACAGACATTTTGGGTCTATTTAACTGGTGCAGCTTTAATTGCAGCAGGAATTAGTATTCTAATCAAAAAACAAATTCAATTGGTGTCTAATCTTCTTGCCATTATGTTGCTAATTTTTGCAGTATTCGTGCACTTACCGTTGGCTATGGACGGAGATCAGTTAGCAGCAAGCTCTTTATTAAAGGATGTTGCCCTAGCCGGTGGGGCATTTATTTTAGGAAATTATTTTAAAGACAAGTAAGAACATAGGAATGAAAGTTTTCAAAAGGATTATTATTGGAGTGATTTTACTGATTGTAGCCGTAGTTGTGCTTTATTTCGCAGGTCCCAAACTTGAGAGACCAAAGTTCGCTCAGGACCTACCTGAAATTCCCGCTGATATTATTACTTTGGAAAGATGGATTAATGATAGGGAAGTCAAGAATAAAAACATAAAATCAGATAATCAAGCTCAGGTGGTTTGGTTTGACGAAAAATTAAGCCAGACTGAATATTCTATAGTATATCTTCATGGTTTTGGTGCAAGTCATCAAGAAGGAAATCCCGTACATAGAAATTTAGCCGATAGTTTACAAGCCAATTTATTCTTAGCCCGCCAAATCGGTCACGGATTATCTTCAGAAAACTCATTTAAAGGGATAACTCCAGAATCTTATATGATGTCAGCTATGGAGGCCTTATCGATTGGTCGACTTCTAGGCGAAAAGGTGGTATTAATAGGAACATCTACAGGTGCGGCCCAAGCGATCTGGCTGGCTGCTAAGTTTCCAGAAACCGTGGAAGCATTAGTGTTATACTCCCCTTATATTTCCTTGAAAAATCCGTCAGATGAAAAATTGGTTTTAGGCCCATGGGGTACTACATTAACAAAATGGGTGATGGGAGGAGAAGTGAACCGTGAAATTAGACCCGATTCCGTTGCTGCTTTTTGGTCTGAATACTATCATTTAGACTCATATTTTTCTCTTTTTAGTATGATTCACGAAAGTATGACAACTGAAATTTTCCAGGCAGTAGAGTGTCCAGTTTTTATGGCTTACTATTACAAGGATGAGGAGAATCAAGATGATGTGGTTTCAGTTCCAGCTATGAAGGCAATGTTTGAACAGCTCCCTTCGGAACAGAAAAAGGCGCTAGCTTTTCCTAAAGCTGCTAATCATGTGATCGCTTCTGATCTACGTTCTTATGACTGGGTGGGTGTCAGAGACAGTAGCTGGGTGTTTTTGAAGAGTGTATTAGAATAATATTTTTACAATACCTCTATTTTTGTAAACTTTAGCATAATTCTTGTTTCTTTGCAATTCGATTTTAAATAGATATTGTTTGAACATTGCAATTCATAGTTTTTTGAATGAGAAAAATAGATAAATTAATCCTGAGGTCATTTATAGGTCCCTTCCTAATCACCTTTTTTGTGGTGGTTTTCATACTGTTGACTCAGTATATGCTCAAGTACTTTGATGACTTTGTGGGAAAAGATTTAGGCTTTACTGTTTTTGCCGAATTGATTGCCTATTTCAGTATTAATATGACCCCGATTGCTTTTCCATTGGCGGTGTTACTTTCTTCCCTGATGACATTTGGTAATCTGGGGGAGCATTTTGAGCTTACCGCTATTAAAAGTGCTGGCATTTCCTTGGTCCGCGTGCTTAGACCGCTTTTCGTATTTGTTGTTTGTTTGAGTGCTTTGGTGTATTATTCTAATAATTTTATTGTGCCCAAAGCTAATTTGGAAGCCTATAGTTTACTTTATGATATCAAACAAAAGAAACCATCTATTGACATTAAGGAGGGAGCATTTTATGGAGGAATCCCAGGCTACAGTATTAAGGCCAATAAAAAGTATGACGATGATAAGTCGCTTGGAGATCTTATTATTTACAATCATTCTGATAAAAAGGGGAATACGGAAATAATTCTGGCCGATTCTGCTTTAATGTATACCATTTTAGGTGATAAATACCTCGTAATGGAGTTGTTTGATGGTAAAAGCTATACGGAGGAAGATGCTGATAAACCAAATGAACCTTCCAATTATATACGTAATATTTTTCAGCATAACAAAGTGGTTTTTAGCTTGGCTTCATTTGAAATGGAAAGAACCGATAAAGAATTGTTTTCATCTAACCGTTTGATGAAGAGTGAAAGGGAGTTGAGATATGATGTGGATTCAATGAATACCGATATCATCAAATCAAAGAGAACTATATACAGATACACTCCTAGATTTTTTAATATGCATATGCAAGATGTCGATGATATAAAACCTCAGACAGTTGCTATATGGGAACAAATGAAAGAGGATACGGTCTCAAGTAATTCGGATTCAACTGTTCTTGAAAATGAGCAATTAACAAGTTCAGATGTGGTTCCTGTAAAAGGTGCAGGTAAGAATCTAAATGAAAAGAAGTTGAAGAGTGGTATAAAATTTGAACAAGAAAAAAAATCTCTTGAACTTGAAAAAATTACCACTTATGATTCAACCCTCATAGCGAGAGCAGACAGTGCTTTTGAAAGTAGAAACCGAGGCAATAATAATATAGTAGATAAACCCAGATTTGCAAAAAACAGATTGAAAGGCGAAAATAAAAGAATTGAGAATCGGCAATTTGAGAGTAATGTTTATGACATTGAGGCCAACAAGAAACTTTCTGATGCCGTGGCTTGCATAGTCATGTTTTTAATTGGCGCTCCGCTTGGGGCTATTATTAAGAAGGGAGGGCTTGGCTTTCCCGTAATTGTTTCCATAGTGTTTTTTATTATTTCTTATGTGATCAATACTACAGGAATTAAGTTGGGAAGGGCAGGAGATATCAGCACTTTCTGGGCAGTTTGGTCCTCTAATTTTATGTTGCTTCCCTTTGGTCTATTTTTTCTAAGACAAGCAAGAAATGATTCCAGATTATTTGAGACAGACTATTATGCAGTAAAGATTAATAAATTTTTCAGACTTTTTAAAAAGGAAAAATAAATTGGTTTTTTGTTCATAAAAAAATATACGTATATTTGCGGCTGTTTTAAAATAATTTAATAAACGCTAACTATGTATTTAGACACAGAAAAGAAAAAAGAGCTGTTCAAAAATCATGGTCGGTCAAAAGCAGAAAATGATACGGGTTCGGCTGAATCTCAAATCGCGCTTTTTACTTACCGAATTGGTCATTTGACCCAGCACCTTAAAGTTAACAAGAAAGATCACTCATCAAGAACAGGTCTTTTGAAATTAGTAGGTAAAAGAAGAAGATTGTTGGATTATCTTTACAAAAACGAGATTGAGAGATACAGAGCAATTATTGCTGAACTTGGTTTAAGAAAATAAATCACTTTTCATTTATAAAAAGGGAATCATATTGGTTCCCTTTTTCCATTATAATCACCTCATTACGAATACCACATCTTATACAGGACGTGTATAGCAAATGCGGAAATTTAACAACAAGACGAGAAAACAGTAAAAAATATTATTTATGGCTATACCAAAAGCGATTAAAAAAACATTCAACCTACCTGATGGCAGGGAAATAAGCATAGAAACAGGTAAATTAGCTAAACAAGCTGATGGATCTGTAGAAGTAAGAATGGGAAACACCATTTTATTAGCTACAGTTGTTTCCAATAAAGAAGCTAGAGAAGGAGTTGATTTCCTTCCAATGTCAGTAGATTACCAAGAAAAATTTGCTTCATCTGGTAAGATACCTGGTGGTTTTTTAAAGCGAGAAGGAAAACTTTCTGATTATGAGGTGTTGACTTCGCGTTTAGTGGATAGAGCTTTACGTCCATTATTTCCTTCTGATTACCATGCTGAGACACAAGTGATGATCCAGCTATTTTCATTAGAGGAAAACGATTTGCCAGATGCATTAGCGGCTTTAGCAGCATCTGCAGCCTTAACTGCATCCGATATTCCTTTTGCTGGACCTATTTCAGAAGTGCGAGTAGGTAGAGTAGATGGTAAAATGATCATCAACCCAAATTCAAAGCAGTTAGAAGAATCTGATATTGATATGATCGTGGCCGCCACCATTGATAATATCATGATGGTAGAAGGCGAATTAAAAGAAATTTCAGAGCAAGAGATGGTAGAAGCTATCAATTTCGCTCATGAATCAATAAAGCTTCAATGTCAAGCTCAACTAGACTTGGCAAAAGATGCCGGCAAAACGGAAAAACGTGAATATAATCACGAAGAAGAGCCGGATGCTGAACTAGAAAAAGAAATCTACGATAAATATTATCAACAATTTTTTGACATTGCAGCAAAAGGACTTGCTGATAAAGCCGAAAGAGCTCGATTATTTTCGGAAATAAAAGATGGTTATATTGACTCTTTGCCTGAGGATACCGAAATCAGCTTATCAGTAGCAAAAAGTTATTTAAGCGCTACACAGAAAAAAGCGGTTAGAAACGCAACTTTAGAAACTCGCAATAGACTTGATGGCAGAAAGCTAGACGAAATCAGACCTATCTGGAGTGAGATCGATTACCTTCCATCTGCTCACGGTTCTGCTGTATTCACTAGAGGAGAAACGCAATCATTAACCACAGTTACATTAGGTACCAAACTTGATGAGCAAATGGTGGATGGTGCCGTTCATTCTGGCTATAATAAATTTATATTACATTACAACTTCCCTGCATTTTCAACAGGTGAAGCAAGACCTAATAGAGGTCCTGGTAGAAGAGAAGTAGGACACGGTAACCTTGCTTTAAGAGCTTTAAAGCAAATATTGCCTACTCCAGACGAATTGCCGTACACAATCCGTGTTGTTTCTGATATTTTGGAATCGAATGGATCATCTTCTATGGCTACTGTTTGTGCTGGTTCATTAGCATTAATGGATGCTGGAATACCTATCAAGGCCCCAGTTTCAGGTATCGCAATGGGATTGATCTCCGATGCAGAGACAGGTAAATACGCTATTCTTTCTGATATTTTAGGAGATGAAGATCATATCGGGGATATGGACTTTAAAGTAACTGGTACTGAAAAAGGTATTACTGCTTGTCAAATGGATATCAAAGTGGACGGTCTTTCTTCAGAATTGATGATGGAAGCCTTAAACCAGGCAAAAGCTGGTCGTGATCATATCAGAAATGAGATGCTGAAGACTATTGCTGCTCCAAGAGAAGATTACAAACCAAATGCTCCTAGAGTCGTGAATATCGAAATCGAAAGAGAAATGATTGGTGCTGTAATTGGCCCTGGCGGTAAAGTAGTTCAAGAAATTCAGAAGACTACTGGTGCTACTGTAGTAATTGAAGAAACGGAAAAAGGTGGTAAAATTAATGTTTTCGCTGTAAACAAAGATTCTTTGGATCAAGCAGTGAAATGGATCAAAGGCATCGTAGCTAAACCGGAAATTGGTGAGGTCTATGATGGAATTGTGAAAGCAATTCAACCTTATGGTGCATTCGTTGAAATTATGCCTGGAAAAGATGGTTTACTTCATATTTCTGAAATAAAGCATGAGAAAATTGAAAACCTGGACGGTATTTTAGAGATCGGAGAGGAAGTGAAAGTGAAATTGATCGACATCGATAAAAAGACTGGTAAATTAAGACTATCAAGAAAGGTTTTATTACCGAAGCCAGAAAAAGAAGAGAAATAATTTCATTTTTAGAGAAATATTTACATTTTTGATATAAGGAAGGAACTGTTTGGTTCCTTCTCTATGTTAAGAGTTCGTTAAAATTTAAACTTAATAATAATTAATGAGACAGCTCAAGATTAGCAAGCAAATCACCAATCGGGAGAGTCAATCCCTCGATAAATACTTACAAGAAATAGGGAAAGTAGATTTGTTGACTCCTGACGAGGAAGTAGATTTAGCCGTTAGGATTAAACAAGGTGATCAACTTGCACTTGAAAAATTGACAAAAGCCAATTTGCGTTTCGTAGTGTCTGTGGCCAAACAATATCAGAATCAAGGTTTATCCTTAGGAGACTTGATTAATGAAGGAAACTTAGGTTTGATCAAAGCAGCACAAAGATTTGACGAAACACGTGGTTTTAAATTCATTTCTTATGCAGTATGGTGGATCAGACAATCCATATTGCAAGCATTGGCGGAGCAATCGCGTATTGTTCGTCTTCCATTGAACAGAGTAGGGTCTTTGAATAAGATATCTAAAACCTTCTCTACTTTGGAGCAAAAGTTTGAAAGAGAGCCATCTCCGGATGAGCTAGCAGAAGTTTTAGAGGTTACTTCAAACGAAGTAGTTGATACAATGAAAATTTCTGGCCGTCACGTATCAATGGATGCGCCATTCGTACAAGGTGAAGAAAATAGCCTTTTAGACGTATTGGAAAACGATGGTGAAGAATCTCCTGATGATGAATTAATGAATGATTCGTTGAGAAGAGAGGTGCAAAGAGCTTTATCTACTTTAACTCAAAGGGAAGCTGATGTAATCACGCTTTACTTTGGATTGAATGGTGAGCATTCGATGACTCTTGAAGAAATAGGGGAGAAATTCAACTTAACGAGAGAAAGAGTGCGACAAATCAAAGAGAAAGCCATCAGAAGGCTTAGACATACTTCCAGAAGTAAAGCTCTGAAGCCTTACTTAGGATAAGATTTTCGTAACAAATGATACATAAAAAGGTCTTGAATAAGACCTTTTTTTATTTAATTAATTAAATTCACATCTGTTTTAGCAGAAGACCGTAACAGTATTTAAGAAATTATTGAGCGTTATGACAGAAGAAAAAGTAAATGTATTAATAATAGGTTCAGGGCCTGCTGGATATACTGCCGCAATTTATGCAGCTAGAGCTGGTCTCAACCCAGTGATGTACCAAGGTGGACAACCTGGTGGTCAATTAACTATCACCAATGACGTGGAAAATTATCCTGGATATCCAGATGGAATTAACGGTCCGCAGATGATGGTGGACTTCCAAAAGCAGGCCGAACGATTCGGAACGGATGTTCGATTTGGTATGGTAACAAAAGTAGATTTTAGCGGATATCCTCATAAAGCTATTGTGGATGATAAACATGAAATCACAGCCAATGCGGTTATAATCTCTACCGGTGCTTCTGCTAAGTGGTTAGGTTTGGAGTCAGAGCAAAGACTGAATGGGATGGGCGTTTCTGCCTGCGCTGTTTGTGATGGTTTCTTTTACAAAGGACAAGATGTAGTTGTTGTTGGCGCTGGAGATACAGCTGCTGAAGAAGCTACTTACTTATCAAATATTTGTAATAAAGTAACCATCTTGGTTAGAAGGGATGAAATGAGAGCTTCTCAAATCATGCAGAGGCGTGTAATGAAAGCTAAAAATATTGAAGTGCTTTGGAATACAGAGACTGAAGAAGTTTTAGGAAAGGATGAGGTAGAAGGAGTGAGGGTAGTAAATAACATTACTGGAGAGAAATCTGAGATTAAAGCAACAGGCTTCTTCGTAGCTATTGGACATAAACCCAATACGGAAGTATTTAAAGAGTATCTTGATCTGAATGAGGCTGGTTATATTGAGACTAAATCAGGAAGCACGAAAACAAAAGTAGAAGGAGTTTTTGCTTCAGGGGATGCTCAAGATTTTGTATACAGACAAGCTGTAACAGCTGCAGGTACTGGTTGCATGGCCGCTTTGGATGCCGAAAGGTTCTTGGCAGAGAAAGAAGATGAATTAGAAGAGCAAGAAGTAGCCGAAAAAGCTTAAAGTATTGAAGGAGGGTTTTGCCCTCCTTTTTATATGAATTTTTAAATGTAAGTACACTAATTGTATTTGTAAGTTTATTATTGCGACTAAATTATGATCAAATTAAACATATTAGCTTTTGCAGCTCATCCTGATGATATCGAATTAGCGTGTGCGGGAACGATTGCCAAACATACGTCCATGGGCGAAAATGTTGGTGTGATTGACCTCACAGAAGGTGAAATGGGGACTAGAGGAACTCCTCAGCAAAGATTGAAAGAGGCTGCGAAAAGTGCAGAAATTTTAGGACTGAAGCTTCGTGAAAATTTAGGTTTTAAAGATGCTTTCTTCAAAAATGATTTAAAACATCAGACTGAAATTGTAAAAAAAATAAGGCAATATCAGCCTGATATTGTTTTAGCAAATGCTATATCAGATCGTCATCCAGATCATGGAAGAGCATCTGAACTAATTTCTGAATCGGTTTTTTTAGCAGGGCTGCAAAAATTTGAAACCTCTGATGAAAATGGAGTCCCTCAAAAAGCATACAGACCAAGTAAAGTTTACCATTATATTCAGAGCCTACCCATTACGCCTGATTTTGTGGTAGATGTTAGCAGTCATTGGGAGAAAAAAATGAATGCCATCAAAGCATTCGATTCTCAATTTTACAAAGCAGATTCCCAGGAGCCAGAGACCTATATCTCTAACCCAAGATTTTTGAAAATGATTGAAGCAAGGGCTATGGATTTCGGGCAGATTATTGGCGTTGATTATGCTGAAGCATTCACCGTGGAGAGATATTTGGGTGTGAAAGATTTGAATGGTCTTGTTTAATTAGGGAAGAATTTTCACTCTTTGGACTTTCCGGTCTGACTATCGTCTGACATACGTAGTAGTCCAACTGGTCAGACCTGCTCTTTGATTCTATTCCGGAAAACAACCTAATCTTTTTTCGTGTTACTAAAGAAAACTTAAGGTTATGAAATTAGAAGAAGTTGAAGATATCATTAAAAACATTCCGATCGGGGCTAAAATTCAAGTAATTCAGAAATCCGGTACTATTATGGACGTCCGTTTATCTAGTAATAAGGTAAATGAAACGTCAGAGAAGCATTACGAAAATATTACGGTACCAAAATTACCTCCTGCTTTATTGGTCAATGGGCACATCCGACAAGGAAATTATAGAGTGGATATTGAGGATATAGTCAAAATTGCTTGGGTTGAGGAATAGAGCAAATCTGTTACAGGCTGTTGATTTATAGAAAACTTTGGTATGACCATAGTCTGACCTAAGTCATACCTTAGGTCAGATTGGTTTGCTTCATTGCGTCCTCCGTAAAATCCTAGTGCATCTTCGTAGTTAACCCCGTGCTGGTGCGAGCGCAGTGCCGGTAAGTTAAGCTTTTTTAGAAAGTCAAATTCCATAAAAATTCCAAAAGAAAATGACTTTTACTTTGCTGGATTCATAAACGTTTATCGTTGTGTCTCCACAACCATATAATTCAACGCTTCTGGTTGTGTCTCCACAACCCTATAAAGTAGTCGGTACCTATGTATATATAAGTATATTTCGAAGCATTTGTGAAGATACAAATGCGGGCGACAAAGGATAGAGAAATCACTAACTTAACGACATTGGGTGCGAGCGTTTGGCTCATGGCCTTACTGCCTTTGGCCGTCAACTGCCTTAGCCTCTTCTACCAATAATTCATGGTCATCTTCCAATCCTGCTTGAATAAAAGCTTCTATAGCTTCGTTTCTTGCTAAGCCATTTTCTAACAAAACTCCTAAGGCAATTGTAACTCCAATTCTAGTTCCAACCTTCTTTTTAGCAGTACCAAATAGTGGTTCCAATTCATCATAAGTTACATCTTTTGCTAATTTAGCGATGTTGGCTCTAGCAGTTTCTAATTTAGTCCCAGAAAGATTTGTGTATTTCTTACTAATCTTTTGAATTTCATTGATAGGGCTTCGACCTTGTCCTTGAATTGCTTTCTGTTCAATTGCTTGAGGCTGCTCTTTGGTTTGTGCTTTTGCCCAGGAATCTTTCAAACCTACCGTTTTATTGAAAATTAAATGCTGAGCTGTGGCATCTTGATCTAATGTGAAATAGCCAACTCTTTGAAATTGAAATTTATCCTCTAATTTGGCATTTTGTAAAAAGGGTTCTAAGAAAGCCTCCTTGGTAATCTTCAAAGACTCAGGATTGATATATTCCATAAAGCTTTTATCTCCATGGCTATCCGGAGCCTCATCCAAAAACAAACGATCATATTCTCGTATTTCTGCTTTAATTGCATGTTGCATTGATACCCAGTGCAAAGTTCCTTTCACCTTTCGCATACTGGCTTCAGTTCCACTTCCAGAACGGGACTCTAGATCTGCAGTGCAATGAATCTCAGTGATTTTGCCTTGGGCATCTTTCACCACTGATTCCCCTTTTATGATATAAGCATTTTTCAATCGAACTTCTTTGCCAATTGTCAATCTGAAGTACTTATTTCCTGCTTCTTCTTTAAAATCCTCTTTTTCAATGTATAGCTCTCTCGAGAATGGCACTTGATGACTACCGGAATTTTCCATTTCCGGATTATTCTCAGCCTCAAGCATTTCTGTTTTACCTTCTGGATAATTAGTTATGATCAATTTGACAGGATCAATTACTGCCATCGCTCGAGTAGCTCTTTTATTCAAATCTTCCCTAATAGCATATTCCAATAATGAAACATCTGTTACACTATCTCTTTTAGAAATACCCGATAATTCACTGAATTTCCGGATTGACTCAGGCGTATAACCTCTTCTCCTCAATCCCGAAATAGTTGGCATCCTTGGATCATCCCATCCTGCTACAGTCTTGCTTTGCAGCAATTCCAATAATTTTCGCTTACTCATAACGGTATAGCTCAAATTCCGTCTGGCAAATTCTCGTTGCTTTGGTCTTACTTTATTTTCATCATAGATTTGATCCAGGAACCAATCATATAATTCCCTATGAGATTTGAATTCTAAGGTGCATAAGGAATGACTGATCTGTTCAATATAATCAGATTGTCCATGTGCCCAATCATACATGGGGTAAATGCACCAATCATTTCCAGTCCTATGGTGTGCTTTGTTTAGAATTCGGTACATCAGCGGATCACGCATCAACATATTGGGAGATGCCATATCAATTTTAGCTCTTAAAACATAAGACCCAGCAGGAAAATCCCCATTCTTCATTTTTTCAAATAGCTCAAGGTTCTCTGCAATAGGCCTATCTCTATGAGGACTTGGTTTCCCTGGCGAAGTGGGAGTTCCTTTTTGTTCTGCTATTAATTCAGGGGACTGCCCATCTACATACGCTTTTCCTTTTTTAATGAGCTCCACTGCCCAATCAAATAGCTGTTGGAAATAGTCAGAAGTATAACATTCCTGAGCCCATTTAAAGCCTAACCACTCAATATTATGTTTGATGGAATCCACAAATTCTTGTTCTTCTTTGATTGGGTTTGTATCATCAAAGCGCAGATTTACAGGGGATTGATGATCTTCACCTAATCCAAAGTTTAGGCAGATAGAAGCAGCATGGCCAATATGCAAATATCCGTTGGGCTCTGGTGGAAACCTGAATCGCAAGCTGTTTTTTGGCAAGCCTGATTTTAGGTCTTCTTCTATAATATGTTCTAAGAAATTGAGTGATTCTGATGCTTCTTTCATTATGAATTTAATTGTGATGCAAAATTAGCTGAAAAGCATTCAATTGCAAGAGCGGAAATAGGGTATTTGTTTCGATTGTTGCAAGAGTCCTGGTTTAAGATGTAGGAAGATGACTAGATCCGAAAACTGATAATTTGGATAAGATTAAAGTTTGTAAAAGCTTCTATTAATGAATCATCATAAAAACTTACGATTTTTGATCCAAATCACTTTAATAAACCGACTCCTTAGGCAAAAACTATGAAATAACGGTTTTTATTTATTATTATTTAGCTATAATTAAAATAGAATTAGCTTTTTTATTCATTTCCTTTTCCATAAATTACTATTTATAATAATTTTAATTTTAATAGTCTGTAATTTGTCGCAAGGTGTACGGAAAGATAATTATTCTAATATTTTACTTCATTTCTTTTAGTTCTTTTCATGGCAGCGCTGTTGAAACTGAAGAATTTTTCGCGGGTAAGTATTTAGACAATGTTAATGGACTGAACTATAATTTGACCAAGCCATTAGCATTGTCAAACTGTCCGGGTAATTTAACTAAATCAATTAGTGCAGGATGTGAAGTTTCAGTTACATGGCCAGAACCTACTACAGACAATATTTTACTGAGATATGTTCAATCAACGCATAATTCAGGCGATATCTTTCCTGTTGGAAAAACTACAGTGACATATGTTGAAAGAAATTTACTAAGTGGGGATACAACTGATATTTGCTCATTCATTGTTGAAGTAACTCTTGATCCCAGCTATGCAATTAGTAACTGTCCTTCAAATGTAGTAATTGATTTAAATACAAGCTGTGACCGTAGAGTGTTGTGGTTTGAACCAGAAGTTGCATGTGGTATAAGTTTAGCAAGTAATAAATCTCCTGGAGACGAATTTCCTATAGGAACGACAACGGTTACTTATTCGGCATTTGAGGGAAACCGAATTTATGGAACATGTAGTTTTACTGTAACTTTGAATGATAATACACCTCCAGTATTCGACACTTGTCCGAATAATATCACCTTAGATGCAAATGAAAATTGCGAGGCCGTTGGTACTTGGACTCTTCCTGAGGCCAGTGATAATTGTGGTTTTGCTCCTGCGTTAACAAGTAATTTTGCAAATGGAAGTACTTTGCCAATTGGTACTACTACCGTAACCTATACGGCTACAGATGAGGGAGGTAATACAGCGACTTGTTCATTCGATGTAATCGTATCCGATAATACCGGGCCTGAATTCCTTAATATCCCTTCAGAGCTTAGAATTGACGCTGATGAAAACTGCGAAGCAACTGCAACTTGGGATGAAATTTTAGCTGATGACAATTGTAGTAGCAATGTCGTCATCAATAGCAATTTTAATTCTGGTGATGAATTTCCTTTAGGGGAAACTATTGTAGAGTATTCTGCTACCGATGAAGCGGATAATGAAACGATTTCCAGTTTTTCGGTAATTGTAGAAGATAATACAGACCCAAGCACCTCAAACTGTCCCACAAATATTATTGTTTTTGCCAACAGCAACTGTGAGGCTACCGCTACATGGATCGTACCTAATTTTACCGATAATTGTGATAGCAGCCCTCAAGTGGCTTCGTCTCATAACCCGGGAGATGTGTTTCCAATTGGTGATACCGAAGTAATTTATACTGCAACTGATGAGGCTGGTAACGAGGCTTTATGCAGTTTTATAGTAACTGTTGAAGACAATACACCACCCACCTTTACATCTGTACCTGATAATTTAGTCGTTTCTGCTCAATCTGATGCTTGTGAAGCCACAGTAAACTGGGATGGAATAATTGTAGAAGATAATTGTGATGCTACTGTAGCCATTGCCACTAACTTTAACTCAGGTGATGTCTTTACACTAGGAGAAACAACAGTTGAAATAACAGCCACAGATGATTCGGGAAATGAATCTTCTTCCTCTTTTCTGGTAACAGTAGTAGATGACACCCCGCCTCAAGTATTAAGTATCCCAAATGATATAACAGTATCAGCTTCAACTGATTGTAATGCCGTTGTGAACTGGACTATTCCAACATTTACAGATAATTGTGATGCTGATTTACAGATTACTTCTACTCATAATTCGGGCGATGTCTTTCCATTAGGTGAGACTTTGGTTAGCTACACTGCAATCGATGATGAGGATAACGATACAGTCAGTAGCTTTAAGGTGATTGTCGTAGATGACTCATCTCCAATTTTTATCAGCTGCGTCTCCGATATTGTATTGACAGCAAATAACCAATGTCAGGCAACAGCTAGCTGGCAACTACCTGAAGTATCGGATAACTGCAGTAGTGAAATTACACTTGAAAGTGATTTTGATTCAGGAGATGTTTTTCCGCAAGGAACTACAATGGTCACTTATACTGCTACTGATGCAACAGGAAACAGCAGTACTTGTAGTTTTGATGTAATTGTAAATGACAACACTCCACCCACTATTATAAGTAACTTGAATGACTTAACGGTGACTGCGGATGAAGGAACTTGTCAAGCAACTGTTAGCTGGAATACCATTAGCGCTGAGGACAATTGTGATAATGAGGTGCAGATTACAAGTAGTTTTAATTCAGGTGATCTTTTCCAAATTGGAGAATCTATTGTAGAAGTTATCGCAAAGGATAATGCTGGTAATGAGACGTCTGCTTCATTTAAAGTTACAGTTGAAGATAACACTGCTCCTGAAGTTATTTTCTGTCCAGAGGACATCACTATTTCAGCTAAAGGGAAGTGTGAGTCAATTGCCAGCTGGGAAATACCTGAATTTTCTGATAATTGTAATAGTGACTTAAGCGTAAGCTCTACTCATGATCCTAGGGATATTTTCCCCTTGGGGACTACATTGGTTACATACACTGCCACAGACGCTTCTGGCAACCAGCAAAGCTGTAACTTTAATGTCATTGTGGAAGATGATAAACTTCCAGATTTTACCACTTGCATTGCGGATATTAGTCTGACTGCCAATGATCAGTGTACAGCTATTGCTGAATGGTTAATACCCGAAGTGACAGACAATTGTGATAACAATGTCAATTTGGAAAGTGACTTTACATCTGGAGATAGTTTCCCAATAGGAATAACCACTGTCACTTATACTGCTACAGACGATGCAGGAAACTCAAATACTTGTAGTTTTGATGTAATTGTGGAAGACAAAAGTGCAGCTGTTCTAGTTTCTTGTCCGGATAAGCAAATTATCAGCGCTAATGAGAATTGTATTGGCATTGCAGAATGGGAAGAACCTGTTTTCGATGATTGCTCAAATTTAACAATCAGCAGTAATTATCAGAAAGGAGATGAACTTCCTCTAGGTGTTACTAATATTGAGTACACAGCAACAGATATAAATGGTAAAACTACGCTATGTAGCTTTGAAGTAGAAGTTATTGACCAAAGTCCACCAATTATAACCAATTGTCCTGACGATATAAGTATATCTGCATCAGACGATTGTGAGGCAATAGTGGATTGGGAAATACCGACAGCTTTGGATAATTGCACAGAAGTAAGTGCAAATTCAAACTTTGAACCTGGTACTGTTTTTCCTATAGGGATTACGACTGTTGAATATGAGTTTACCGATGAATACGGTAATCGTAGTTTATGTAGTTTTATGGTAACTGTAGAAGACCAATCTGAAATTATCATCAACAATTGTCCAGAAGACATCTTTGTCACAGCTGAAAACAGCAATGGGTTGGCAACTGTGAATTGGGAAGTGCCTAGGGCAAGCGCTGCATGCTCTGAACTAGTTGTTGATGCAAGCCACAATCCAGGTGAAGCATTTGAAGTGGGCACTACAGAAGTTACTTATACTTTTACCAAAGAGAATGGAGTAAGTGAAAATTGCACGTTTGATGTGACAGTTGAACCATTAATATTGGATATCCAAATCAGTAGATTAATAACTCCTAATGGAGATGGAAATAATGATAATTGGAGAATAGAGGGGTTAGAAAAATTTCCAAATAATCAGGTGATTGTGGTGGACAGATGGGGAACGGAAATTTATAAATCGAGTGGATACAACAACAATGAAGTAGTTTGGAAGGGAGAAAACAGGAGTGGAGAGATGGTACCCAGAGGTACTTATTATTATTTCGTTACGGTAAGAAACGAGCAAGATGTCATTCAGAGAAAAGGGTATCTGGAAGTCCTAAGATAATGGATTAAAGATGTTATATTATTGTTTAAATAAATTTATATAACATAATGTAAATCAGTAAATTATATATATTGAAGAAATTAAAATACCATATTAAGTTTCTATTTGTTTTGTTATTCATCAGTATTGGATTGCATGCACAACAAGGAGTACAATATACGCAATATATGTATGACGGATCACTTATTAATCCGGCCTATGCTGGAGCTGATGAAGCATTAAGTATCTCACTATTACATCGTGATCAATGGAGTGGTCTTGAGGGAGCTCCGCAGTCTCAGACTTTTTCAGCTCATTCTTTATTTAGAAAGCCACAGTTAGGAACGGGCTTATTTATTCATCGTGAAAGTATTGGAGTGCATCAAAATATACAGCTTGCCACCAATTTAGCATATCATTTACCAGTAGGCTATCAAAAAACACTCTCCTTTGGTATTAAAGCGGGAATGTTGAATGTTCGTTCGGATTATCAATCATTGCAAAACGGCAATCCTGACCCAAGCGTCAATGATGAGATTTTCTCAGGGACTGACTTTAATGCTGGTTTTGGTTTTTATTACCGCAGTGAAAAATTTGAAGCTGGATATTCGATTCCATCTATTATTAACAAAACGATTAACGTAAACGACTCCATAACACTAGATCCGATTAATCTTAATCATTTACTCTTTAGTCAATACCATATCGCCCTAGGAAGTAATTTTGTGTTAAGTCCGGGTTTTCTATTCAAGTACTTTCAAGGTATACCTATAAGTTATGATCTTAATGTTTTGACAACATATAGAGGAGTGCTTACAGCAGGAGTTTCGTACAGGAAGGAAGAATCTTTAGATTTTTTGATTAGATTTAACTTATCATCACAATTTCAAGTCGCTTATGCCTACGACTATCCCATAGGTAATGTAAGCAGGCTTGCGCAGGCATCTAATGAAATCATGCTACGATATATTTTCAAATTTAACTACGATAATGTGAATTCGCCTCAATGAAATTGATTAATCAACTATTTTGCTGTAAAATATACCATTTTGTATCGATTTTAACTTTTTTGATAGTTGCTATGTTCTCAACCGATTTAGTGGCCAGACAATCAGTTTTTTCTGCTTTTAATCAATCCATTGCAGACGCTGACAAAGCTTTTATTGCAAAAAACTATAATCAGGCATTAAGTATTTACGAGCATATAGAAGGAAAGGAAGGGGCTCCGAGTAATATAGCTTTGAGATTAGCCAGAAGCTATTTTTTTACTTATCAATATGAAAGAGCAGTGGAATACTATAGGCAACATGATAAGACCAATCTGGAATTCCCTACAAAAGACTATTTCTATTTTGCCGAGGCCTTATCTTCTATTGGGGACACTGTAGAGGCTTTAAAGTATTATCATGTTTGCATGGACAAAAACCCTGATGACGAACTATTTGTTCAAAAGATTTGGCGTATAAACAATCTCCGATACTTGTATGAGGATTCAGTGAAAAATATGGCTCATTATGCAAGTATGAATACAAATTACAGTGAACTACAAATGTTGCCTGCAGGAAACAAAGAAGTATACTTAATTTCAAATCATCCTGAGGTCGAGCTGATTCAAAAAATCGATACCAAAGAAAATGCACCCTTTTATAATTTGCGAAAGTGGTCGATCTATGAAGATCCTTTTTCCATAGTGGCACTAAACTATGAAAACCCAAGACCAGCCGGACAAAGTCTAGGAACTGCATTTCACATTTCGGCTATGAGTATCTTTAATAGGGGTCAGGACATGGTATATGCAGCTTCCGCTAATAAAAAGAATGAAGATGGTAATTATCCATTACAACTTTATTTCGCCCAATTGAAAAGAGGGAAATGGATCAAAAGTGCTGCATTTGAACATAATAATCCAAATACTGATTTAACTGAACCAGCCATCAGTGATGACGGTGTAACTCTTATTTTTAGTGCTAATTTTACTGATGCCTTAGGGGGAAAAGATCTATATAAATCTGTTAGAACTGAGGAAGGATGGAGCGAACCCGAGAATTTAGGCAATATAATCAATACCCAAACAGATGAAAGGTATCCATTTCTACATCGTTCAAACCTTTACTTTGCCTCCGATGGACATCCCGGACTGGGAGGTTTCGATTTGTATAAAGCCAAAATGATAGATGGAAGATTTCAGGACTTAGAGAACTTAGGTTATCCTATAAATTCCACTTATGATGAATTGTCCTTTAATATTGATAGTCTTGGCCAACAAGGGTTTTTGAGTTCTAATCGTAAAAATCAGGGATTTGATTTTGATATTTATGAATTTGCTATGGACTTACAAATCTATCCGCTTGAAGTGGAAGGTGTAGTGAAATTTATAGAACACAACTGGATGGATTCTTCGGAATTGAAAGTACTGGCTAATGTTCAGATGGAATTGATCGATAGAACAGGTAACGTGTTAAAATCCATCACCAAAACTGATGAATTTGGAAAGTTTAAATTAAAGGTTCCATATTTCAGTAAATATAAAATACGAATAAAAGGGGATGATCTTGATGGTTTTGTTAGTTTTGAAGTGCCGAAATTTGCAAAACAAGATTTAAGTTACGAAATAGTAGTAGTGAATGATGACTTTAAAAACAGTTTGAGGGAAGAAAATGAATAGATTGCAGTTTGAGATTATGTCAACTTTTACTCGCTATTTTATTGTACTTACGTTACTTGTATTAACATGCTTTAATGCTTTCGTTCATAGAGTAGCTGCGCAGACCAATCAAGTAGTACAAGTAAAAGCCTTTTCTGAAAATCTCAGCCCTTATCCAGATTTAACCCTTTCAATCAATAAAGGTAATTATGTTGAGTTAAATGATAAGGGGGTAGTTTTTGTTAATTTGGCTGCTTCCGATATTCCAATTCAGTCTATAAAATTAAAAGATGAGAGTCTAGAAGCCGCTTCTTGGAATTTAAGCAAAGGTATATTAGAAGTAATAATTCGTAAGAAAAGCTACATTGATAAAAAAATAACGGTAGTTAATAAAAATGGGGTGGGAATAGCGAATGTTCAAGTTGAATTTTCCGGTAATAAAAACATTTCCAAGCAGACAGACAGTGAAGGTATAATCAATATCCCCTTAGGTTTAAATGAAAGTATTCAAGGTATCGATCAGTTCAAAATACCAGGATATAAGATTACAGACTTGAAAATTCAAGCCAATACCTTGATTACAGTAGAAAGGATTGAGCCCAAAGAAAAAGAAATCATTTCTCAAACAATTACTGTACAATCGACCCAAAACGAGAAGAAAGATCAAACTGGTTTATTACTTCAGAAGTTGGATACAATTAATTCACTTAGAGCATTTTATGATATCCTAAATAAAGTAAACAAAGACGATATAAGTGAGGAAGATCAATTTCAATTTGACCAAAAATTTGAAGAGCTGTTGAATAAATTGCAAAGCGAGAAGCTATCGGATTCTGATGAGCTGTTGGGACAAATCTCAGACAGCACCGTTGTGGAAAAAGATATTGATAAAATATTCCAGCAAGTTAAAAAGGATAACGCCAGTATGTCCAAAAAGCGTCTTGTTTTGGAAGAAAAGATTCAACTGGTAATAGATAAGCTTAATGTGGGTTTTGAACAAATGACTGAAGAATCGAAAGTCAGTTTATTAACCGAAATTGAAGAGCTTGAAGTTATTTTGGAAAACAACAAAAGTGAATTTAATGAAAGCTTGAATTCGTACCTAACAGTTATAAATGAACTGAAAAGGAGGTTTTTCGATCTTCAGGAATTAGAAAACAAACTCTCTGAGAGTGAACGAGAAAGGTTAAAAGAAAAAAGAATCTACCAACAGCGATTGATTTTGACCATTGCGATTGCCTTAGTATTCGCCCTATTAATTATTCTGCTATTCTACTTTCGTTCCAAATTGAAAAAGCAGCAAAAGGAATTGATCGAGGCTAATAAAGTGGTTAAACTAACCAATGAAAATTTAGAGAATATAGTGATGGAGCGTACTTATCTATTAAATAAGACATTCAATGAGCTTGATACGGTCTTGTACAAGGCTTCGCACGATTTAAGAGCTCCACTTAGTTCAATTGCTGGGATAAGTGACTTGATTAGCCGGGAGACCAAGAATAAAGAGTTGACAGGACTTTTGGTGAAGACTAATAAGCGTATGGATAAATTGCTAAAGAAATTAAGTACCATTAGTGAAATCCATCAGCCTGGTGATTTTGAGGAAATTGATGTTGCTGCCATCTGTGATGATTGTATTTCTTCTTTTAATTCCATTATTGTAGATAGAAAAATCGAATTTAAAGCAAATATAAAAGTAGAAAACAAGCTGCTTACTATTTCTAAATTAGTAGAGGTAATAATTTATCATTTGCTGGAAAACGCATTCTTCTTCTGTTGGATCAATAATATTAAAATAGCAAGTGTAGAATTGGACGTTGTTGAAAAGGATGACAAAATTGAAATTAGTATTACTGATAATGGAATTGGTATAGAAAAGAATATTCAGCATAAAATTTTTGAAATGTTCTACGTTGGAAGCGAGTTGTCAAATGGTAATGGCTTAGGTCTTTATATAGTTCAAAAATCAGTTGACTTATTAAATGGTGTAATTACAGTTTCCTCAGAAGAAACGGGTAAAACTATATTTAGAGTAGAATTACCTATTGACGGGCAAGGAAGCAATACTTTAGAATTTTTAAGTAGTCTTAAAGCATAATGACCTTTGAACTTTTATCACTTCTTAAGATATAGTAGCTGTTCACATCTGACCCTGAATAATACGTGTTTCTTAATAAATTCAATTATTCGATCTGATTAGTGAAGATATACTACTAATTTAGATTTTTAAATTGATGATTTTAACAATATGTTTGAAGGTTCTGATTTCCCGAAATCACTAGAAGAAGATTTGTTTGAAGCTTGGTTGGAGGCAGGTAGGGCTAGTAAAATTGGATACAAATATCTTCTGATTATCTGGGATAATTATGATGATGATTATCAACCGCTTTATGTAGAGGAAAGGGAAAGTATCAAAAAATATGAACGGTATGAGAGCTCAACGGGAAGAGAATCTTTAGTGGCTGCTTATGATTTGTATTCTGAAAGCCGAATTGGATAAAAAAGTATGCCTATTAAAAATCAATTCGATCTAATTATAGTAGGGGCAGGTCCAGCAGGTTTTGCTTGCGCCTATCAACTTCGGAGTCAAGATTTAAAGATTGCCATTATCGATCAGGCCAGTTTTCCAAGGGATAAAATCTGTGGTGACGCTCTTAGTGCAGATGTAGTCAACCAATTATATCGAATGGACCCACTGCTAGGAGAAAAGTTTGAAGGCTTTGCCAAGAAAATTGATTCAAATGGCGTGAGATTTGTAGCCCCCAACCACTCCTTTTTGGATATTAATTATCAGAACCCCAATCATGGAAAAGCGGCAGGTTATATCAGCAAACGCATTGATTTCGACTATTTTTTATTTAAAGAGATACAGAATCAGGCTAATGTTGAAGTGTTTCTAGAGGAAAAAGTAATTGATATTGAAACAGAGTCCCGTCTAGTTAATTTGCAGACGAATAAAAGAGCTTTCTCAGCTCAAATGATTGTAGGAGCAGATGGGGCACATTCTATAGTCAATAAGAAATTAGGTAACATCAAGATAGAAAGAGATCATTATTGCGCGGGAATCAGACAATATTACGAAGGTGTTAGTGGATTTAATCGTGATCAGGCTATTGAATTGCACTTTTACAAAGAATTATTACCCGGTTACTTTTGGATTTTCCCCTTGCCCAATGGACAGGCAAATGTAGGCCTTGGAATGCTTTCCAGTGAGGTAAGTAAAAGGAAACTCAATTTGAAAACAGAACTAGATGAACTTATTAAATCGAAACCAGATTTAAAGCAGCGTTTTCACAATGCTACTGCCCTTGAAAAACCACAAGGTTTTGGCTTGCCTATAGGTTCCAAGAAACGACCGATTTCAGGAGACCGTTTTTTATTATTGGGTGATGCCGCAAGCCTCATTGACCCCTTTACAGGAGAAGGGATCGGCAATGCACTACGTAGTGGAAGAATTGCTGCAGATCACATTGTCAAAGCATTTGAAGATCAGATTTTTAATGCAACATTTCACAAGCAGTATGATCAAATGATTTATTCTAAAATGTGGAATGAACTCCGCATTAGTAGACAACTCCAAAAACTATTGAAGTATCCCAAGCTCTTTAATTTTGTGGTCAAAAAAGCTAATCATAATTCTTCAGTCAGAACACTCTTAACTTCAATGTTGGACAATGTGGATTTGAAAAAGGAGTTGGTGAAGCCGAGGTTCTACCTAAAGCTTTTGTTTGGAGATATTAGATAGAAAAGCGCTATACAATACAGAAATTTTGAACAGCGGAATAGCTTTAAACCTCATAAACATATTTATTCAATCAATTAGTATAATAGAACATTTCAATTACCTATTAAATAGGTTTTTATCATTCATCATCTGGAAACCTATTCCCCTTATTAGTTATACATTGTTTGTTGAAATATTAACTAAGTATTTCCTTTTTCCTTATGAATTATCTATTTTTATTAGAAATAGGTAGGCAATCTGTGTCAACAATGGGTGAACAAAACGTAAACTTAGATTTAAATAATGCTCTTCGAACTTCATTTATAGAACATTTGCTCACCGATATCAAGTCGCTTGAGAAAATGCTTGATCAAGGCCTAATTGAAGATGATATTACAAGGATAGGAGCAGAGCAAGAGTTTTGCCTTGTTAATAAAAACTGGCGGCCTTCCCAAAAGGCAGTAGAAATTCTGGAAGCTATCAATGATCCTCATTTTACCACGGAGTTGGCACGTTACAACCTTGAAATAAATCTTGATCCAATCAAATTAGAGGGCAAATGCTTTAGCGAGTATGAAAAAAGCCTCGATCTCTTACTAAAAAAAGCAGCAGTTTCAGCAGAAGAGAAAGAAAATCGAGTGATTTTGGCTGGTATATTACCTACTATTTCAAAGAATGAGTTAGGAATGGATTTCATGACTCCTAGCCCCCGGTATTACGCTCTTAATGATACCATAAAGGCACATCGTGGTAAAGATATTGATCTACGAATCAGAGGGATTGACCAATTATCGATCATACACGATTCTGTGCTATTTGAAGCATGTAACACTAGCTTTCAAATGCACTTACAAATTGCACCTGACGACTTTATATCCAGCTACAACTGGGCACAAGCAATTTCAGGACCTTTGTTAAGCATATGCTGTAATTCACCTTTGCTTCTAGGTCGTGAATTGTGGAGTGAAACCCGTATTGCGCTTTTTCAGCAAAGTATTGACACCAGAAGCTCATCTTTTGCCCTCAAAGATCAAAGAGCAAGAGTTACTTTTGGAAATGCATGGGTATCAGGATCTATTGCAGAAATATTTAAGGATGACATTGCTCGATATAAACTACTAATCGCCAGAGAAATTGAGCAAAACTCTTCGGAGGAATTAGCCAAAGGGAACACTCCTAAGCTTCAGGCGCTCAATTTACATAATGGTACCATTTATCACTGGAATAGGTGTTGCTATGGAGTAGGAAACGGCAAAGCGCATGTCAGAATAGAAAATAGATATATACCAGCCGGTCCAACAGTAAAAGATGAAATAGCAAATTTTGCCTTTTGGATCGGTATGATGATGGGGAGACCGAAAGAATTTGATGATATGGCGGCTGTGATGGAATTCAGAGATGCGAAATCAAACTTTATTAAGGCCGCACGTACTGGTAAAGAATCTGTATTGCGATGGAAAGGAGAGCAATATTCTGCTAGAGACCTCATCACCAAAGAGCTTTTACCAATAGCTTATAAGGGGTTAGAACGTGCAAAAATAGCGAAGGAGGATATTGAGTATTATTTAGGAATTATTGAGGAGCGAGTGGCCAAAGAAACTGCTTCTCGATGGTGTATCCGTAATTATCGAAAGTTAAAGGAGAAACATAAGAAAGATGACGCACTACTCATGCTGACGAAAGCAATGCATGCCAACCAGAAGATAGGTCATGTATCTCATGAATGGCCAGAGGTGGACCCTTGTTTGGAAGCACATGAGGCTGCTTATATGGCTGCACATATTATGAGTACAGAGCTTTTTACAGTTACCGAAAATGATCTTGCCGATTTGGCCACAAGTGTCATGCTGTGGAAAAACATTCATCATCTTCCTGTGGAAAATAAAAAAGGAGAATTATGTGGCTTACTTACTTGGTCACATCTCGAAAAATATAGAAAAGACGTAGGCAATACCGAAGGTTTGCCCGTTTCGGAAATTATGACTAAGGATATCATTACCGTAAGACCAGAAACTACGATAGATAGCACACTGAAGATCATGAAGAAAAATAGCATTGGTTGTGTTCCCGTTACCCATGACCAGCACATGGTCGGAATTATTACTATTGATGATATACTACCCTATGATAATGAGAAAAGTGTACAGTAAAGCACTTGAGCAAACCATAGAGATCGATCGTTTTATAGGTAAAATCAGATCAACCAGTGAGGGGCCTTCCGTGATTTTTATAGGAGGGATACACGGCAATGAGCCTGCTGGAGTCCTAGCCTTAGATCGCATGATGTCTTTTTTACAAAGCAAGAACATTCCTCTAAATGGAAATCTTTATGCTCTCGCGGGAAGTCTATGGGCTCTAGAGAATGGGGAAAGATACCATAAGCATGATCTGAATCGATTATGGACGAAGGATAGATTGCTTCAAATACAAGAAGGAGAAATAGCGATTGAAGATCAAGACACTATCGAACAGATCGAATTATATGAATGTATTAAGAACATTATAGCTCAGGATGAGGGCCCATTTTATTTTATTGATCTTCATACCACTTCCTGCGAAACCAGTCCGTTCATCGTAATGAACGATAGCTTGTTGAATAGACGATTCACTAGTCTATATCCATTGCCTTCTATACTGGGAATTGAAGAATACCTTGAAGGACCTGTACTTAGCTATATTAATGAATTAGGTTATGTGGCTTTTGGTTTTGAAGCAGGCCAACATGACGATGAAGCCTCAATTGACTTTCATTATGCTTTTTGCATGTTATCACTGCAGTTTACAGGCCTTATAGAAAAAAAGGCTATTGATATAAATGATTATTACGATAAGCTTTTAAGTAGTAGTGTAGTTAAGAGAGATTTCTTTGAGATTTTGTACAGATATGAAATCAATCCGGGTGAAGATTTTAAAATGTTGCCAGGATTTGTCAATTTCGAAGCAATCAAAAAGGGACAAAAACTAGCTATAAGCGATAATCAGTCAGTCTTAGCTGAAACCAGATCTAGAATATTTATGCCATTGTATCAGGCTAAGGGCTCCGAAGGCTTCTTTGCTATAAAAAAAGTGTCACTCTTTGCCCTTAAACTATCAGCAGTTTTACGAAATATAGGCCTGGATAGGCTATTGGGTTACCTACCGGGAGTATCCTATGAAAAGCAGTCCACATTAAGGGTAAATAGAAAAATTGCTCGATTTTTCACGAAAGACTTCTTTCATCTACTGGGCTATAGGAGTAAGGTGCTGGATCAAGATCATTACTTGATGAGTAATAGAGAAGCCGCTTCTCGCACAGATGAATATGAACTAGAAACTTGGTTCAAATAGACTTTGGTTTCCGGAGTTTACATACCAGCTTACATAACTTCTGCATTAACCGATGAATTTTTGAGGAGATTTTATGATTTGTAAGTAGGATTTCAAATCATCAATTGTTCAATTACTGTCTTTTATCCTCATTTTTCATTTTACTGACATAGATCATGTTTTTTGCAAATCAATGTCAGCGCATATCAAAAATTAATTCATGAACTTTACTTCATATTTAATTGAAAACCCTCTAAATCGACATATCATGAAAAAGCTATTAATATTAGGAGCAGGCACAGCGGGCACGATGATGCTCAATAAGCTTGATAAAAGAATAGATAAAAAGGAATGGGAAATTACCATTATCGACAAAGATGATACTCATTATTATCAGCCAGGATTCTTGTTCATTCCTTTCGGTATCTACAAACCATCTGATGTAGTGAAAAGCAGAAAAGAGTTTTTTCCAAGAGGGACTAACTTTATTATGGATGAGGTAGAAAAGATAGAAGCCAATAAAAATGAAGTCTTACTTAAAAGTGGGAACAAATTAGATTACGATGTGCTAGTTGTAGCAACAGGTACAACTCCAGTTCCTAGTGAAACAGAAGGTCTAGAAGGCGAGCTTTGGTACAAAGATATATTTGATTTTTACACTTTTGAAGGCACCACACTATTGGCGAAAAAGCTGCGCGATTGGAAAGGTGGTAAATTAGTTATCAATCTAGCCGAGACTCTTATTAAATGCCCGGTAGCTCCTCTAGAATTTGCCTTCCTTGCAGATGCATACTTCACCGAGAAGGGAATGCGAGACAAAGTGGATATTCAATATGTAACGCCACTTTCTGGCGCATTCACAAAACCAATAGCTACTAAAATGTTGAGTCAGCTTATGGAAGAGAAGAATATTCATGTGGTGCCTGATTTCTATCTAGAGCATGTTGACAATGAGAATAAGAAGATCGTTTCTTACGATGGACAAGAAGTAGAATTTGACTTATTGGTTAGTGTCCCAACAAATATGGGTTCTGATATGGTAGAAAACAGCAATATGAGCGATGAAGATGATTTGAACTTTATCCCCACTAACAAGCAAACTCTACAACACAAAGAGCATGAAAACATCTTTGTGATTGGAGATGCAACCAACTTGCCAACCTCTAAGGCTGGCTCTGTTGCACACTTCGAAGGGGAGATTCTGATAGAGAATATCATGAGTTTCATTAAAGGTGAGCCATTGGAAGCCAAGTTTGACGGGCATGCGAATTGTTTTATTGAAACCGGCTTTGGCAAAGCAGCATTAATTGATTTCAATTATACTACTGAGCCTTTACCAGGACAATTCCCACTACCGATTTTAGGTCCTATGGGTTTATTAAAAGAAACCAGAATCAACCATATGGGTAAGCTAGCATTTAAGTGGATATACTGGCATATGCTGTTAACAGGCAAGAGTTTACCAGTAAGCACTAATATGAGTATGACGGGTAAGAAAGCACCTAAGCCAGAAATGGAAAAGCCTCCGGTAGAAAACAAAAAAGAAAAAGTTGAAAAAGAAGAAGTTATATTATAATCAAACATCATAACCATGGACACAATAACAATTAACAACGAAGCAATTAAAGTAAATGAAGAAGGCTATTTCACTGATCCTTCCCAGTGGAATGAGGATATAGCAAAAGAAATGGCCAAGCAGGAAAATATAGAGCTAACAGACAGACATTTTGAAGTTCTTAATTTCTTGAGAACTAAGTATGCGGAGGAAGTTCCACTTTCTATCCGTAAAGTCGGGAAATCCGGCATCGTGGACATCAAGGAATTCTATAAACTTTTCCCAGGTGGACCATTAAAAATATCTAGTAAGATAGCGGGAATACCGAAGCCTGTAAGTTGTGTTTAATCCTTTAAAGAAGAAATCATGGAAGAAATTAAAGAAATGACCACAGAAAAAGTGGTTGCAAAAGAGAAAAAAGAAGTAAAGAAGATAATGGTCATCTGTGCTAGAGGCACATTAGAGGATGTTTATGCAGCACTTATCATGGCGAATGGTGCCTTAGCAGAAGGAAAAGAAGCTAAAATGTTTTTTACTTTCTTTGGACTAGATGCCATTACCAAGAAGAAAGCGGATCACCTCCACACAGCAACAGTAGGTAACCCCGCTTTTATGAGAGGAATGCCTACTATGATAGGAGGATTACCCGGCTTTGAGGCTTTGGCTTCTAGCATGATGAAGAAGGAAATGGATAAGTTGGATATTCCCCCAGTAAGCGAATTTTTCGAAATGATTGAAGCAGGTGGTGGTGAGATATTTGCTTGTAAATTAGCGGCTGATATGTTTCATCTTAAGAAGGAGGACATGATTCCGGAAGTGAAAGACATCATTACTGTGGGACAAATGTATGAATTAGCGGAAGGGGAAGGAACGCATATGGTGTTTATTTGAGAATTTTAAATTACTAATCACTTAATGAAGTATTAAATTAATATTAGATGTCTTGTCGCAATGAAAAGGGAAAGAAAATACTTTCCCTTTTTTTTATTGAAGATTTTCAAGTATCCATTCTAGATTTTGGCTACTTCAAGCTTATGTACTGAAGTGTAGTGGTGTATTTCTAATTGGACAATTTCATGCAGCCGGACTACAATTTGTCTAGTAGCCTCTCGATACAAATCATCCATTTTCGTGATTTATGTCATAATATGAGTCAATTCCTATTCGTAAATTTATTTGTATAACAAAATCCGACTAATATGGAACCGATGACTAAAACCCTCCTAGAAACAGCTAATGAGCTATTATCTAGAGCCAATAATGAGTTATGCAAACCTGAAGAAGACGTAGTACATTACAGCGTTTGTCAGAATGCATATGAAGCTATCGTAAATTATTTAGGAAGTTTCCTTTTAGATAATGATGTTGAGTTTGAAAAAACTTCAAATGTTGAGGATCTGCTGTCAAGCTGTAGGTCAATTGACAAAAGATTCAATGAGCTAAACCTTGTACCTCTTTATAATCCTACAAAGGGTCAAGACACTTGGATGAGCCTAAATACTGCCAACAGCTTTATGGCAATGGCTGAAAATACACGCAAAGTGGTTCGCGAGGCCTAAATCAACTTTAAATAACACTGCTATGAGCAAAAGTATCAAACCCAAATATCCCGGAATATCTGCAGCTATGGATGGAAATACTGCTGCTATCATGTGTGAAAGAGAATCTTCAGATGCTGCTGGAGCGTATCCCATTACGCCATCAACGCAGATGGGAGAGTATTGGGCAGAAGAAGCTGCTAAGGGACACCTCAATATTTCTAATAAGCCTCTAATATTCATTGAGCCTGAAGGCGAACATGCAGCCGCAGCCGTTACAGCTGGTTTGTCGATGACCGGCCAACGGGCTGCAAATTTCTCATCAGGGCAGGGGATAGCCTATATGCACGAGTCCTTGTATGCTGCAGTGGGTAAAAGGCTAACCTATGTGTTAAATATTGGTGCACGAGCCATGACCAAATCAACCCTCAATGTGCATGCCGGACATGATGATTATCATGCAGTAGATGACACCGGATTTTTCCAGCTTTTTGCTAAAAATGCTCAGCACGTAGCAGATTTAAATGTAATTGCCCACCGGGTGGCAGAGTTGGCACTTACACCTGGAATTATAGCCCAAGATGGGTTTTTGACCACGCACTTAATAGAAAGTCTGTTAATTCCAGAACGAGAGCTAATCAATGAGTTTTTGGGTAGGCCGGATGATATGATCGACACGCCAACTCCAGCCCAAAAAATTATTTTTGGAGATCAGCGCAGGCGCATTCCTGAGCTGTGGGATGTAGACAATCCCGTGATGGCTGGAATTGTGCAAAATCAGGATTCTTATATGCAAAGTGTGGCTGCACAACGACCTTTCTTTTTTGATCATATTAAAGAGTTGACGGACCTTGCTTTTAAGGAATATGGGGAATTAACCGGTCGCAATTACAAACGGGTGATGTCCTATAAAGCTGAAGATGCTGATTACCTTATCTTAGGCCAAGGTAGTGTTATACCAAGCGCTGAAGTAGTAGTGGATTATCTTAGAACTACTCGAAAGCTCAAAGTAGGGGTAGTGGATTTAGTGATGTTTCGTCCATTCCCAGCTGACCATTTATCAAAAATTCTAAAAGGTAAAAAAGGAGTAGTGGTTCTGGAAAGACTGGATCAACCATTAGCAGAGGACTTACCCATTGCCCGTGAACTTCGGGCCGTTATGTCAAAATGCCTTGAAAATGGACTTTCCAAAACTGATAAGTCTTATCCGGAAATCGAATCCTATCAGCCAAAGGATGTACCTAGAATCTATTCCGGATCTTTTGGAATGGGTAGCCGTGATTTGCAGGCCGAAGGCATCATTGGTGCTGTTGAAAATATGCTGCCTGATGGTAAGCACAAAAAGTTATTCTATTTATCAATTGATTTTATTAGAGATAATGCCTTCACACCAAAGCAAAGAGCTTATCAGGAAACAATAGAAGCTGCCTACCCTAAAGTTAAAGAATTGGCAGTGCATGGTTCTGAGAGTCCGAATCTTATGCCAAAAGGAGCTACAACTGTCCGTTTTCATTCCGTTGGAGGCTGGGGCGCAATTACAACAGGTAAAAACTTGGCGATGACCCTTTATGACCTCCTGGGATATGACATAAAAGCAAATCCTAAATATGGTTCAGAGAAGAAAGGCCAACCAACTACTTATTACTTGGCAGCGGCACCTGAACCTATTCGCATGAACTGTGAATTCTACTTTGTTGATGTGGTTTTATCTCCTGATCCTAACGTATTTAAACATACTAATGCATTGGCAGGCTTGAAAGAGGGAGGCTGTTTCATCATTCAAAGCGATAAAGCAAATCAGGAAGAAGTGTGGGCTACTATTCCAAAGCAGTATCAAAAATTAATTGTGAAGAATAATATCCGGGTCTACTATATTGACGGTTTTAAAATCGCCAGAGAGGAAGCTTCAGATCCTGAGCTTCAGTTACGCATGCAGGGAATTGCCTTTCAAGGAGCCTTCTTTGCAGCCTCTCCATTAATGAAAACCGCTGGACTAAATGAAAAGGAATTATTGCAAGCCATTGAAGATCAACTTCAATCCAAATTTGGCGGTAAAGGCCAAAGGGTTGTGGATGATAATATGCGTGTAGTAAAACGTGGTTTTACAGAGGTTAATGAAGTTACGATTAAAGAGGTTCAAACAGCTTCTAATGGCTACGCTAATGGAACAGTAGGGATACCGATTCCACAGATGCTTAAGGAGATGCCACAAAGTGAATCCAACTTAAGTGACATCCATCGCTTTTGGGAGCAGACAGGTAACTTCTATGCCCAAGGAATGGGAAATGATAATATTACTGATCCCTTTATTGGCTTGAGCGTAATGCCGGCAGTTTCCTCAGTATTTCGTGATATGACTGGTATTCGTTTCGAGCATCCGGAGTGGATAGCCAATAATTGCACCGCATGTGGTAAATGTTATACAGTTTGTCCTGATACCGCTATACCTGGATTAGTTAGTGAACTAAAAGATGTGCTTGATACAGTGGTGAAGCGGGTGAAAAAGAACAATGAAGGTGTAAAGAATTTGCAGAAAGCTGTCCGCACAATGGAAGGTAAAGTAAGGACACTATTTAATTCATCAGGCAATGGTGCAACGGTTAATAATTACATTCAGGAGGCCATTGACCAGATGATTGAAGAGAATAAAGATCAGACTGATATGGTAAAAGAGCTGGGCTGGTTTAGAGAAGAGCTAGGCGATTTTCAATTTGCACTTACCAGACCATATTATGATCTACATGAGAAGAAATCACCCAATAGCGGAGGTCTATTTAGCATTACGATTAACCCCAACACTTGCAAGGGCTGCAACGAATGTATCCAGGTCTGCGAAGATGACGCATTACGACCTATTATTCAGACAGATGGCACGGTAGCAAAATTGAGAAAAGACTGGGACTTATGGACTGATCTGCCAACAACGCCAGAGAAATACAATCGCATTGATGATCTGGAAGAGAAAATTGGGCCATTGGAAACTTTGCTTTTAAACAAAGAAGCCTATATGAATTTCGCAAGTGGCGATGGAGCCTGCTTAGGATGTTCTGAAAAATCTGTAGTCCATTTATTTACAGCGACATTAGAGTCTCTAATGCAACCCCGCATTAAAAAACACATAGATTATTTAGATGGCCTCATTAAACAGATGGAAAAACACATCCAGGCTCGTTTAATAGAAAATGTCAATATAAATGACACAGATGCAATAGAAAGAATTCTCAAAGATACACATGATTCAGATTTAACCATGTCTGGCATTGCCGCCAAGTTGGAAGCTGAACGTGGAAGCAAACCAATTGACCAAGATTGGCTAAAGGAAACAACACATACACTTTCCCAATTAAAGCGACTGAAATGGAAATATACGGATGGAACCACAGGTAAAGGAAGATCTTCAATGGGTATGACGAATGCCACTGGATGTACTTCTGTTTGGGGTAGTACTTATCCTTATAATCCTTATCCTTTCCCTTGGGCTAATCACCTATTCCAAGATTCAACCTCTATGGCAATGGGTATTTTCGAAGGGCATATGGCTAAAATGGCGGAAGGATTTACCACTATCCGTAAAGCAGAACTGGAATTAAAAGGAAAATACCGTCCTGAAGAAGATAAAGACTTCTTTACCTATTTCAACTGGCATCAATTCACAGATGAGGAGTGGCTCTTATGCCCACCCGTGGTAGCTTTAGGAGGCGATGGGGCTATGTATGATATAGGTTTTCAAAATCTATCCCGTATGATGGCATCTGGTAAACCTATTAAAGTAATTGTGGTCGATACTCAGGTGTATTCAAATACCGGTGGACAAGCTTGTACTTCAGGCTTTATCGGACAGATTTCTGATATGGCACAATACGGAAAAGTATGGAAAGGAAAAGCTGAGCCGAGAAAAGAGATTGGCTTGGTCGCAATGGCACATAGAAATACATATGTCATGCAAGCTACTCTGGCTAATACAAGCCATATGATAGAAGGTTTTATTGATGGCTTGACTACACGAAGACCAGCATTATTTAACTTATACACTACTTGCCAACCAGAGCATGGTGTAGCAGATGATTTAGGGGTACATCAAGCAAAATTGGCGGTAGAGTCAAGAGCTTATCCAATATTTAAGTACAATCCTGAACTGGGGGTAAAAGTACAGGAGGCCTTAGATCTTACAGGCAACCCTGCTATGGATCAAGATTGGCCAACCTATGAGTTGAAGTATGAAGAAAATGGGATTCAAAAAACAATGGAGGTTCCTATGACCTTTGCCGATTTTGCCATAACCGAGGGACGTTTTAGAAAACATTTCAGGAATGTACCACGCAACTCTTGGAACGACAATATGATCTTGCTAACAGACTTCTTAGCGCTAGATGAAAGCGAAAGAGAGGATAAGTTCCCATTTATTTGGGCGGTTAACAGAACAGGCGAGTTGAGTAGAGTATTGGTGGCTAAACCAATAGTAGAATCATGTGAAGAACGAAGAGATTTCTGGATTCTGCTACGCGATCTTGCAAGCGTGAAGCAGGAAGACGGAACCGCTACTGATCTAGAAAGTAAAATAAGAGCAGAGGTAGTCGGTAAGATTACTCAAAAGCTGATGCAACTTGCAGGAGGAAACGGAACCTCAATACCGGCTACTGATCAGCTATTGAAGAAAACGGCTGCACAGCCTAGCAAGACTGAAAAGAATGAGAATTTGGAAGTTGCTGATAGTCCACAGCCAGAAACTGAAGCTAGCACATCAAAAGAAGCTACGTCTTCCCCTTGGATAGAAAGTGATGACTGCACTTCCTGTGATGAATGCATCAACATCAATTCTAAGATATTCGCTTATAACGAAGACAAGCAGGCTTATATCAAAGATCCTAAGGGAGGACCGTACCAAGATCTGGTGACTGCAGCTGAAAAATGTACTGCGCAGGTGATTCATCCTGGATTACCAGCCGATCCCAATGCTAAGGATATGGAAAAATGGATAAAAAGAGGAGAGAAATTTAATTAATCCCTTATGAGAACAGCTAAACAGACTTTCAAGCACGGAATACATCCTCCTGAAAATAAGGAGGAAACGAATGGATTACCTATTCGACAGTTTTCCTTTGCGCCTTTGATTATTCTGCCTTTGGCTCAGCATATAGGAGCTCCATCTAAATTGGTGATCAGAGAAGGACAGGAGGTCGTTAGAGGACAGATCTTGGCAGAATCAGATGGATATCTATCTGTTCCGTTGCATGCCCCTGTAAGTGGCTTGGTGAAGAGAATTAGTAATGTCCCAACTATTTCAGGCAAGATGACCACTGGCATATATTTGGAACCATTTCCATCTTCCACACAAGAGATTTTAGATGGAGAACCAATTAACCTAGATGCTGCATCCCCAGATGATATTCTGATGGGAATTCAGCAGGCTGGAATTGTAGGCTTGGGAGGGGCCGCATTTCCGACCCATGCTAAATTAAAAATTCCTGATGGAAAACATTGCGATACTTTGATTATTAATGGCATTGAATGTGAACCTTATCTGACCACTGATCATCGGGTAATGCTTGAGCAATCAGATGATATATTCTTAGGAATCAAATACTTAATGAAAGCTACCGCTGCAAAACGCACTATCATCGGAATTGAAGCGAATAAGCAAGATGCAGCGGATTTGCTCCAAGAACGACTTCCAAAAAATGAAGCAATATCAGTAGAAGTGGTGCCTGTCAAATATCCTCAAGGAGCAGAGAAAATGCTAATTACTTCTCTTTTAGGTAAAGAAGTGCCTTCAAGAGGCTTACCAATTGATGTGAATGCGGTAGTGGTAAATGTGGCCACTACAGCGGAAATTGGACGATTACTGCCTCATGGTAGAGGAATACAAGAACGTGTAATCACCATTACAGGACCTGGGGTTAAGAAAAAAGGAAACTATTTGATTCCCATTGGAACTCCACTTCGATATGTATTGGAGCAGGTCGGAGTGGACGAATCTGTCAGTGAAGTCTATATGGGCGGACCCATGATGGGAGTTGCTGTGGCTAATCTGGATATTTCAATAGTGAAGGGAACTTCCGGTGTAGTAGTCTTTAACAAAGAGCAAATTGAGCAAGCACCTCAAGTTTACCCGTGTATCAAATGTGGCGCCTGTGTAGATGCATGCCCACTTTCATTAAACCCTTCGAAGTTAGGTATTCTCGCAAAATTCGAATCCTATGAAAAAATGGCTGAGGAATATCATTTGATGGATTGCTTTGAATGTGGTTCCTGCTCGTATGTGTGCCCTTCTCATATTCCATTAGTGCAATACTTCCGACTATCAAAATCTATTATACGAAAAAGAAAAGTAGCCTGATGAAAAAGCAAACACTCCATATTAGTACATCACCTCACCTGACACAAGGCACTAGTGTAGAGGTGATTATGCGAAATGTTGTTATTGCATTGATGCCTGCTGCTTTGTTTTCGATCTACGCTTTTGGATGGAATGCTGCTTTGGTTCTGATTACGGCAGTTGTTTCGTGTCTAATAACAGAGCATGTATTATGCCGACTCGCCAATAAAAGAAGCACTGTTTCTGATTGGTCTGCCATTATCACCGGATTGCTTTTGGGCTTAACATTACCACCTATTTTCCCGCTTTGGATGACATTTTTGGGTGGTGTCTTTGGCATAGGTATGGGTAAGTTTCTTTTTGGCGGTTTAGGATACAATGTATTTAACCCGGCCTTAGTAGGAAGGGCAGTGTTGCAAGGGGCGTTTCCGGTTGCCATCACCACTTGGTTCGCTAGCTTTTCTGCGGACCGATTTACCACACTTCATTCTGCAGTCTTGGCAGTCCCTTTTATGGAACCTGTTATTGATGGAACTTCTGGTGCGACACCACTTTCAGCATTCAAGTTTGATGGAATCACTACTGAAGCAAGCGATTTAGCATTAGGTTTAGTGAGCGGATCAACAGGAGAAACATCTTCTGTATTTATCCTTCTGGGAGGATTGTATTTGGTATGGCGCAATTTCATGAACTGGAGAATACCAGTTTCCATACTCGCTACCGTATTCGTGTTCAGTGGCATCCTTTATTGGGTTGACCCTGTAGAATACCCTTCTCCATTATTCATGCTTTTTTCTGGTGGCTTAATGTTGGGAGCGGTTTTTATGGCTACCGATATGGTTGCTTCCCCTATAACTAGTTGGGGAGTAATGATTTACGGAATTATCATTGGAGCTTTGGTTGTGATTATACGGCTGTGGGGTGGATTACCGGAAGGCGTGATGTACGCCATTCTGTTAGCTAATGCCATCTCACCTCATATAGATAGATTAGTTCGATATAGAGTTTACGGTACTTCATTAAAAACCTCATGAAAGAGCAAGAGACCATAGCGCCCAACAGTTTCAAAATGATCAGAGCTATGGCTGGAATCGGTATTTTGTGCGGTCTCCTGATCGTATTTACCTATGAAGGCACAAAGCCTCGTATCGAAAACTTAAGAGCAGAAGCCTTAAAAGAAGCTATTTTCAAAGTTATTCCAGGAAGTACTCAAATGCAGCCCTATGTTTATCAAGATAATACATTCAAAGCAGGAGATAAGTCTGATAAAGATGTGGTTTACGCTGGCTATGACGATAGCGGTGTTTTCAAAGGACTAGCCATCGTTGCAGCGGGACAGGGATATGCAGATGTTATTCGAATCATATATGGGTATAACATTGATCAACAGGAGGTTATAGGGTTTTATGTATTAGAAAGTAAGGAGACGCCTGGCCTTGGTGATAAGATCGAAAAAGATCCTGATTTCCTCAACAACTTCACTGATCTCGATGTCTCCTTAAACGAGGATAAAGATGGCCTTAAGAATAAAGTGACCACCGTAAAAAGTGGCTCTAAAGTAAATGAATATGAAATTGATGGAATTACAGGGGCTACCATTTCCTCTCGAGCTATAGGAGATATCATAGCAAGCAGTGCAGAAAAGTGGATGCCAATTATTCATAAAAATAGGAGTATTTTTAAAAATATCGATAATGAGTAATAATCAAAACCATAACGAAAGCTTAAAAACTGTCCCCACTTCCACTGATGAGTTCATTAAAGGCTTATGGAGGGAAAATCCGGTTTTTGTACAAGTATTGGGAATGTGCCCGGTTTTAGCGGTTTCCAATACAGCAGAAAATGCGCTCGCCATGGGAGTAGCCACGGCATTTGTATTGCTGATGTCCAATATTCTGGTATCCATGCTCCGAAATTTCATCCCTAAGGAAGTAAGAATCGCTTCTTACATTCTTATCATCGCCACATTTGTCACCATTACAGATTATGTCATTCAAGCGATTAGTGTGGATTTGCATAAAAGCCTGGGGGCATTTATCTCACTAATTGTAGTGAACTGCTTAATATTAAGCAGGGCAGAAGCCTTTGCTTCAAAAAACACCGTAGGAAAGTCCATCATGGATGCACTGGGAATGGGTATTGGATTTATTATAGCACTGTTTAGCCTTGGAGTGGTACGGGAGATATTGGGAAACGGGGCGTTTTTTGGATTTAGCTTGTTTCCTGATGGTTTTCAGGAATGGGTAATTATGATCCTTCCGGCTGGAGGTTTTTTTACACTAGCCGCTTGGTTATTGGTTTTCAATTTGATTAAACAAAAAAGAGCTCAATCATGAATCAGGAATCATATAGTCAGATATTCATCAGTGCCTGCTTAGTGAACAACTTCGTGTTAGCTTACTTCCTGGGCATCTGCCCATTCCTTGGTGTTTCAGGTAAAATCGAAACCTCCAGTAAAATGGGGGCGGCCGTCACATTTGTAATGTTAATCAGTTCGATCTGTGCCTATGGAATTCATGCATTATTAGTGGCCATAAATGCTCCATTTCTTCAATTGATCAGCTATATCGTGGTGATTGCTTCCACAGTGCAGTTGGTGGAAATGTTTGTTAAGAAAATGAGCCCGGCACTTTTTAAGGCATTGGGTATTTTCTTGCCCTTAATCACCACTAATTGTGCAATTCTGGCGGTTGCCTTGTTCCAAACGAACAAAGGATATGATTTTTTTCAAAGTATAGTCTACGCCTTGGGTGCCGGAGCAGGTTTTACATTGGCTTTACTTTTAATCTCAGGACTTAGAGAGCAGCTTGAATTAGCTGAAGTTCCCACTGCAATTAAAGGGACAGTATTGACTTTGATAGTTGCTGGAATATTATCGCTGGCTTTTATGGGATTTTCAGGTTTAGGAAGTAATTGAGTAAGAATTATGTTAAAATATTTAATAGGAATAATAGGAATTACAGGCTTAATGATCCTTTGGGTCATTATTCAGAACCTGTGGCGAAGGACCTTTTCTGATCAGCAAAAGGATGAAGATGTGTTAGCTGGCAGATCAACTTGTGGAAGTTGTGGTTGCGGTACCATTTGTAAGAATAAAAAAGTAGAATTAAAGAATTAAAACGATAAGGCCATGGCACATTTATCAGATTACGACACTAGAAAGCAATATTTCGCAATTGTTAAAAAGACGCGAAGGCTAAGTCCGGAAGGTAGTGAGGAAGTACGAGAATTAGTGCTTGAAGTGAAAGATCCAGAGTTTGCTTGTGAAATCGATCAAAGCTTTGGTGTTTTGGTGAAATCTAATGACGACTTTGGGAATACAGATCATCTTCGCCTCTATAGCGTTGCAGACCTTCCAAAAAGGACTAAAAACCATACTACGATAACTATGTTGGTGAAGCGCTGCTCTTATGTCGATGCTTTCAGTGGTGAGCTTTATGATGGAATTGTCTCTAACTATTTATGCGATAGGAAAGCGGGCGATAAAATCACGATCACAGGACCTTATGAACTGCCATTTAAAATACCGGAAGACAGAAGTGCAAACCTAATTCTAATAGGAATGGGAACGGGCATTGCCCCATTTAGAGCCTTCATAAAGCATATTTATAATAATATTGAAGATTGGACTGGCAGGATTCTTCTCTTTTACGGGGCAAAAACAGGCCTAGAGCTATTGTATCAAAATGAAAAGGATGATGATCTCACTAATTATTATAGCGAAGATACATTTAAGGCCATTCACGCCTATAGTCCTCGGCCACTTTGGAACGATACGGTTGTCCTTGACCAATCAATAGAAGAGCGTGCCGAGGAGATTGTTGATATGTTATCAGTGCTGAATACCCATATCTATGTTGCCGGTCATGCTAAAGTGAAAGAAGGTCTAGATAAAGCATTTTCTGAAATTATGGGTTCAGAGGAAAAATGGCAAACTCGAAAAGCGGAGCTCATCGCAGGGAAAAAGTGGGTTGAATTAGTTTATTAAAGCATATTATATGACTGTCATCATTGCAATACTCGCATTAGGGGGATTGACATTAGTATTGTCAATCATGTTGGTAATTGCCAACAAGAAACTCTATGTCTATGAAGATCCACGCATTGATGTAGTAGAAGATATGTTGCCGCATGCTAATTGTGGTGCTTGTGGATTTCCCGGTTGTCGACCTTTTGCTGAAGCCTTAGTTGCTGGCGAAGTATTACCCGGAAAATGTACGGTCAGCTCAGATGAGGGAAGAACCGAGATTGGAAATTATCTAGGCGTATCAGTGGGAGCAGAAGAAAAACAAGTGGCTCGTCTTGCCTGTGCAGGCGGGACAAATGTTGCCAGAAACAAAGCGGAATATGAAGGCTTTCAAAATTGCCAAGCGGCCGCGCTAGTATCAGGAGGTGGAAAAGGATGTTTCTGGGGCTGCTTGGGCTTTGGCGACTGCATGAATGTTTGTGATTTTGATGCCATTCATATGGATGAACATGGCTTACCCGTGGTGGATGTAGACAAATGCACGGCATGCGGAGATTGCGTAGAAGTTTGTCCTAAAGACTTATTTTCAATAGAGCCGGTGAGCCACCAGCTTTGGGTGGCATGTAAAAACCTTGAAAAAGGGGATGAAGTGATGGAGGAATGTCAGGTAGCTTGTACTGCATGTGGACGCTGTGCCATGGATGCTCCCGGAGACCTGATTACGATGGAATATAACCTTCCTGTGGTTAATTATTCTATTGCAGAACAAACCCCATTACCTATACAAAGATGCCCAACGGGTGCTATTGTCTGGCTAGATAAGAAAGCAGGGGCTATCAAAGGCAAAGAAAGTAAGAAGATCGTGAGAAAAGGGGAGCGAAATATGGGCTATTCATAATTGCGTAAAGCTTTTCAGTTGTCAGCAGGAATCAGAAAAGATAGAATCCGTGACACAAGATAGTTTAAACAGGAAGAGTTGATATAGATCCTTCTTTCATATGATCTACATCAGGGAAAAGTAGTATAAAATTATCTTAATTGATTAATGATAAAGTAGAAATCATGAGCAATAATTCTGAAACCATAAAGTCTGAGCCAGTCAAAATTGAAAGGAAGCAAATCAGAGAGGCTGTCGTTGAAATAGTCAGTGATTCAGGTGAAGGGGCACAAAAATGTGGTCAAAGCCTTGGAACGATCTCGGCAAAAATGGGCAATGGCGTATGGACGGTAGAAATTATCCCTGCAGAAATACGCCCACCAGCTAGGTCAAAAGCAGGTGCTTCGGGGATAAGGGTAAGAATGGGCAGCAAGAAAGTCACCAATATGGGAGATCATGCCGATATGGTAGTGGCTTTAAATGAGCAGGTACTATACGGTAGAATAGATCAAAATGCGTATAAATCTGGCACATACCTACTCATTGAAAATAAATGGGCCACTGATACGGAAGAAACGAATGCAGCATATACAGAATCTATTCAGAAATTTAAAGCCCTTGGGTATATCATCCATGAAATCCCAATGGAAAAAGAATGCTTAAAACACGTAAGCGATCCTCGTAAAGGAAAGAATATGTGGGTGTTGGGCTTATTATGTAATATTTACGACCGCGATCTTAGTATTGCAGCTGAGCAGGTCAAAGCTATATTCAGTAAAAAGAGTGATGACATTATTCAAAGCAATATAGACTTATTGCATGCCGGATATGCATATGCAAATGATAAGCTGCCTATGCATTTTACTATACCAAGTAAAATAAGTAAGGAAGATTTTGTCGTGATGAATGGGAATGAGGCGGTTAGTTTAGGGGTAATGGCTGCTGGAATTGAAGTATGTTCAATGTATCCGATCACACCTGCCACTTCAGCGAGCCATGCCATGGCCGAAAAAATGGAATCAGCAGGAGGCCTCATACATCAAGCTGAAGATGAAATAGCAGCAATAGGTTTTGCGATTGGTGCTTCATACGCAGGTCAAACAGCTGTCACTATCACATCAGGTCCAGGGATAGCGCTAAAGACTGAATTTATAGGCTTGGCAGTTATGGCCGAGGTTCCACTGGTGATTGTGGATGTGCAGCGGGGAGGCCCCTCAACGGGCTTGCCTACCAAGGTAGAACAGGGCGATCTCTTAGCGGTATTATACGGAGCAGCAGGAGATGCACCTAAAATTGTTCTGGCCCCATCCACCATTGAAGAGTGTTTTCACTATATCATTTTAGCCAGAAAATTAGCAGAGTCATTCAGGACTCCTGTCTTTGTGTTGACCGATGCCAATCTAGCAACTGGCGTACAACCCTTTCCAAGACCCAAAATAAAATCGGCCTGGTTTCCAGATCCAATTGATCAAAGTAAATGGGAAGAAGGAGTGAAGGCCTACGATTGGGATCCAGATACTGGATTAAGCAAACGACCGATCCCGGGTCAAAAAGGAGGCATGTACACCCTAACAGGGCTTGCCCATGATGAAGAAAGTCATGTAGCTTACGATCCAGCTATCAACCAACGTGCAGCTGAAAGTAGAAGCCGAAAGTTGGCCGCCTTGCATAAAACGCTCAAGGAACCAAAGATACTGGGTGATAAATCAGGTGACTTATTGCTAGTGGGATGGGGTTCAACCAGAGGTGCAATTGAGGAAGCAGTGGAAAGGGCACGCGAGAGGGGGGCAAAGGTTAGTAGCCTCCATCTTCACTTTTTAAGTCCCATGGAACCAGGTCTGAAATCTATATTCAAGAATTTCAAAAAGGTAATGACGGTGGAAATTAACTATAGCGATACCATTGGCAATCCCTTGATAACAGAAGAGAACAGGCGTTATGCACAATTAGCCTGGTACCTGCGGGCACAAACGCTAACAGACATAGATTGCTTTAGCAATGTCTATGGTCAGCCCTTGAGCCCGATCCAAATATTGGAAATGCTTGAGAAGAAACTTGATTTAACTTTAACAGAATAAGACATGATTAGCTTACAGCCGGATTTTTGCGATATAGAAATACCAGAAAAAGAGAATTATAGCATCGAGGACTATTCAAGCAGCAAGGCGCGATGGTGTTCTGGTTGCGGTGCGCACACTATTTTACATTCCGTGCAAAAGCTTTGTACTGATGAACAATTACCACCCGAAAAAACGGTTTTTGTATCCGGAATAGGCTGTAGTAGCCGGTTTCCACATTATATGAAGACTTACGGCTTTCACGGACTTCATGGCAGAGCTTTTCCGGTAGCAAGTGGAGTGAAATTTCGAAGACCTGACTTGCATGTATTCGTGATCACTGGAGACGGGGATTGTTGTTCTATTGGTGCAGGGCATTGGGTACATGCGATCAGGTATAATATGAAAATGGTGGTATTGCTTTTTGATAATTCTATTTATGGACTGACTAAAAAGCAGACTTCTCCTACCAGTCCGCTGGGAACCCATACAAATACTCACCCGACAGGCTCGGTTCTTCCGCCTATAAACCCTATACAATCTACCTTAGGCTTAGCAAATGTCTCTTTTGTGGCGCAAACCGTTGATTGGAAACCTGCTCATCTGAACGCTACCCTTAAAAAGGCCTACGACCATCCTGGTTTGGCTTTCGTTCGAATAGTGCAAAGATGTCCGATTTGGATGCGAGAGAACTATGAGCCCACTGTTAAAGATCCCGATGCTATAACCGTTTTGAACCATGAGAATGGAATTGTATTGGAAGAGCAGGCATTGAAGAAATTCAGACATATTCAAGAGCATGACCCCTCAAATCTTGTGAAAGCAAGAGAAATAGCCGAATTGGTTAAGACCACTACACCTATAGGGCTTTTTTACCAGAATAAAGAAGGGACTAGATATGATGAATATGGTGCCCATAATCTGGGAGTTCCGGTTGAAGATCGGATTGATGCCATTAACTCACTCATGGATAGATATGCCATTTAAAAGCATGAATTATGGAAACTCCTAACAAGCTAACACCAGATACCTCTTCCTTTTATTGGAAGAAAGGTAATCCTGCTCCTGAATTGGAAATGCAATCTTTCTGGAAAAAATTAAGGCATTTTTATAGAACAGGAAAGCATTCTGACTCCCAGCAAAACCGCTGTTCTTCGGCCTTGCTGCATTTTTTGGATGATAAGCAATCAGCATATCCTTTTACAATGGAGGCAAATTCCAAAAAACTAGTGATCGAGCTGGAGGAAGAAACGCCTTTCTACTTTCTTGACTTTATGCTTTCAGAACTCCATCAAGAACATCGAAAAGCATTTAAAGGGCAATTAGCTTCACTTATTACAGGTTTAAATAAATTATTACGAATTGACGATAAAGACACTGTAGTTGAGACACTTAAAGGAGATTATGATTTTGCAAATGAGTTGATTGCTTTTGATCAAATGGCAGACATAATCCCAAAAGCTAAAGCAGAAGAGTTGTCCCAAGCGCGGTCATCTCGTCTGATCTCAGTAATTGGCACATTGAAAGAAGGACTGGAATTATTTGGTAAGCATGAAGGAATAGTGCTGCTTGAAAAGGAAGTTAAAAAGAGTCTGGAGAAAGCTCCGCTTTTTCAGAATACACTGCTAATTGAGACCAAAGACGATCTTTTTGAGCATGGTCAAAAGCTATTTCAGAAAGAGGTGAAATCTTTTACTTCCTTGATGAAAGCCTATCGAATAGCAAAACTGGAAATTGAGGGGGAATACCAAGAGGATATCCATAAAGACTATTTTGAAGACTTCAATTGGTATCGATTATTGGCTGAAGAGTTAAAGCTTTTTTATCCGATAGTAGTAGTTGTTAATCAGCCCTATGTGTTTGATCATCTAAGCTCTCTTTCAAGTCTAATGGCATCAAACAAACCCATAAAGGTGGTAGTATTAAACCATGAACATATTTCTACTCCCAAGCAAGAGCTACTTTGGGAAGATGCCTCTCATCAATTCAGACAAGAAGTTGCTGCATTGGCTATGGCGCATCGCAACGTGTATACCTTCCAAAGTAGTATGGCTGATCCTTCGAGCGTACACCAAGGATTAACGAATTGTTTCAAGTCCACAGCTCCAGGATTATGTCACCTATCTGTACCAATGCAGGATGTATCAGCTGAAATGAGTCAATACCTCGTGGCAAAAGCAGCAAATGCGAGCCGTTACTTTCCTGCTATCCAATATGACCCTGCAAAAGGTAGTAAATGGGGAGGAAGGTTTGATTTAGCAAATAATATTCAGCCTGAAGAAAACTGGCCCTCTTTTACGCTGAAAGCCAATGTAGATGAAAGCAAAGAAACGAATATTGATGTAGCCTTTACCTATGCGGACTATAAAGCTTGCTTTCCGCAAAAAATAGAGGAACTGATGATAGTACCTGATGCTTACAATACTGATTATTTAATTCCGCTTAGTACCTATTTGGAATTAGATGAGGCAAAGCTTTATGGCAAAATTCCATTTATTTGGCTCATCGATGAGGAAAACCAATTATATAAAGCTGCAGTGCCTAATGTTTGGGTGGTTTCTTGTCAGGAGCGATTAGATTTTTGGCTTTTTCTACAAGAGCTAGGTGGTTTTAATAAAGCCAAGGACAAAGAGGCTATACAGCAAAAAGAGAAAGAGATGACCCGTTTAATAGAAGAAGAAAAAGCAAAAATGGAGCAAGATCATCAGCAAATTATTGAAACTGCACAGGAAGATGCCATTGCAAAAGCTGCAGAACGGCTTGTTGTAGCCTTGCTCAATGATGAAGATCTTTAATCACCTGTATTCACTTTAGGAAAGATTGCTTGTTAGCTTTTATCTGATCCGGAGGAAAAGTGTGCGATATTAATCCTGATCTAAGAGTGTGCAGCCCTTGTTGATCCCATCAAAAAAAGCCAACTTTGAGCTTCTATGGTAGAGGTGACAAAGGAAATAGTGGCTATCACAAAGGCTTCAAAGATCATCCGTTCTGAATCTGTGCAAACGCTCTGGAGTGGCTATGGCGAAATCAGACGGTATTTTCTGGAAGGAGGAAAGTACACTAGCGTAATCGTTAAACATATTCAATTGCCAGATGCTAAGCATCACCCCAAAGGTTGGAATACCCCATTATCACATCAGCGAAAGCTTAAATCTTATCAAGTAGAACGACAATGGTATCAGGAATACGCTGATAAAACAGATGCATATTGCAGAGTTCCACAGAGCTATCATGCTGTTGAAGCAGAAAACGAGCTGTTATTGATCATGGAAGACTTGGATGCTAGCGGGTATCCGTTTCGTTTACATCATAATGAAGTGACTTTGGACCATGCTAAAAGCTGTTTAAGTTGGTTGGCGCATTTTCACGCTAAGTTTATGAATACCAATGCAAAGGGGCTTTGGGAAGTGGGGACTTACTGGCATCTAGAAACTCGACCTGATGAATGGGAGCGAATGGAAAATACCTCCTTGAAGAATGCTGCGAGCCTGATAGATGAAAAGCTTCAAAATGCTCAATATCAAACGATTATACATGGAGATGCCAAGTTGGCTAATTTCTGTTTTGCTGAAGATGGCACTGTAGCAGCTGTTGATTTTCAATATGTAGGCCAAGGATGTGGAATGAAAGATGTTGCTTATTTTATTAGCAGTTGTTTTGAGGAAGAGAAATGTGAGAAATACGAGGAAGAACTGCTGCAGCATTACTTTAGCCAACTCAAGAATGCATTAGACAACACTATTGATTATCCAGAAGTTAAAAAGGAGTGGAGCGAACTTTATCGCTATTCATGGGCTGATTTCTATAGATTTTTAGATGGCTGGAGTCCAGGCCATTGGAAGATGCACGAGTATAGTAAAAAGCTTACTCAAATCGTCTTGAAAGAATTAAAAGTCAAATAATGCTTACAGAAAAAGATTTAAATTCACTATGTAAAACTGCAAAAAGGGCAGCAATAGCAGCGGGTGAATACATTCAATCGCAGTTTGATCAACATTATCAAAAGGAACAGAAAGAAAGCGGTGATTCTTTGGCTTCACAAGTGGTGACTGCGGTTGATTATAAGGCTCAGGAGATCATTCTTCAACATTTGAAGGATAGCATTAAAGAATATGATCTGGGGGTATTGACTGAAGAAGCAGCAGATGATGCCTCTCGATTGGAAAAGGATCATTTTTGGTGTATTGATCCCTTAGATGGAACTTTAGCTTTTACGCAAGGAAGGACGGGATATGCCGTATCTATTGCCTTGGTGTCGAAATCTGGAGATCCGCTTATTGGAGTAGTTTATATACCTGACTTGGGGGATTGTTACACTTCCATAAAAGGAAAAGGCTTGCTTTTAAATGATAAGGCTTTCAAACGAAATACTGGAAAAGCTGATGTTTTGAAGGTTTATATGGATCGAAGCCTACAATCTACTCCCTATTTCGATTTATTGAAGAAAGAGCTTCAAATTTGGACTGACGAAAAAGAAAAAAAATTGGAATATCAATTAGGATATGGAGCGGTCAGGAATGCGATTGCGGTATTGAACAATCCTATGGCTTGCTACTTTAAGTTTCCCAAGAAGAAAAAAGGAGGGGGCAGTATTTGGGATTTTGCTGCCACTCGTCTATTCTTTGAGGAGCTAGGCCTTATTGTGACTGATGGTTTTGGTAAACAACTTTATTTGAACAATCCGAAATCGACCTTCATGAATCAATTAGGAGTGCTCTATGCAACAGATCCTATCTTGTTTGATTTTGTGGTCAGACTAGGATATCAAATCAATGAGCTTTAGTTGGAAAGCTGTTTTATATTTAGCCAAACATAAAAATTACTGAATATTCATGACTACTTTTGCGCCTTCAAAATTAGAATATGATAGAAATTCAGCAAGAAAGCAATCCCACCGCTTTCAGTGAAGAACAAATTGATCAATGCATCTCGCTTTTAGAGACATTGAATTTAGATACCAATCAAATATTTAATATCCCTAAAGAGAAGAGAACAGCACTAATTATGGCGGCAGGACTATTTTCTAGACCTAGCAGAGAAGAATTCAGAAGGCGAAAGAAAGAAGCGAGGAAATCTGAGAAAAGGAAAATTAAGCAAAAAGATAAAAATGCCAGGGATAATACCGGCATTAGAAGTGCTCGAGAAGCTTTAATTTTTGAAGCACCCAAAATGATTTCCTTAACAGGCAATATTCCCAAATCGGATGTAAAATTAGAAAAGTCAAGAGAGTGCTATGTTTGTAAGGATCAATACGACATTCTGCATCATTTTTATGATACCATGTGTCCAAGCTGCGGTGATTTCAATTATGCTAAGCGCTATCAAACTGCAGACTTAACTGGACAAGTTGCTCTTATTACAGGCTCTCGTTTGAAGATTGGCTATCATATTACCTTGATGATGCTAAGAGCTGGTGCCACCGTCATTGCGACTACTCGTTTTCCAGTCGACTCTGCATTACGCTTTGCCAAAGAAGAGGATTATCATAAATGGAGCCATCGATTGAAAATTCATGGACTGGATTTAAGACATATTCCGAGTGTTGAGATTTTCTGTAATTTCATCGAGCAGCAATATGACCGTCTGGATATCTTGATTAATAATGCAGCACAGACAGTGAGGCGTCCGGCTGGTTTTTATCAGCATTTGATGCCGAATGAAGAGAAACCCATATCTGCTCTGCCTGCATTTGCGCAGGAACTCTTATCAGATCATGAAGCGTGTGTTCAAGAACTTCAAGAACTTACCGAGGGAGTTGCAGATGGTCAGAAGAATTTACCCGTAAGTTGGCATGGAAAAAGACTAGGAGTGGGGCTAAGTTCATCAGCTAAGCTTTCTCAAATCCCGTATAGTATTGATAATTCGTTGAGTCCAGAAGAGGTGTTCCCAGAAGGAAAATTAGATGCTGATTTGCAACAAGTAGATTTAAGAAAAACCAATAGCTGGAGATTGAAGCTAGGAGAGATTAATACTATTGAAATGGTGGAAGTACAATTGGTGAATGCTGTAGCTCCTTTTGTATTATGCAATCGATTAGCCGATTTGATGAAGAAAGATGACACTGGAAAGAAACATATCATCAATGTATCAGCTATGGAGGGTAAGTTCCACCGATATCATAAGGAAGACCGTCATCCTCATACGAATATGGCAAAAGCAGCCTTAAATATGATGACACATACTGCCGCATCAGATTTTGCTAAATATGGCATTTATATGAATGCAGTAGATACGGGCTGGGTAACCGATGAAGATCCTGCTGAATTAGCCAAAAAGAAAGAAAAGGAGCATGACTTCCAACCGCCATTAGATATAGTGGATGGTGCCGCTCGTGTTATGGATCCTTTGTTTGATGGGATCAATACCGGAAAACATTGGTGTGGTAAGTTCTTGAAGGATTATAGACCGATTGACTGGTAAGCCCCAATCCCTAGCCCCAGCCCCCAATGGGGGCAGTCGCACAGAAATTCTTTTGGAGTTCAATTTGATTATATTCAGCAATAATATTCATTATAAATTGCTGAACTTAACTATTTACTACTCATTAAAATCCATGAGACTGTCCCCGCCAAATGGCGGGGACCATAGGTGTGTTCCTTGTGGAGATTATCATTGCTATTAAATTAAGGTGTTCATGTAACGAATTTTTCGCTAAAGCGAAAAAAACTTTTGTTTTCTATTGTATCTTTTGTGGTAAAAAATAATGTTTGTTTATCTATATCAACATTAGCAAATTCCTACCACAAAAGAGACAAGAGAACACATTAGAAAATAACCTTGGTTATTTTTCGGAATTAAATAAGGCTATCTTTGAAAAACAAGCAATTATTATTCATAGACGGAAGTGTAAATAACCAACTCAGAGTGGGCTATGGTGCTGCTCTGTTGCTTTGTGAAAATGAATTATTTCAAAGCAACCTAAAGGAGAAAATTGTGATTCGAAAGTTTGTGTATACTTCTTCTACGAAATTGGAGCTGCAAACTTTAATTTGGGCAATAGAAGAGCTGGTGGGTAGCGCTCAAAAAGTTGTGATTTACACCGATTCTCAAAATATCATGGGTTTACCAGGCAGACGTAAAACCTTAGAAGAAAATGATTTTCATTCTAAAAAAGGAAAGCTTTTAAATCATCATGAATTATATCGAGCCTTCTTTGAAATTACTGACAAGATGCATTGTGAATTTGTAAAAGTGAAAGGGCATCAACCAAGCGAGAATAAAAAAGATTACGAACGAGTATTTACCTTGGTAGATAGAGCCGCCAGAAAAGCTTCTAGAGAATTAGAATAAAGAAATCTACAGGTTTTGAACATAAAAAAAGCTCCCTGACAGGAGCTCTTTATAAATAGTTGGTCAAATTTTAATTACTTCTTTGGAGGCATAATCACTGCATCGATAACATGTACCACTCCATTAGAAGCTGCTACATCAGCAGATACCACATTGGCTCCATTGACTTTAGCACCATCAGCTGTTGTAATCGTTACTTGAGCGCCATTAACAGTTTTGGCTTTCATGCCGTCAGAAAGATCTGTTGACATCACTTTTCCAGCAACAACGTGATAGGTTAGAATAGAAGCCAATTTTTCTTTATTCTCTGGCTTCAATAAGTCGTCTAGTGTTCCTTCTGGTAGAGCTGCAAAAGCTTCATTAGTTGGTGCAAACACTGTAAATGGACCATCTCCTTGAAGTGTTTCAACAAGACCGCCTGCTTTAACCGCAGCAACTAAAGTGGAAAGTGATTCTGTTTCCATCGCTAAAGCTACGATATCCTTTGTTGATTCGTCCATTTCCATTGTCTCTTCAACAGCAGGAGTTTCTTCTGAAACTGCTACTTCCATTGAATTTTCTTCAGTTCCTTCTGTTTTAGATTCTCCACCTCCACATGCTAAGAAAGTAAAGATTAACCCGAATGCGAATACGTAATTTAATTTTTTCATAGTGATTTGATTAAGTGAGCTGATAGAACATAATTAAAATCATTTTGTTTTAAAGAAATTGAATCAGCCAGTTTTCTTATCAAATAAGTTGATTTTTTTTCAGAACAGCTGTCAACTTATCTAAATCGACTGGTTTATCCATAAATCCTATCACATTCGGGTATTCACTCAACTTGGATTTATCGATGCTTTCTGATGATATCATAATGGTTTTGGGTTGATGTTTCATTAAATCTAAAACATCAAAACCAGTGAGGCCATCAATATACTGATCCAAGAAAAGCAAATCTGGCTCATTTCTATGATTATCAAGCAAGCCGCCTAAGGTATCCACTCGAGAACTGATATGCTCAAAATCAGGAAACAGATCTGCCAAATTGGTTTTCAACCATAAGCTGAATACATGGTCATCATCTATAATCAAATATTTTATTTTGCTCATATGGGTGTTAATTTTTATAAGTTTTCACTCAGTCCAAAAGTACAAAAAAATAATTCAACTGAATTGATTCTTTTATCAATGCCGCTAAGAAGACTAGAATTTGATCGCAGGAATTTACTCTTTTCGTAAAAATATAAAGTCACCACCTTCATCACCTGCTTGATAGATAGCACCATACTGCGGTACTTGCCCATTTTTACTGTTATTAATGACTGCTATTTTGAACGAATTGAAAAGCTCTTCTGCCGACAGCAGAATACTAGTATTGTCTATCAGGCGCTGCGATAGATATTTTAGAAAAACGCTTTCATCTGGGACTGTTTTAAGTGTACCGCTTGTAATCGCCTTTCTACTACTCAATTTGTACATCTCCAAAATTGCTCTGCCATTATTGAATTGTACATCTCGTTCTTTAAAGATCCCGCCACTAAAACAAGCATCCGTAATAAGTAAGGTATGTTTGGTGTTGATTCCTCCAATGTAATCTCGGATCGTACTGTTTGAAATCCATTCGGCTTTGTTTTTGGAGGAAGCATTTGTAGGTAACCAATATCCTTGATTCAGTTTCTGATCCCAGATGCCATGGCCAGCATAGAATATGAGCAGTTGATCTCTGTCAGTAATACTATTGCTCAGCTGATCTAAGGCTTCAATAATTGTGGATCGGGAGGCGTTTTTTAATAGCCTAATGTTTTCCTTTTCAAAAGTATAGAAATTACCCAGCACCTCGGCTATCTTTTCAGCATCAGTCACCGGGTGATTTAAATCGGTTATCTCTTCATCTTGATACTCTTCAATTCCAATCAATAATGCGTAGTATTTTCGTTCCTTTAATTCAGAAACTACAAATTCAGTAAATTCATCAGAGGCAATTGGATTACGCTCTTGGCTTGGGGAAATAGGAACTGAACGTTCAGGATCTGGAATATTTTGCTTAACCAAATGAATTTTTCCAGATACACTAGGAGGACAGGTACTGAGCTCCCAATTGCCCTTCCACTTTCCGGATAGGCGCTCTACATCTCCGTTGCTTTCATAGCTTAACTCATGGATTGAAAGACAAGCGCCAAGAAAAGTGTATTCAAAATCTGTAGTTCTAAAACTAAGATTAGTACCTGAGAGACTTCCTACTAAATTCGCTTTAGCTGAATCAGCACCATCCTTCTTTTTCATCTGCACATAACCTTCCACTGAACTCCCGTTTTGTTCGAAATAAAAAGTGCTGCTTAATGCTGAGGATAGCGGAACATTGACCGTTCCATGCCAATAGCCGGAAATATTGAGATCCTGAGCATTCAAAACTAGGCCTGAAAAGAAGTATAATATGAAAAAAAGGCGCTTCATTACTTAAATGTAGTAAAATATTATTAAACGCTTATTTGTGAGCGACTTAGCTTTTAGGAGCATAGTTAATCAGTGAAGTAAAGCAATGCATTAGTTAGGACATTTTCTTCATTCAAACAAATTTCGGTCAATCCCGGGAATTACTTCCAGTGCATTTTCATAATAGACTTTTTTCAAAACAGAGTCGGGGAGGCCCAGCCCATACATTTTCCAATGGGCGTGACGTTTTCTATAATAATCAAAGTACTCATCGCGAGTTTCGAGCACTCTGAAATAAGTATAATACTCTTCTTTATTGTAAGAATCCTTGCCCATTAGTACACGATCTTGGTAATTGATCATAAACTCCCTTGCCGTAATCGGTTGCCGACCTAATTCTGCCAATACTGCACCTATTTCGGTATAGACATTCGGTAACTCATCCAACAATTGTCCTAATCGACTCAGATCATTTCCAAACCAGCCTAAATGGGCAGCAATAAATTTAGTTTCAGGATGCTTACGGAAGATCGCATGCTGCTCGGCCATAACCTCTTCAAAAGAGGGATTCTTTTCTGGATCTTTATAGCGACTGGGGTATTGCTTTAACTCTAACCAACGCTCATTATTTTTATCCTTGGGCAACCAAAAAGCAGCCGGCTCACCAGTGTGAATTAGTACTGGAATTCCCAATTCTCCACATTTTGCCCAGATAGGATCTAATCGTGGATCGTTCACTTTAATTCTATTCCCTTCACTGTCGGTATCCGTTAGTCCAAGGCTCTTATAGACTTTAAGTCCTTTAACGCCCATTTTGACAGCCTCTTCCATCATGCTTAGCGTTTCATTGGGCCAGCCTTGGTCATCAATTTTTTCGAAATCAATATTCATAAAGAGTACAAACCTATTGCTGTATTCTTCATTGACATTCTCCAACGACCATTCCAAATATTTGCCTCTGAACCCACTTAAATTCACCATTACGGCCATATTTAAATCATCCATTTCTTCAACCAGCTTGCCCAGGTCTTGAACCGGCATGGTCCATTGGTGATTATGTACGTCAATGAAGGGGAATTTGGCCTGAGTTAAAAGATGCTCTTGTACTGTGAGGGTAGAAACAGGCTCATATTCTTCGACATCCATCACATTTAATCGATATTGAATTCTACCGATCAACCAATAAGTAATGCCAAGAAAAACTAAAATAGAAATGGGCAATAACACCCATTTCTTTGCTGAAAATGCCATAGATTACTGTAGTGCTACTGGTACTTGAAACATGGTTTCGTCCCAGCTAAAATTAATATTGGCGCCAGAAGCGGTTGAACTAAAACCAATCGTAAAAGTCTCAACGGGTGATGCCGGTATCTGAACTGGTGCTTGAATAGCTAGAACATCCAGCTCTTCATCTGGTTCCACAGCACCGAAGAAAACATCAGTTTCACTGTTTAAGATGATTTCAAATGCATCAGAACCTGGAACTGCGTACATTCTGTACGTTCCAGCTTCCACAGGCTCACCGCCAAATGTCACATCTTTATTAAAGCTAATTTCGGTTGCGGCATTGGCGCCCAACCGCCAATACTTTCCATAAGGCTGAAGTGCACCATCTGCTTCTTCACCAAAAATTAATCTACCTTTTTTAGAAGGTTGGCTATAATCAATCGTCATTTCTAAACCCGATTCATTGTAACTAACTGTAGCGGTCGGGCTTACGGGTTCAGCTATAAATAAGCCATATACTACCCATAGAATGAATAGTAAGATCACTATTCCAACTCCAATTAAAATTTTCTTTCCCATGATTTTGCTTTTTTTTGGTGGTCAATTTAGGGATTTTTTTATGATTCAAGAGTTTTTTCTTTTTTTAATAGGAGAATAGATCACTTGATTATTCTCCCCATGAATTTATAGTAAAAGAACTTTTTGGTGTGAAGGTAGCTTTTGCATATGAGGTTAAGGTCGAGCTATTTATGTTAAAAATTTCTAGCTCATGTGCAGTTAATAGAAGTCAAACAGATAGCGTTGATCGAAGTCAACATCATATTTATTCAAAAAGTTGATGTACTCCTCTTTGAAAGATACAGATTGATGATGAATCTCTTGGTTTTCAATGTAATTGATGACACTGGAGCGTTGAGATTTTGAATAAGAAAATGCCCCATACCCTTCTTGCCACTTGAACTCACGATTTTCAAAGAAGTGATCGTTAAGCCATTTTGAAGAGGATGATTTTAGCTTCATCATATGATCAGCAATTGACATTTTTGGAGCTAGCTCAAAAAAGACATGTACGTGATCTTTCCATCCATTTACTGCAAGCGGATATGCTTCATCGTTTTTTAGAATTCCGTAGAGGTATTTGAAAAGCTGGGGCCGAATATCTTTTGTGAGTTGATATTTCCGACCTTTAACAGCAAAAACACAGTGAATATTGATTTGGGAGTAGGTATTGGCCATGGTTGATTTTTTCAATTTAAAAGCTAGGAATTGTTACTTGATTAGAAAAGTTTCTAAGTGTTTTTTTACGGGTATCATGGTAATGTCGCCCCTACAGGGCTGGGGTGTTCCGCTCATTAGCGGTTACCGTACGGTCGTCCCGATGGGACTTGGAAAGCCTGAACAATGCATACAATCAAACATACAGTACGGTAACTGAGCTACTCCTGAGCCCCTAAGCCCCATAGGGGTGACATTATAGTCCACCTTACTACCAACAGAAGCATAAAATAGTCCTTACAGTAGTGCTAGGGTTGTTGCCGTCAGTGGAGTACTTAACTATCCTGTGGTACTTGTGAAGCCTGAACAATGCTGACTATCAAACAGCTCCGTAGGAGCTACATTACGGTAACTAGCTAGCCAAGCGGCCTGTACCAAAGCTCCGTAGGAGCTATAGTACGGTAACTGAGCTACAGCAGAGCCCTTAAGCCCCATAGGGGTGACATTATAGTCCACCTTACTACCAACAGAAACATAAAATAGTCCTTACAGTAGTGCTAGGGTTGTTGCTGTCAGTGGAGTACTTAACTATCCTGTGGTACTTGGGAAGCCTGATCAATGCTGACTATCAAACAGCTCCGTAGGAGCTACATTACGGTAACTAGCTAGCC